>CAYNHE010000006.1:0-42638 GCA_964397215.1 uncultured Candidatus Saccharibacteria bacterium
TTCCATAATGATATTCTATCAGAACAAAAATGGCGACCACGTGCAGTCGCTAAACTTACCAATATCAACACTCAAGTCTAATTGGACACATGGTCACCATAGATGGCTTGAGTATCTCTCAAAAACCGATATCAGTAAGTTTAGCTCTTTTATTATATCACGCTTGAGTTAAGAAATCTATATATTAAGTGTTGTAAATTTTACAACATAACCCAAGTGGTGCTGTTCGGGGGCTTCTAATCCCAAGTAACTTTTTCCGTTGCATCCTCAAGGCGCTCACGCATCATTACTACTATGTTAGCTAATCACATCCCCTGGCAAAGTCAGACTATTTTGGACCGGAGTCTCATCTTCTACTTGCGGCACACTTGTTTCTACATGATCAAATTCTTCCTGAGATGACACGTCCCCGTAGGCCCTAACATACTCGTCAAGTGCGCGCTGAGCATTACGACGCGTCGCAAAAGCCGCTTCTTTCTGTGCTGACGAAAATTGATATTTGTCCATCAACATCAGAGCATTATCCGCGTCTGCAAGCCTCATTCTTAGAGCTCGCCCCACGGTGTCAGCATCTTTCTTTTCGTCGTTTAACGCATACTCCCTAGCTTGGCACATAATGCTAGCAATCATCATGCGGTCGCTATCACCATAATCCTGACTTGGTTCCGTACCAAACTGTTCTGCCAGCTGGTCTAGAAGTGCGAGGCTACCTTCATAAGTCGATTCCGGCTCAACATTTCTCGTCTCGTTCTCACCTATTTCGCGTTCTTCATATGACGGTTCTTCGGTTAGACTTCCCCACCCTTCTAGCCAATCTTTTTCATCTTCTGTCACGTTACCGTTCAGTTCTAGTTCATTCATTATGCCTCTCTTATTGCACTTTAACGCATTGCTCGCCTAGTAACTCTTTCAGGCCACCAGTTAGCTCATCGGTCACGTCCACATGGAATGGTAGCTTGAGTGGCCGCTTGCCATTTTTGTCTTTTAGCACTAAGACGATTTCTTGTACGCCAGGATTAAGTTCGCACAACCTTCTAATTTGACTGAGGCTCTCCGTATCGTTCACGTTCTCGATCAAAACATAGAGTTTTTCGTTGCGATGGTCCTTTGGCGGAGTGGCCGCAACTGGCATAGCTGGCTTAGGTTTTTCTTCGCCATCTTTGTTCTGATCAGCGGTCGGGCGCGGCGCGCGACGACGGCGTTGTGGCGCGGCTTCGGCTGGGACTTCTAGTTTTTTACCAGTTAGTTGATAGTTTCTCGCTACTTCATCACGAATCACCTCGATCGAATCAGCAATCAATTTCACATCCGTTGATAAATTACCGTCTCGATCACGCGCATTCACTCGACCGGTGATTTTAAGAATGCTATCTTGCACGAGGTTCGCGCCGCATTCTTCGTATAATTTTGGAAAAACGATTACTTCTACTTCGGCGATTTTATTCTCCAGCTTAATAAAGGCCATGCGTGTATTACTCTTAGTCATAATAGTTCGCGCATCGCTAATAATGCCGCCAATGGTGAGGACTTTTCCATCGTTTTCTTGCGTCAAAGCGCTAAAATCATGCGTATTCTCGGCTAAATAATTCTCGTAAGCATCGAGCGGATGGCTAGAAATATATAGCCCCATCAGATCGCGCTCCCAGAGCAAACGGTCTTTTTCGGGTACGGCAGCCGGCGCCGGTTTAATCTCTGGCTCCGGTACAATGCCAGCATCGCCCATCGCACCAAAGAGGTCGGTCTGGCCGCTCGCGGCATCTTTTTGCCTTTTGGCTCCATACGCTTGGATTTGTTCAAGATTAAACAGTAAGTCACCGCGATCATTGAAACTATCGAATGCACCGGTTTTAATCGCAGCTTCCCAAGATTTTTTATTAAATTTATTCGAATTAACTCGTGCCGCAAAATCGCAAACACTTTTGAACGGTCCGTTCTTATCTCGCTCCGGGATAACGTATTCTTCGACAAGGGCTTTCCCCATGCTCTTAATGCCCGAAAGTCCAAACCTAATCGTCTTCTTACCACCGACAATACCAAAATCACCATAAGATTGATTAATATCTGGGCCGAGCACCTGAATGCCCATGCGCTTGCATTCGGTAATCTCGATGGCGAGACGATCTGTCCAGCGCATATCGGCCGTCATCAGCGCCGCCATGAACGCGTCTGGATAATGCGCTTTGAGATAGGCCGTCCAGTACGCCACCAGACCGTAACACGCAGCGTGACTTTTGTTAAAACAATAGTTAGCAAAATCGAGCAGCTGGTCCCAGAATTTTTCCGCGATTTCTTCGGTTGCGCCACCTACTTCGACGGCGCCTTTGATGAACTCCGGTTTTACTTTATTCATGAGGTCGACTTTTTTCTTGCCCACCGCCTTACGCAGAGTGTCTGCCTGACCGCCAGTAAATCCACACCATTCCTTAGAAATCTGCATGAACTGCTCTTGGTAAATCATAATGCCGTAAGTATTCTTGAGCGAGTTTTCTAGACCCGGATGTAGATAAGTAATTGGTTCCTCACCGTGTTTGCGGCGAATAAAACTGTCGATAAACTGCATCGGCCCCGGACGATACAACGCTACCATAGCGATGATATCTTCAAAAGTCGACGCTTTAAGGTCGCGCAAATATCGCTTCATGCCAGCAGATTCCAGCTGGAACACGCCAGTGGTTTCGGCGCGTTGTAGCAAAGCGTACGTCTCCGGATCGTCGAGTGGCAAATGTACGAGGTCGACGTCTTCTTTGTAAACTTTGCGAATCATCCGGAGCGCATTATTAATCACGCTCAAGTTACTGAGGCCCAAAAAGTCCATTTTAAGCAGGCCCATCTCCTCGACCTGACCCATTGGGAATTGCGCGGCAATTGGCCCCTTGGCCGAAACTTCTAGCGGCAAGAATTTGTCCAACTCGTCCGGCGCAATAATCACACCACAAGCGTGGACACCGTGGTTACGAATCGTGCCCTCAAGACGACTAGCAAAATCCAGCACTTCCTTAGCCGTTGGATTAGTAGCGTATTCTTGACGCAGTTCTGGAACATTCTGGATAGCATCCACTAGATGCACGTGGTGACCCTGAACTGGGTCTGGCACCATTTTGGCGAGTTTATCCGCTTCAGCATATGGTACTTCTAGTACGCGCGCCACATCACGCACGGCGTTTTTAGCCATCATTTTACCAAAAGTCGCAATGTTCGAAACTCGCCCAGCGCCGTATTTTCTCGTACAATATTCAATCACCTCATCACGGCGCGTATCCTGAATGTCAGTATCAATATCTGGCATCGAGATACGGTCCGGATTCAAGAATCGCTCGAAGAGCAAATCATATTTTAGCGGATCAAGCTCCGTAATCCTCAGTGCGAAGGCCAGAATACTGCCAGCCGCCGAACCACGCCCCGGACCAAAGACGATGCGCTGACTTTTGCCCCAGTTGATGAAATCTTGCACAATCAAGAAATAGCCGTTGTAGCCCATCTTGTCCACCACGCCTAGTTCGTAGTCGATGCGTGGCAGAATCTTGTGAAACTCGTCGCGTTCTTTGTCGCATTCTTCGAGCATTTTGCGACATTCGTCAACGGTGAGGTTGAGGGTGTCTTCGAGTTTTTTGCCAGCATAGCGATAAACTAGCCCCTGAAAAACTAGTTTATCTAGATAAGTTTTGTCAGTTTCGCCTTCTGGCACTGGGAATTTAGGAATCAGAATCCGCCCTAGTTGCAAGTCGACATTGCAACGCTCCGCAATTCGCCGAGTGTTACGCACGGCTTCGGGATGAGTTTTGCCCCAACGGGCGATAATATCTTGCGGTGGAATCACGTGCAGCTCAAACTCTTTCAGACTCATGCGGTTAGGATTAGAAAGATTAGACGCCGTACCCACGCAGAGCAGAACTTCGTGCGCTTCTTGGTCTTCATGCCTCAGATAGTGTGCATCGCAAGTGACCACTAGCGGAATACCGGTTTTGTCGTGGATTTTTTCGAGATTATTATTAATCTCATTCTGCACCTCCCAGTGAGTTGGTGATTCTGGATGGCCATGATCCTGCATTTCTAGGTAAAACCTGTCGCCGTACAGCCCATGATACCATTCGACTAGTTCATCCGCCTTCTTATAATCGTGCGCGCGCAGTGCTTCCGAAATCTCCGAGCCAGCACAACCACTCAAGCAGATAATTCCCTCCGCAAACTTCTCCATCACGGCATGGTCGATACGTGGACGATAGTATTTCCCTTCGGTTTCCGCCAAACTCATCAGATGGCAAAGATTCTCAAACCCCTGATTATTCATCGCCAGCAAAGTAATATGGAAGCGCTGTTTGTCATGAGCCGGATCTTTATCTTGCATACGCCGCGCGGCCACGTACGCTTCAAGCCCCAGAATTGGCTTAATTCCTGCTGCGTTACATTCCTTGTAGAGTTCCACTAATCCAGACATTGTGCCGTGGTCAGTGACCGCCACCGCTTCCATGCCTGATTCTTTTACGAATTGCACTAGCTCAGGAACCTTGGTCAGACCGTCTAACAGTGAATAGTGCGTGTGATTATGTAAATGCACAAAATCACTAACTTTAAGTGGTTCTGAATCTTTCGTTACCTCCGTCATGCTTCAATTATAGCACAAAACTCACCGAATTAGCAGGTAAACTAGCCAAGCCGGGATCCACTATACAGATAACCTATAGCACTTTTAGCCCTGCGCACCAGAACTTCACTTGACTAATTCTGCAAGTTGTGCTACCATAGTAGGGTAACGAGACTGATTGAACAAATCGGTTTGTTTGGTGTGTTCTAAGAAGGAGGGAAAAGATGAACACAGAAATTAAATTAGAATTGTCAGGTGTCAACACTACTGGTCCACCCGGACAGCTAGTGACCATGGAAGAAGTATCATGTGCGCTAAATACCGATGCGTCCAACATCATGGCATCAATCGACCAGCAACCGGCCGAATTACAGGCCATCGCAAGTAAGATTGATCCGCTGAGCCACGCCGCTATCGCTAGATATGGCGAGAAATTGCAGCGTCGTTTTGCGGCCTCGGCCGACCAAATGCTTAATGCAGTCATGGCCCAGAATTTAGTCGAGGTGGATCTATTAATCACTGATATGGTTACGACCATTGAAGCGTTTGATGATGCCTTCGACGACAAGTTCAGCGACAAGATAACGCGCTTTTTTGGCGCGGACAAACCGCCGTCGCCACAACGGTTAGCATCCCTGCAAGAAAAATGCCTTACCGCTTTTACCTTGCTCGAAGGGATGGAAAAACGTTTGACCGGTAAACAATTGCGGCTTGACACAGAAATGCGCATGTTCGATGATTTGTATCGACAAAATCTGGAGTATTACAAAAATTTCTCCCAGCATATCATGGTCGGCGAACAAGGCCTGGCCAAGATACGCAGTGGTGATTTGGCCGAATACTTACCGGATGATACCTCGATGACAACTGTCTTCAGCGAACACAACCGCACCGCCTGGTGCGATAGTTTTAGCGAGCGGTTACAGAGTCTTAAAGTATCGCGCACGATTTGTCTGCAAGCCGCAGCCGAAATTCGTTTAGTGCAAAAATCCTTCGAGCAAATCATCCAGAGAATCCAAGATAGCGTTTATAACATGCTAACTCTCTGGAAACGTCAGGTGGCTACCACCTTGGCAATCGAAGGAGCCAGAACAATAACGACTACCCAAGCCGATTTAGTCAGCGCAGTTCGGCGTGACAACGCGAAGTTTATCGCTAGTCTCAAAGATTTTCTGTCTGCCGAGCAGACCAGTCGCACTTATCAAGATGCGGCGGCTACGGAATTGAGCCGATTAACCGGCATTCTCAGTCAATATAGTTAGGAACATTAAAAAGGAGGTGAGAATATTTGAAAGAACGAACGAGGAAGATTTATATTTTTCTCCTCATTTTAGGCATTATTCTTAGCGTGGCCGGGATTTTAACCATCGTATTGTCAAGCACCGTGCTAAAAAATTGGCTAGCGATTGGTTTTAACATTCGCGTTTTTCGGCGCATCCGCAGAATCGGTCTAAGTCTAGCACTATTGGGCACACCTTTTGTAGCGAGTGGCGCTGGGATGGCGGTTTTGCAGGCTTCGCGCGAACGCCGACAGTTGTTAAAATGGCGCGAGCAACGTGAAGCTCAGTCCCAACTTTTAGCTAAATACGCTAAGAAAATTACTGATCCAAATTTAATTAGAGAAGTTCTGATGATGATTCAGGATGGTTTACCGGGAAGTAAAGACCTCATTGAGCGATGTTTCAAGCAAATTCAGCAAATGGATAAATGGCAAGAAAAGCAACAATTTCTTATTCAGGCGAATGATGCTTACGAACTCAATGAAACCGTCGAAATTTCCAACGACATCAAACGTCGCAATTGCCGGGCCTTTCGCTCGATTGTCAACCTCTGTATTGCGGCTGACAGTTTCAAAGATCTGGACATGACCAAAGTCAACAAACGACTGCAGGCCAACGACGAGAGATTAAAATGCGTCCGCAAATTAATCCAAAACTCGGTAGACTTGATCAATGATGATGAAGCCGGAGATGACACGGTTACGAGACGAATTCAAGCCCTTAATGAATCTATCAGAGAACGACTCTGTAATGAAAATGATGATGAAGAAGATGAGGAGGAAGATGAATAATGAAGAAAATTTCCCTAAAGTTACGCAGTATGCTGGCGTTACTGCTGGCCGCAACTTGCCTATTAAATGGCTGCGGCAGCGGTAGTGCTAGCGACAGTGGTGCGTTAGGACATAACCAACGCAACCATTACACCGAAGAAGAGGCGTTGGCCGAGTTAGAGATAAAACTTGAACAGGTCGACAAACCCAAAACCAACCAGCCCAGATTATACATTGACGACAGTAGCACCACACCGACTTCCCTCGCCAGTATTGATACTTTCCCTTTAACCGTACAGGGCAAAGGTAGCATCGACATCGAGATTGCTGCGGCGACCGAGTTATCGGCGGAAGCACCGGACGACTTAATCAATGTACTGGCGAAAAAATTTAACCAGCAAAAGATTTCCGTCAACGGCCAGACCGCTAGCGTTTCGGTCCGCAAAATCACTTCTGGCGAAGTAGTCACCTACATGGTAAATGGCGATTATCGACCAACGGTTTATTTGCCCTCTTTTTACGTTTGGGCAGATATGCTGGAAGCCAAAGGTTTTACCCCAATCAAGTTAACCGACCGCATGGCCGGCAACACTGCTGGTATTCTGATGGAAAAAGCGACCCATGATGAATTCGTAGAAAAATACGGTGAGGTCACGGTAGCCAAAGTCATGGAGGCAAGTTTAGCCGGTGATTTGACTTTTGGTAATGCTAATTCTTACACATCATCAACTGGACTCAATATGACCGCTCGAATGTTAGAAAGTTTCGATCCGGCCAATCCGTTGTCCAGTTCCGCTACCCAGAAATTGCTTGAGTACCAGAAAAATGCGCCTTCGGTTGCTTACACCACGGCAGTTTTGCAACAAAACGCCATCAACGGCGTGCTCAAAGCTATGGTGATGGAGGAGCAGGCTTACATCAATGCTCCGGAACTAAGGGATTTTGTTTATATTCCCTTTGGCATACGCCATGATCATCCGGTTTATACTTTTGACTATGCGTCCGAAGATGAACAGGCTGTAGCGCGCGAGTTCGTAAAGTTTTGCTTAAGTGACGAAGCGCAAAAAATCGCCACATCCAAAGGTTTTAACCGGCACGATGATTACGTCAGTCCTAAGACCAACATGACTGGCGCCGATTATTGGTCGGTTCAACAAATTTGGAAAGAGACCAAAGACGGTGGCAAGCCAATTTTGGCCGTCTTCGTGGCCGATGTTTCAGGTTCCATGCGCAAAAACGGCGCTTTGACTTCTTTGCAAAAATCCTTACTGGCGACCATGGAGTTCATCAATGAAGAGAACTATATCGGTTTAGTTTCCTATTCGGATCGGGTTTATAAAAATTTGGAAATCGCCAAATTCGACGCCACTCAGCAGGCCTATTTCGCCGGCGCCGTGCATGATTTGAGCAGCGGCGGAGGCACAGCAACTTACGATGCCGTACTCGTCGCTCTCGACATGCTGTATAAAAAAGCTGCCGAAGTGCCTGATGCTCAGCTGATGATGTTTGTTTTATCAGATGGCGAGCAGCTGGACGGTTTCGAACTGGACAAAGTTATCGATATCGTTGATGGCCTCGACGTGCAAATCTACACCATCGGCTACAACTTAGACCTGACCGGCGAACGCGCTCGGAGCGAGTTACAAACTTTAAGCGCGCTCAAAGAAGCCGAAATGATTGATGCCAAAAGCGAAGACATCGTGAACCAGCTCAGAGGTTTGTTTAACATTAAACTGTAAAGTTAAGTTGTGAAGTTGAGCCGTGTAGCTTAAGCCAAAAATCATCGTAAAATCTTACAGATTAAGCTTTAGAATTAAACTGTAAAATTTCGTGAGTTCAAAAATTCTTGCTAACGTTAGCAGGGCCGAGATACAAGTATCTCGGCCCTCAATTTTTGCCCAAAAACCTTGCCAATTCCGCGCCAAAATCGCCTAAAATTCTTGACTTTTTACCCTAAGTGTGATACAATAGAGAGAGTAGGTATTTTCTACGTATCATTGATAATGAGGAGGGATTATCGTGCAAAAACTCAAAAATTTCTTGAGAGAAAATCTCAAGACGTCCACCAAACTCAATATTGTATCTCTGGCCTTGTTAGCCATGACGTTGACGTGTGGTTTCACTATCCGGAATTTCTTGAGGTTGCTGCAGGAACCAGATCAGCCATTTTTTATAGCATGGTGTTTTTTATTTTGGTTGGCTATTATGCCATGTTAACTCTGGTTTTTGGCGCGCTCCTAGCGACTATCACGAAACGCAGAATTTGCGAGTACCGTCAAGGTTGGCTGGAAGATCCGGTGGCGGCAAATCGTGGTAAGACTCTGGCGGAGGTGATTGAAGGGTTACGCAATGAACCGGTGGAATACATAGCGTATTTTTCACCTAGTGGCGAGAAGTTAGCTGAGGCCACGCAGCTCAGGCCCGATCAGGTGTGCTTAACACGTGAGCAACGTCGACTGGTGAAGCAACATCCCGGATGCATTTCCATCCACAACCATCCCGACCATTATATCTCGGCGTTTTCGACTGCCGATGTTGCCGTGGGTGTGCGTCTCCAAGAGTCGCAATCGATTGTGGTAGCAGAAAATATCTGTTTCGTTCTTCAGGGACTTGGCGATGTTAATGCGCAGCCTAGCGAAGTAACTGACGCCATGCAGAATACGCCGACCGCGAACTATCTAGCAATGCTGGTGTCCAACCAGACATTGTTTAATTATCTCATACAGGATCGTTTGGACGAGCTCAGCCTTATGCGTTGCGCGACTGCAGCCGAAAAATTTGGCATCAAGTTTGAGGTGAAACCCACTGATACTCTGGTGGCGAATTATTGCGCAAACTCTAATAACCACGTGACGGCGACGGCTGACGACATGGCCGAGACAGAAGAGACAGAAGAGGAAGAGATGAGTAATCTGGTGACCAAAATGTTAACTCAGTGCATCGATGAGATATTCAAGACAGCAGAAAAATGAGCCTAAGCTCATCGCCATAACCTTGTCTCGGTAAACAGTCGTGGTCTTATCGCTAGAGCTTAACCTACGCCGACAAGCAAAATGTAGTACTTTAAAATACTGCCCCTAGAGGCAGTATTTTTATTGATTAGAATCGCGAAAACTCTAATTCCACTCCCTCTCCAGCAGCTTTCCTACTTCTTGCCTGCGTTCTTGGTAGAAGTTTTGCGTCCGGCGTTGGTGGATTTCTCCGCGGCCTTACGAGCGGCCTCAGCCCTAGCCACGGCTTCGGCAGCTTCACGTTCGGCTTCTTCGGCTGCGTCACGCGCTGCATCTTCACTGGCATAGCGACGCTCTTGTTCACTAATGACGCGATTGGCAAAAGTCTTCACGATTCCGCCCACTGAGGTCATACCTTTGACATTGTCAATGATGTCGTCGGCTTTAGTCGCGATTCCCTGTCCGGTCAGGACGATTTTCTTAGCTTCGCCGGCCAAGATGATTAGCTTCACGATGAGGACAATCCCCACCACCAAGAAGATGAACAGCGTAACACTCAAGATGACGACTAGAATCCACTCCGCAACGTTCATTTATTTTTAACCTCCTTATTGATAAAATTATTTAATTCTTTGGCACAATCTTTGTCTGCGAGCGCCCATTTAAGGCTAGCGATAGCGTAGTTCTTCGGGTCGCCGGTGGTTACCCACTCGCCGCGTGTTTTTTCGACGTAGACTTCGCCGTCGACCGCCATCTTAGTAATAGCGTCCACTGTCCAGAGTTCGCCATCCAGACCGGTATTCTTAGGGTTAAGATACTGGAAAACTTCTGGTGTCAACAAATAGCGACCGTAGCTAGTGAGATTGGATGGGGCATCTTCGATTTTTGGCTTCTCAACGATATTCTTCAGCACCATCTTGCCGTCATCCATCAAACGCACAATGCCGTATTTGTTCAGCACTTCGCGCGGCATCTCTTGAGCGATGATGATAGCTTTCGCCTCTGGGTGTTGCTCGTAGCTGTCGATCAGAGTTTTTACATCAGAACTGCCGAACACCACGTCATCCGAATACACCACCACAAAGGCCTCGTCGTCCTGAATATAATCACGCGCCGAAGCCACCGGCGAACCGTTACCATAAGGATAAGAAGCGTCCTGCTCAATTACGGTAATTTTTGGCAGGTTCAGCACCGCCTCAACCGGCTCGTAACGCTCTTCTTTGCCCTGAGATTTAAGCAGTTTACGCACGCGCGTCGCACTATCGGCAAAATAATTTTCGTAAATCGTGCGACCCTCTGGCGTAGCGACGATAATAATCTCCTCAA
This sequence comes from uncultured Candidatus Saccharibacteria bacterium, assembly GCA_964397215.1. Lineage (GTDB taxonomy): Bacteria > Patescibacteriota > Saccharimonadia > Saccharimonadales > Saccharimonadaceae > Nanosyncoccus. The sequence goes on from CAYNHE010000006.1 coordinate 10,910, forward strand.
TACCGGCGTCAGCACATTCTTCGACCACGATTTGCATGATTGGCTTATTGCCGAGCGGTAGCATGGCCTTAGGAATCGTCTTAGTAATCGGCAAAAACCTCGTCGCGCATCCAGCATCGGTAATAATCGCTTTAGTTGGTTTTCGGTAGTTCATAAAATCATTTTCTCCTTCAAAACTGATACTTCGATTATAGCATACTTCATCTATAAAATCAGTCGCCCACCAACGTTCTTTAAGTTACTTTTTAGTTGATTTGCTCTTAGGGGTAATTTTCTTACGCGCCTCTTTAGCGACTTCTCGCCGAGCCTCACGGTCTTCGCGCTGCTGATCACGGTTATGTACGCTATAGATTAAGCTCGAAACCCCCAAGATGAGCATATACGCCCCAAAGAAGCGCACGAAATCCACATTCGCAAGGTGACCAGAGTTAAAGATTACCACGCTAAACACGATACCGCACAACCCACAAAGCACCCAGATGAACCGGTCGGTCGGGTCAACTGTGGTTCGAGTACCGATCAGAAGTTCAAAAATACCTCTGATCAGAGTGTAAGCGGCTAACAGTCCAAGATGCCAAGCCATCGACTCGTTAATCAGGAACATGATCGCGATGCCAAACACCGCATCATAAACCGCCACCAGCGTCGAAACCACCCAGCCCTGCTGAGTGAAACTCCGATAGATCGAGTTAGCAAACTCCACAATCGCGAGTGCTACGAGCGACACGCCAATCACCGGAATCAGACTGGCAGAATTACTGTTTGATGTAAAAAGGGTCAAACAACCAAACAGTAGCATCACCACACCCTGTACGATGAATACTGCCCAATGGCTGTCAATATACTTACGCTTGATATGCGCCATAAAAATTACCTCCTAGTTTGTTCTATTATAACACGCTTTTGATAATATTAAGCACATTTTAATATTTGATTTGGCATGACATCTTCCTACACGTGCCGAATCTTTTTACGGATTTTTTCAAAAGCTTTAGTGAGAGCATATCTCCCTGGTCGAATCACCAAATCATGCGCCGGGGTATAGTGAAGTTCCTCCACCCCAAAACCGCGCTTGAACTGCGACACGCCGTAGAAGCGGTGCCAAGTTTCGTCTTCCCCGACAATCCCCCAGAAATTATAGCGTTCGATGCCGCGCTTCCTGGCGTCACGCATCGCTTCCATGTGCAGAAGCGGCGCGCCGGAGAGCTTGGTGCCAAGTTCCGAACTCACACCATAATGATAAGAGGCTTCGTTGCCGTAGAAAATCATGAAATTCTCCGCCAAAATCTCCTCGCCTAGCTTGGCGATGTAGAGCACCGCCTCACCGTTTTTAGCAAAAGCGCTAAACTGCTTGGTCAAAAAATCTTCCGAAAACTCCACGAACCCATGCCGCGCCGCCGTTTCTAGTTCAATCTGGTAAAAACGCTTGATGTCGGCCGGATTAGTGCTTTTTTCGATAGTGATACCTGCCTTAGCACCTTTCCTGAGCGCCCGACGCAGACGCTGCCGCATACCAACCAGCAGTTCATCCTCGGTTTTATTGAGGTCGAGAATCCCGGCAAACTCTACCGAAAGATACATCGGCGCCTTCTTGAGACCCAGTTTAGCCATCAGAGCCGCACTCTCCGCCGATTGTTCTAGCTGCGGACGCACTCGAACAAAAACGCAGTGGTTCTGACGTCCCTGTTCCCTCATGTCCGCAAAAACCTGATCTACGAGATCTAACTTACCCCAATCAAGAATCGGTCCACCAGCAATCGCCAAATGCCGACCGCGCTTGGCATGTTCCACCACGCCAGCGTACGCCGCAACCACCTTGCGCGCTCGCGGAACCTTCTGATCGTCGCTGTCATAAATATCCTCGACCGCAATGCGCCGCACTATTTCGTTGCCACGGCTCCGATAAAATTCATAAAAATCCCAAGATTGCAAAAAATTCGCCTCTTTGTGTCCGGTCACGAACTCATCCCACTCAGTCCGACTTTTTGCGTCAACAATTTTAATTTTAGTTCCCATTGTTCCTATTTTAGCATAAAACTAGTCGATGTTGGCAGATTATTAAGGCGCACGTAGTCAGTTCCCTACTCCTGCAAACAGCGGAGAGAGAAACCGTAGTAACGATTGGCCGGGCCGTTCGACGGGTACACCCCAGAGGCATTGAAGTCGAGGTGGTACGCACTAGTAGATGCAACGCTGCTACGCGACCAATAGTAGCCATTGCTGCCTGCGTACCTCAAGAAACCGTCGCCCATGTAGGTGAGGCCGCTGCGCACACTTTTCCAAAACAAAAATCTCGTCTAGCCTACGCCAACGAGATTTTATTTAGAATAAGTCATATTCTCCCACCTTGAGTTGAGTCGAATTCAGGCGCCTCTCAACGTCAGATCCGTCCGAATTCTTAATACTATTTTATCACGCTGACGCTTATCGTCAAGATTGTTTTTTACCAATTTTATGACTGATTCGCCAAGATTTTTCCACAAGTTCAACAGGGGGAAAATCCAAAAACCGAACAGATTTCCTTGCTTTTTTTACCAAAATATTTCTTGGTGCAAAATTCCCTAGTTGACTTTTATTACTGTTTGTGCTAATATAGAGGTAGGCTAAGAATTCTCTTGGTCTGGATGTTGATGTTCATATCAAAGCAAAAGGAGGGTATTAAAAATGGTACAACAACAGGAAAAACCGATTTACAAGAAGGGCGCGGAATTTTACCATGGTAAGGCTAACTCGTTATACGAGTGTTTGGTGCTACTGGAGGATGGATCATATGAGAACAATCCTGATCTCTGTATCATGGAGCACCGTGATGATGTCAGTATGCTGGATGGGGAGCGCCGCGATGTAATTCCGGGCAAAGGTATCACCAATAATATCGTGAGCGCTCTACTTTTCGCGCGAATTCAGGAGAACACTCCGACTGTGGCTACGCATTTCGTCGAGCGCTTAGATCTCAGATGTTCTGTGGTGGAACGGATGAAGAAAAAGTTACCATTCGAGGTAGTCTGCAGAAATATTGCCACCGGCAGTTTTTCTAAGCGTTTTGACGTTCCGATCGGACAGGAACTAAATGAACAAACTTGCGAGCTGTATTATAAGAACGACAAGTTAAAAGATCCGATGATGGATCCCACTCAGGCTTATGCCTTGGGTTTATTAGATGGAGACATCTATGAAGACCTGCAAAATGAGATAAGGGAGATCAATGAAGAGGCGTCGAATTTCTTTGAGTCGATTGGGGTAATTCTGGTGGATTTTAAGGTGGAATTCGGTTATTGCGCGAGCGGAGAGATAACCTTAATGGACGAGTTCAGCCCCGATACCTGTCGTCTCTGGGATGCCGAGACCAAGGAAAGTCTGGATAAGGATCGTTACCGCAAGGGTATGGATGATCCTGAAAAAGGCTACGCAGAAATCCTGAAACGCGTTTGCGATCAGGTAGGACTCAACTGGGCCGATCTCGAACCGGAGTTTGCCGTTAAAAAGGAGTATCTGACAGTTTGATTTTCAGTGACAGATTAGGGGATTACGGAAGTTGTTGATGGAGCTACAAAATTGAGATTTACTCTCACGCATTTTATAAAGGCATCGTTACTCGACGATGTCTTTATTTAATTGTCAAGAGATTGCAAAAATCAGGCTTTTTATAAAAATCAGGTCAGCTCTAAAACATTGCTTTTTTATTTTTTCAACCAAACTTTGCCAGCGAGCAGGGCGACCGCCGCCAAAATCACTACTAACCCAGCAACTTCTTTGCCCATGATTAAAAGTGCGCCGCCTAGACCAAAGGCCACCGTCGAAAGTAGATAGAGCAAAATCTGCTCAGTCCGCGCCATCCGAATATCGGTGGCGAGGATTTTCTTCTCTATTTCGACATCATGTTTAGCGCGTTCCTCAGCCATTTCTAGAATGCGCTCTGCGCCGCCAGGGATGATTTTTTCATACTTAGAAAACGCCTCTGGGGTCGGAATCAGCGTTTCGGTCGCCGTGTGTTCTAATGATGTCCAGGCCGCTCGCGCGCTAGTTCCCTTTGCAGCTCGATTGATTGCAGCTACCTCCGCTTCGTCCGGTGTCTTTTTTGCCATATTACCTCACTTAATGATTAGCCCACCGTGTTAGTTTCATTTTAGCATAGTCCTGGCGAAAAACCTACGATTTTCGCAAAAAACTGCAATTACGGTGAAAAATTAATCGCATAACGAGAAAATCTGGATAATAATTCGCGCGTGGCAGGTTTCTGCCGATTTATGTTGCTAGTTTTTGCCGATTTTCTATTGACTTTTTACAGGATGTGTGATACAATAGTATTAGAGCATTGGTTTTTGATGACCAAAAAGCAAAAAATAGGAGGGATGGACTTTGAAACTAAGAAAAAGACTGGCGCGTTTTTGTGCCAAATATTCCTGTGCCAAATGGGATCCTTATCAACCATACAGAGTAATATTAAGACATATTTTTTGGTGGTTAGCCAACAAAGACGTCAAGAATCTCGCAAAAATGGCAAAGTGCAAGAACTATGAAAATTCTATTGCCTTGCGCGACGCGTTTTTCTTGAGAAATTGGGTGCTATCGCCGACTTTTGACCTCTATGGCGCTACTTTGTATGGCGAATCGAGCATTTTTGGGCTGGTGGTGGACGATAATTCTCGCATCAGTGATCCATCTAGAATGGTGATTGGTTATGCTACCAGTAATTGTGCGCTGAGAATCAGGGTTGCTACGGGTAAATGGCCCAGTGGTCAGCCCTGCGATTCGAAAGATTGGGTAGATTACCTGATGCGAAATGGGTTCACCGAGGTCAGCGAGCAAACTCCTACCCTTATGGACGAGGACGAGCGTCACTCCAAACAGATTACGCCGTACTATATTGGCGTTTTACCCGAAGTGGGCGAGCATGGTTTGGTGGTTTGGACGAACGCCTATTCGGCGGAGATGGCCAAGGTAAATTGCTACAACGAATTGGAGTTGGAGAAGACGAAAGGCACCATTGTCTGCAGCACTTATTGGGAGGGAGAATTTAAGTGTTTGCTGCTACCCGATCCACGATATGGCAAAGTTACTTGGGTAAAAATCGCTTAGTCTGATTCCATATTGAGCTTAGTCTGGTTCTATATTAAAAGTCGCCGAGTTAGGGCGGCTTTTAAAATTGGGGAAAATTGGGAGAAGTTAGGAAGATTTAGGGAAAGTTGGGAAAATTGGGAGAAATTGGGAGAAGTTGAGGAAAGTTGGGGAGATTTTTACATTTTTTGCAAAATGTGTGATATAATGGGCGTGTTGGGGCAGTAGCTCACCTGGTAGAGCGTAGCATTCGCATTGCTAAGGTAGTCGGTTCAAGTCCGATCTGCTCCACCAGATTAACAAAAAAGGTAGAGCGTAGCACTCGCATTGCTAAGGTAGTCGGTTCTGTTTTCTTACAGAAAACAGAAAAACCTGCGATTCCTCAAAAAAGTTCGAACAAGTTCGACTTTTTCTCGGAATCTTGGTTTTACAAGTCCGATCTGCTCCACCAATCGACTCGCTATAATGAGTCACTCTGGTTTTTCGAATTCTTGCTCGTCTTGTAGACGCGCTGCGAATTCTCAAATCCCAGATTGCCTTCATTCTAGCGTCGTCTTCAGCAACATTTCAACAATAATTAATATGCCGACTTAGCTCAGTGGTAGAGCACACCCATGGTAAGGGTGGGGTCATGAGTTCAAATCTCATAGTCGGCTCCATAATAAAACACTAACCTCTGGGTTGGTGTTTTATTATGCTTCCTCTTGCTCTGGCTCCTCAAACTTCTGATCATCCTCAAATCTCGTCCGCAAAATCGGACATTCTGGCAAAGCGAGGAGTTTATTAGCAATTTCGACAAGTTCCTCGGCGAGATAAACCTGTTTGCGCCATTCGTCAGGAATCGCCGAGTAGCCATAGTAGGCGCCGGCCAGTTGACCATAGCAAGCCGCATTAGTGTCGGTGTCGCCGCCTAGCCGTATCACCGCCAACATGCCATCATAAAAATTGTCATAATTTAGCAGCCCCCAGAGAGCAATCGCTAGCGTATCGACAACGTAACCACCCAAGTCTCGGAGGAGAGAATCAGTTTTTTCGCGTGCGCGCCCTAGGATAGCCTCGGAGTTTTCACGCCAAAATTGTTGATATTCGGCGTTTTTCAGGCCACGCGCACAAAATTTAACGATTTTGTCCTTCGGCCAGCCCTGCACGGCATCATGCAGCATCGTGGCAAATACCGCCGTGGTGGTTTCGGCTGCAATCGAATTGTGAGTTTCACAACCAGACAACACCGCCATTTTAATCGTCAACAGCAGATTATCTGCAGAAATATTCGCGATAATCACCGGAGCGAGCCGCATCATTGCGCCATTACCAGCCGCCTCGCCTCTGCGTTCCGATGCACAGACAACTGGATAATCCTTAAATTCATCAATAGCGTGTCTAGTCTGCGCACCAACGTCAAAAGCCGGCTCGTGATAAAAAGTGCGATAACCCTCCTCTTTCCAAGCAACGAATTTGCGCATAATGTCGTACGAATCATAACCTCGCCGTTCCAAGAGACTGTCCGCCAAACAAAGCGCCATTTCTGTATCATCAGTCCAAACCCCAGCCGGCGCCCTCGGCGAGTCAACGAAATGGGCGATTTTGTCACCAAGTTGCCGAATCATGTCGCTCGAATAGCCAAATTCCACCGGAGCGCCCAACGCATCGCCCACGGCGAGGCCAACTAACATTCCCTGGGCTCGGTCTTGATATTGGTTTGACATGACGCCTCCGCTTTTATTATTATCTAAATTATATCAGTTTCACCTCGACTTGTCGTGACTAAGTTTGGCGAAATTCGCTAATTACAGGCTGTTTTATGCTGCGCCGTGTTATAATAGAGAGGTAAAAAAGGAGTTTTATGGCAGATTTTAATAAAGTTCTCACCCCTGGTGATTATGAAAACGGCGAGATTAACGTTGTAATCGAAATCCCAGTCGGCAGCACACAGAAAATTGAATATCGCCGCAACATCGAAGGTGGCGCGTTCGAAATCGACCGCATCGAGCCGGACGCTTTTGCCAAGCCAGCCAACTACGGTTTCATTCCTCAGACCCTGGACGAGGATGGCGACGAATTGGACGTTATGGTGGTCAGTCCGTTGCAGCTCACGACCGGCACTTATATGAAGGCGCGCGTGCTCGGCGTGATGAAATTTGTTGATGACGGCGAAGTCGACGACAAAATCATCGCGGTTCCAGCCGACGACCGCAACAACGGCGACGCGATTCAGACCCTAGAAGATTTGCCAGCGCAGCTCATCAAGCAGTTCGAGTTCCATTTTAACCACTACAAGGATTTGAAAAAACCTGGCTCTACCGTGGTAAAAGGTTTCGAAGGTCTCGATTCGGCCAAGCAAGTCATCGCTGACGCTATTGCCCGTTGGAATAACCAATAATTGATAGCTACAGGAGCGTTAAAATCTCCGCATTTTACGGCGGAGATTTTCGTTTGTAGAAAAATCATTAGCAAAAACAGATTTTAGCTTATTCTGCCGGGATTGCGTCGTTTTGTATCAGCAAGATAGCGCGCATTTCGGTTTCATAGAACACCGCGACGTGATAAATATGCACCGCCATCTCGTCCGGCAGTTCAAAAATGTACTGATACCGCGACGGCAAGGTGAGCGGCGTCACTTTTTCTGACAAGGTCCGCTGTGGAGCCACCGTTTGTTCGATGGTCCGCAGAACTTTTGCCGACCGATCATAGGTAAAATCGTCGCGCATCGCCCAGCTCTGCCAGTAAAGCATCGATATCAGATCAAAACCGTCAAACTTATGAATGTTCCTGCCCCAGCCTGACGGGTAAAGTGGCGTTTCACCATAATCTTTGGTTAAAACCTGCACGTGACGGCGACGCATTACTTCGAGATACGAACGCCCATCCTCAAGAACCATTTCCGCATAGGGATAGTTCTGCAGCATGGTGTCCAAATCCTGACTGTAGTTAAACAGATAAATCTGCCGAGGCCGATTCTGGCCAACAAACACCGCCGCCGCATGAAAAATCGGCAGTGATCGATCCGGCGTCCAGATACCCTCGGTTTCTTCGAAGTACGGCTGAAAATTTGTATTTCGCAGAAACCAAATCGTGTCATAAGTGTCCGGATAGCCTTCCTCCGCAAAATGGCAGCCCTTGGTAAAATAATCCTGCCACTGTTTGACACCAATTGATAGGTTATCACCCGGCTTCTCCCCCATGTAGCCGTACATCGGGATCATAAAGTTTGGTGACGTTTCAAAAATTTTTTTGGTCATCAATCTCCCTCCTTTTTTTGCTTGACAAAGGACTCTGCACCTTCTCTAGCACAGCCCAAACTCACCTACTTTGTAGGATTACTTCCATTATAGCAAATTTTTCTTGTTTTGTCAAGATTTTTACAGTAGACTGTAAAAATCTTGCTGCTTGCGTCGCTCAATAATAAAAATGCAAGCATTTTTATTATGTTCGCTATCCTCAGCAGTTCAATAGCTTTTGCAATAAATTACAAATCCCTTGCTGCTCACGCCGCTCGAAAGAAATCTTTACTCCACGAAATTCACCGTATCGAGCAATTTATAAAATTCATCGGAGAAAATATTAGCGTCAGTCTGGAGCATGACGGTCTTGTCACGCAGTTTGAAAGCGGCCATGATACCTTGAATTTGGTTCATCAGTTCGCCGGTGTAAATATTCGCTATTACTTTGCCGTCGATGAGGCGCGTGCTCAGGGTTAGCTTGCCGTTATTGACATAGTTGTCATACGAACGAATCGCCGTGTCAAACGCTTGATCTTTAATCGTAACCCTTAGAGAGTTAATCGTGCCTGTACCGACCGGCTGCACTTCGCCAGGGTTGAAGTAAGCCTCAAAATCTCCACCGTTCGATGCGTCTTTAGCAATGTAGACATTCCAAGTCTTAGGATACTCAAAACTCAGGCTACCATAATCAACTGGTCCAGTAAAGGTGCGGTACGGGTATTTTTCGCGCTCAGCAAACTCATTCTCAAGTTCAGTCTGTAGTTCAGACTTAGCGGTGGCGACTGCCTTGTCAATTTGGCCGTCGACGTTAGTCTTAACTGAATCCCACTCAATGTATTTCCAAGCAAACAGACCGATGAAAGTCACCGCCACAATACTCACCAGCACCAAAACAATTGTCTCAATCAGATTGCGGTTCTTAGTCTTAGGTGGCACAACCGGGACTGGATCAGGACGAGAAATCACCGCTGCTGGTTGTCCAGTACCAGCCTGCCCCGGCGCTAGCGGACCAAAAGGCTGAGCAGCAAGCGGTTCTACCACACTGCCACGCGGCATGTCGAGCGGATCGGGCATATCCGGTGTGCTAGATTGGTTAAGTGCCGTATTAGCGACGGCGGCTGTAGGACCAACTGGCTGAGGCGGCACACTACTCGTCGTGATAGCCTGGGGAGCCGTCGGGTTGGCAAGATGAGCCGGATTAGGTGTCCCTCCGGCGACCGAGTTAGGGTCTGAAGAATCATTTCGCATACTATTATTATATGTGAGGCTGGGCGTTTTGTAAACTTAACTTTTATACTATTTGGTTAAATCTGCAATCACTTCGACTTTATTCTTGAGTTCGGAGAGGTCCTGCTCGATTTCGCTGGCGAGTTTGGTAGTTTTTTCGTAATTCGCGAGGGCTTGATCGAGTGTAAAATCGTCACCATAGAACCATTCGACTTGTTCGTCAAGCTGACGGACTTTTTGCTCGATGGTTGGTTTGGCCGATTCCGGCGCTACAGGATTTTGATTAGGCATGTTTACTCCTTTTTTCGATAGTTTTAACTTGGGCAGTAATTTGATGGTCTTCGGTAATGAGGTTAAATTCTTCGCCGACGGCGCGATAATTACCGGTGATAATAGCATAGCCGCGTTTCAAGACGTTTTCGGGATTGAGGGTGGCGAGGATTTTTTGAGTTTCGGCAATGTGACGTGATTTCAGCTCGATTTGGTGAAGAATTTCGCTCTTGATCTGTCGAGTTTTAGTCGTCACTTCTCGGAGCAGAGCGTTGATTCTACCAGTTAAACCATCGCCAGCTCGTCGCACTTCGCGTTGCACTTGCAGATAAACCGCTCGTCGGTCAAAACTCAGTCGCTCGGCGGCATTGGACGGCGTGGAGGCGCGGACGTCCGCCACGAGATCAGCGAGACTTTCGTCAACTTCGTGGCCGATACCGGTGATGACGGGGATTTTGCTAGCGGCGATTTTGCGCGCGAGAGTTTCGTCATTAAAAGCCGACAAATCATCCGCGCTGCCACCACCGCGGAGAATCGCGATGACTTCGACTTTTCCCTGTTCATTAAATTTATCCAGCGCTCGGCAAATCTGCTCTGGCGCATTCAAGCCCTGCACCATCGTGTTAATAGTGAAGATCTCTAATCCACCCCAGCGATTATCGAGAATTTTGAGAAAGTCGATGTAACCGGCGGCGTTCACCGACGAAATCACTCCAATCTTAGAAACGCCTGGCTTAATCGGACGCTTGCGCGCCGGGTCGAATAGCCCTTCTTTTTGCAGTTTTTTCTTCAAAAGTTCAAAACTTTTCTTGATATTCCCCTCCCCAACTGGCAAAAGTCGATGGATAGTCAGCGAAAATCTTCCCCAACGGGTCACTTTGGGGGTGGCGCGCACGCGAACTTTCATGCCGTCTAGCACTGGCACGCCCAGATTCGCCAGCGGTAAGAAACAATTTACGCTAGCGTCGCCTTCTTTCAGGTCGAAGAAAACCCATTTTCCCTGGTTAATTTTAAAACTAGCGACTTCGCCCTCGACAATCACATCAGCAAAATCCGCTTCTAGCATCATATTACATTCATTAAGAAAGCGCGAAACGCTGAGAATTTTAATTTTACTGAGGTCAACACCGGGCGGCAAATTCGCCATACCGTTAACTGAGGCGGACTGCCCAGCTTCAACAACCTCGCTATTTAGGCCAGGTTGGGTGATTGCGGTGGATGATTGAGTGATTGAGGTAGATTTGCCACTAATTACCCCGTCCAAACCATCCTCAGCAAACAGGTCTGGATTATCCTGCATCATCATGGACGGTTTAGTCACCGTCTTGCTCCAAAATTTTGGCGCGCTCTTTTTTACCAATTTTAGAAATCGAGTGTTGGTAAAAACCGTAGCCGCTAATAATCGTACTAGCCAGCACAATCACTCTGGTCATCAGTACCACAATCGCCGACAATCCAGCGTCCACTCCGAGGCTAGCCATAATTCCCACCATACCCAGTTCATAGAGACCATACGGCACAATTGCGCCCATCACCGAGCCAATCGCCTCGCCAATCATAATCTGTGGCAAAATATCTGGGCGGCCGAGGCTGGCCGCGACAATCCAATAGGTTGCAATTTCGAGAAAACTATAAACAATGCCCCAGAGAATCGGTCGAATCAGCATTTGCTTGTGGCGCCTTGCCAACATGAGGTCGTCGTGCGCATCACCGAAATATTTGTCGACTTTTGCGCGGTCCAGAACCTGCGGCTTGCGCCCAAAAGTCACCTTAGCGACTATCCAGTTGATAGAATTAGTCGCGGTTTTAGCAAACCACTCGATGCGCTTCTCGCTACTAACAATCGCTACAGCAATCGCAATCACGGCGATTACGCCTACGCTAAGGAGCGCCGTAAAACCAATCACCCAAGCCCCAGCCGCTGGGATTCCGCCAATGATGAGCAGCGCAATAATCGCCAAAATCGTCTGGAATTGGTTAGCACAAATCGTAATCACATACCTTAACACGTACATAAAACTGGCCTGTCCAGCCGTCGCACCAAATGGTTTCAGCCGCCACGTGATGTAGCCCAGCCCACCAAGGCCTCCGGCCGGCACAGCGTGGTTAACAAAGTTTAACTCAAGCGACACCTGCATCAGCGTCCACGGCGAAACAGCTTTTGCGTCCTTCTTGGCCGCCATATAAGAGAAAAACATCTGCCCACAACAGAAATACATGAACAATTGCTCCGGAATCAACATCATCAAAACTAGAATATTTGTCTCGCCGATGTGTGACACCGCTTCTTTAATATCGTCAAAATTTGCATAAACTACATAAATAACTAACAGAAAAGTCAATAGCGAGAGCACCGTCCGGAACGAGACTCTAAACTTTGACTTAGATTTATTTTTTGCCATGAGAACATTATAATATGAAAAATCGACGACATCAAGATAGAATCACAGTTTTTGTCATCTGAGCGACACTTAAAAAATTACTCTTGACTTTTTATGCGCCCGATATGATACAATATAGATGATGAATAAAAATTCTTTTCTCGCCGTTTTGGGGCGTCAAGCCGAAATTTCCCTCGCCGAACTTGAGAGCTTATTTGTTGATGTAAAAAAACTTTCGCCCGAACTTGCCGAGTTCAGACTAGCCGAGCAAAACCATAATCCTTCCCTTTTGCACGAAAATTTGCCCAATCTACGTCGTCTCGGCGGCACACAGAAGTTCGCTCGATTGATTTCTGGTGATTTGCGTAATTTCGTGATTAATTGGGAAACTACCCAACCAGAAGGCAAAATTACTCTAGCCGTGTCCGACTATACGCCGAGTGCTAATCCGTTTCGTACCCAAGGTGAGGCGCTTAAACTCAAGAAAATCTTGGCAAAATCCGGTCGCAACGTGCGTGTTTTACCAAATAAGGCTGTCACTATCTCTAGTGCCACCAGTTTCCATAATCATATGTGGGCGCCTTGCCATCTAGAATTGATTAAATTTCGCCAGAAGTGGTATCAAGTTTTTGCCGTGCAAGACATTGATGCGTACGCCGAGCGCGACCAGGCACGACCAGCGCGTGACGCTAAAGTTGGCATGTTGCCACCAAAATTAGCCCAAATCCTGATTAACCTCTGCGGCGACCTGCCAGCCGGTACGCGAATGCTCGATCCGTTCTGTGGCACAGGAGTAGTTCTGCAAGAGGCGGCCCTTATGGGGTACCAGCCTTACGGTACCGACCTCAATGAGCGCATGGTGGAATATTCTCGTCGCAACATGGAGTGGCTGGCTGGTCAGCAGAAGCAGGCGAACCGTCCATCAGAGGAAACTCAGCCAGATTTTACACTTGCAACGGGCGATGCTACTGACTTCCAATGGGAGCCGCCGATTGAGGCGGTAGCCTGTGAGGCTTTTCTCGGACAGCCGATGTCGACGCCACCAGCCGAAATCAAGTTAAAACAAGAAAAACAGCGTTGCAAAATGATTCTGCGAGGTTTTCTCACGAATTTAAGCGAACAGATTACCTCTGGTACGCCAGTGGTCGTGGCGGTACCAGCTTGGCTGAGGCCCGATGGGCATTATGACCACTTAAATCTGCTTGACGATATAGAAAATCTGCGCTATAATGTAGAGAGTTTTAAGAATAATTTGGGGCAAGGCGGTCTACTTTACTATCGTAAAGGTCAGGTCGTGGCTCGCGAAATAATAGTATTAAGGAAACAATAGTATGTCACATGTTAAAGCAGGTGGTACCGCGAAGAATATTCACAACAACGCTGGTCAGCGTCTTGGCGTGAAGCGTTTTGGTGGCCAAAAAGTCAAAAACGGTGAAGTGCTCGTTCGTCAGACTGGCGCAACTAAGATTGCTGGTCCTGGCACCTACATGTCTCGTAATTTTACGATTCATGCCGCTAAGGATGGCGTTGTCACCTTTGTCAAGACCAAGAAAAACCATTTCTCCGGCAAGCACGTACCACGCGTCCGCGTAGAAGTACGCTAATTGACGAGATCTATGAGAGACTACCTAGTTTAATATATAAACTAGGTAGTTTTTTAAAGTTTTTTACCAGATTACGCTTAAGATATGTTACAATGATAGCATGAGCAAGATTTTGATTATTGGGAATGTCTTGAAAGATGTCTATCTTAAACTTGATGGTGGGCGGAGCACTTTTGAGAGTGACGAGAATGGAATTAATTGGCTGGAACTCGGTTTTAATGGCGAATCGCACAATTATACTCATCGCACTAGCGTCTATGGCGGCGCGGCGGTTTCGCTCGCGGTCCTCAGTAAGTTAGGAATTGAGGCTTCGGTGCTGGGCTCAAAGGCCGAAGTGCGCGATGGCGAGGTTTCTTGGTCGGGCGACCCAGTAGATTATCGCTATATTTTCTGCTACAAAAATGGTATCACTTATTTTACACCAAACGAGCGCAAGGCCACTGAGTTTAGGATTCCGGCTCAGGCCACTGGTCGACCAGAGTGGATCCTGGTTGACCGTTCGGCCAATATTACGCAAAAATTAGTTGACGAGGTAAAAAATTATCGCAAGTTTTCCCCTTCGACCAAAATTGCCGTGCACGCCGAAAAACACCCGACCCCAGCTGGACGCGTTTTGGCCGAAATGGCGGATTTACTATTTATCGAAGACGAACCGCCGGTTCACAAAGAAGAAAAAATTGTCGACATCATTGAAGTCGACAAGCCCAACACTCAGTTAAAGTGCCACATCAGCCCGCGCAAGTTGAGCCTAGCGGACGCAGAAGAATTCTGGAGCCTCGACAAGACCGACATGATGACCCACCTGACGGTTTATTCCACCATTGTCGCCACAATTATGGGGATTATTGCAGCCGACGGTACGCCAGAGGATGCTTTGCTCTGGGCGAGAATTAACGCCGAGCGCGCCACACTGGATGGTCCACTGAGTGCGGAGAAGTTGCAAGAATATGCCAAGTTAGATCTGGAGAAACGCGACAGCGTACAATTGATTGCTAAATCAATGATGGTTGGCAACAAAGGCGTCATGGCGCTTGACGAGTCAGCCAGCAAATTAGCCCGACGTTTGCAACAACATAACATTAAAAGCGGCCATCGTGAGCAAAAAGAATTCTATAGTCTAATGGTTACCACGCCAGAACTTGGTAATTATCTGAATGGCGTGATTCTCTCGCGCGAGGTGGGTCGTTGGCAAGTCAACGAGCGCCAGAGTTTACTTAATTATTTGGTTGGGCGTGGCGTAGTGCCAGGGGTAAAAGTCAACCAGCCGGAGCATGTTTTCGAAGAGCTGCGCAGTAGTTATGATCAAGGCTACCGCTTTGCCAAGCGACATGTGGTTTTTGACGGCGAAGATTTCTTGACTGACATGGCCAAGGCTGAAGATTTGGCAGATTTTGCGAAAAAATGCAACCAAGTTGGTCTGGTAGCCATGGTAGAAGCCGAAATTGCCTTAGGTAAGGATATTACTAAAAATGCCGAGATTACTTCACGCACCATGAGTACGCTTTTTGAAAAAATGGCCGAACGTCACGTCGATCTCGGCGGCGTTCTCCTAAAAACCAATATGGTCACCGGCGAAGATCTACAAAACAAAGCCGAAATTAGCATGGCCACAGCCGCGATTTTGCGATACGCCGTGCCAAAATACGTGGCTGGGGTACTGTTTATGAGTGGTGGCCAGGAGTCTAAGATCGCCACGGCAAACTTAGCCGCGATTTGCCAGAATTCCCCATTCCCTTGGCCGATTAGTTTCGCCTTTTCGCGCGCGCTAGAGATGCCAGTTATTGCCACCTGGAAAGGCGATGCACACAATATTAAGGCTGCCCAGGCTGCACTCCTACGACATTTGCAAGCCAATTGTGACGCTCTGCATTATGCCAAAATCGAACGTCTCTCTAGCGGTCAGAACGGTGGCAATATTGCCGTGCTGGATTTGGGGTAGGTGGCTAGAGAGTGAGGTTCTATAATTTATTGTAGAACTATTGACAAAATGCTCATGATTTGCTATAATGGAAGTAGGTCATCACCAAATGACAAGATTTTGGTGCTCTGACTGAATATAGATCCATTGGAAGGAGAGGGACAAATGGATAATTTTAAAAACAGTAAAACCAATGCTGCAAACGCGCAGCCCAAACGGAAAATTCGCTACAGCGGTAAGCCACTCGTGGTGGGGTTGATTTTTGAATGCGATGATCGCGATGCTGCCTACAAGGTACGCCTCAAATCAGCCATTACCTACCAGATTCAGCAGCGCCTAGGACAGTCTGGCGTCGAAGTTGAGTTTGCCGAGGCCAAGATTAACGCCAAATATTTTCGGCGGATTAACCCGGACCATTACGATGCTCACGCCTGGAAGCAGGCCGAGCAGGAATTATCGTGCGTGACGCGCTTTCTACAGAGTAAACACGCTAATCACATCGTGATAGCGTCGCAGGCTCTGATTAAATATCAGCCGATTATTGATCTGCTGGATATTTTGCCGCACGAGTCGCCGGATTTTGCCAACGAACCAAGTTCGTTCGCGGTAGATCTTTATCACAATGAGATTAATACCGTGGACAAAAATTCAGGCGAGCGCCGATGTTTCAACAATTGCATCAGCGTAGGGATGATTGGCCGAGATTCGCTGGTGGCTTTGCTTAGCAACCGGATTGACAAATTGACCGATTATTCCGAAGTCAGACGCGAGTTCTCAGGAGTTTTGGTGCGCTGGTGCGTGATGCCGAGTTTCTTGAGGCAGGAGTTCTATCAGCGACTGGACAGTCAAGATTTTGAGGCAAAAATCAAAGCCCATCGTCGTTGGTTGGTCGATACGCTAGCCAGATTGCCGCGAACCTACGCCAAGCGCAAAATCAAATCACGCGACATTTCTCCGGCCAAAATTCACAGTATCATCCTGACCGACACTAAGACGGAGATGATGTTTCTTGGTCTTACCAAGAAACAATACTTTGAGGTGGCCTCAAAGCCCGGTGAGATTCGTCGACGTTTGCACAATGTGACGAGACACACTGACAATTGGCCGGAACGGGAGATTGGTGAGGGCAAAGTCGAGATTTACGGCGTGATTGATATTTTTGCCCAAGCAATTACCGACATGATCTGTCAGAAACGATCAGTTGCAGCCTTTGCGTCTCGCCGTCCGCGCCAAGTCGTTACCTATCAAGAGATAGACGAAAGGTGGGGTGGCACCTTCAATACACGGGGCGAAGACGATCCGCTTCTGAAACAATTGGCCAACATGGATTGGGCGAGCTTATAACGGAACCAGATTTACGCTAGGAATTTACGCCGGATTCTGGTTAAGATTACTAGCAAAGTATGGCGCGCATTGCTGAGAATTACACTGTTTTTTGTACGTTAAGTTTACATTTTATAAACCCCTTCAGTAAAAGTGAAGGGGTTTATTTTTTGCACTGATTTTGATTCTGTGCACTACTAGAGGTTCTACTAGCAGCAGGGTAGATAGTTCTACTCAGCTTTTTCTTCGGTAGATTCGGTGGCTTCTTCAGTGGCGGCTGGAGCGGCGTCTTCGGCTTCGCGAGCGGCGGCTTCGGCGGCTGGGTCGTAAACGTTGGCCACCACGGTAGTCGGATCGAGTTCTTTGTTAGCGAGTTCGACACCCTGTGGGAGCTTGAGGTCGGCGACGGTGATTTTGTCTTCTACGCCAGCGAGGCTACCACCATCAACTACCAATTCTTCTGGCAAATCAGATGGCTTGGCTTTAATATCAATCTCTTCGAGCACTTGCATGATAACGAGGTGTTTCTTGGCAGCCTCAGAACCGTCAAAGTTCTCCACCCGAATTGGCGTGGTAGCTTCGACAACTTCGCTAGCCGAAATCGCCTGGAATTCAACGTTCATGATGCGACGGTTAACCGGGTTGATATCGACATCTTTTACGATGGCGAGCTGCTTAGCGCCAGCAATGTCAAGTTCGACTGGTGAGTGATAACCAGCTTCGTGCAGAACCTTTTCCATAGCGTTATACTGCGCGGCGGCGAGAATTGGGGTTTCACTACCATAAATCACAGCTGGGATCATACCACTCTCGCGGAGAGCCTTAAGATGCTTACCCTGCAGAGTGCGTTTTTCCATAGACAAACTAATCGACATAAAATAACTCCTTAAAAATAATAGATTCTTTGTTCTATATTATACTACATCAGATTAAGAGTGGCAAGATTTTTACTTCGGCAAAGGGTGTCACCATAAGCTGTGCAGGTGGCAATCTCGAAAAAATCTACGTTTGGGGGTTGAACTGACGAGGTTGTGTTGCACTTGGGAGTTGAACTAGTGGGGTTATGTTGCGCTTGGAGACTGAACTGGTGATTTCTCCATTGACTTTTTGCAGAATGTGTGATACAATAGAAGTAGGGGGCAGTATTTACCCCTTAAATAAGTCGAAGGACGTTAAACTTCAAGGAGGGACGCATATGGTAGTAATGTGCGAAATTAGTGCAACTGCAGGGATTATCTGCTCGATGGTGCAAGGAGAAGGCATCACGGAGTACAGTAAAGACCAGCGGCGCGTGAACATTCATGGTTGGGAAGTGGAGTTTTCGCGAGTCTGTGGCTCTAGAGTTGCTAAGTTGACATGTAGTTACAACGAAGGCAAACAGGAGCTGGCCGGAAGACACCGGATGTTCTTTGTACTGGAGAACGGCACGCTTTACCTCAAGGTGAAGCCTAAATCGATTGACGCGAATTTTGTCGCTGGAGATTTGGCTTCGGTTTTTATTAAAAAGTACAACATTCATGAAGTACGCAAGGCTGACCCCAATCGAATGGTTGATTTGGTGGCTTGGCGACCCGATGGTACGCCCTATCAGTATGTCACCGCACTGACTGATGGCGAAATCGTACCGCGCAAAAGCCGGGCTAACGTCAGAAGCGTTGATACTTGTAAGGTTCAGCACGCGACTTGGGTGATTGTTGCGTACGAGAATCCTGAAGCGAAGACCGAGTACGATCGCCGTTTCAATGTACTTTATTCTATGATGCACAACTACCGGCTCATAGAAAAACTTGACACCCACTATGATAAATACAATTTATCTCAACTGAGATAAATTTGACCTAGGTCAAACCCTGGTTGTCAAGAATAGAGTCGCAGCAATTTTGCGACGCGTATTTAGTCGCGGCAACTTGACGACATGTGTTTTAGTCGTGGTAACTTAGCGACGCGTATTTTAGGAAAGAAAAGCCCCAGACGCCCTGGGGTTTTCTTTTTTGCGAATGAAGCGCAGGATTTTGTTTAAGGTTTAGGCTGGGAATTTGCTCAAGGTTTAGGCCGAAGCTCAGGTTTTAGCAACTTCTAGCTAAAGCGAATCTAGTCTCCAGTTTCTATCCGAGGACTTTTAGTCCTGGTAGTTCTGGCTTGGTGAGAAATTCTAGCGCCGCGCCGCCACCGGTCGAAATCAAGGAGTACTGGAGATTTTCGTTCTCCGCCTGCAAATTTTCAACGAATCCGGTCGTGTCGCCGCCGCAAATAATCGATTGGATTTCGGGATGTTCGCCCAAAAATTCAGCGAGAATCGTCGAGGCGGTGGCATAAGTCGGATCTTCGACCTTGCCAAGCACACCGTTCCAGAGGACGGTTCTGGCGTTCTGCAGAAATTCAATCATGTGCATGGTCGAGATGGGACCGATATCGAGTTTGGCGCCCGCGCTATCCTCGTCAAAGTCTTCGGCAACGTAAATTTTAACTGCGCCTGCAGCTTCGGGCTGGTAGCCGTCGGCAGCGATTTTGCCACCCACGATGATTTTGGCGGTTTTGGGTAGGAATTCTTGGATGAGGGGTTCTTTGTCCTCAACTTTGGCGCCGCCGATAACCAGAACGAACGGTTGCTCAGGGTGATTTTTGGCTTTGGCAAGTTCCCTGACCTCTTTTTCGACCAAAAGCCCGGCGACGCTAGACAACAGCTCGGTAATCGCGACGGTCGAGCTATGCGCCCGGTGCACCACAGCAAAACCATCTTGCACAAACAACGCTGCGTGCGTCGAATCCACGATTTCACGAGCAAAATCTGGGGAATTTTGCTTTTCGCCAGGGTAAAAGCGCAGATTCTCCAGCAACAAAATGCCGCCTTCGGGCAAATCTTCGACGGCCGCTTCTACCTCTGGGCCAGCAACTTCGTCGACAAAACTCACCGGCGTGCCCGGCAAAAGTTCAGCCAAACGTTCGGCAACTATTTTGAGACTGAGTTTTTCGTCTTTCCCTTCTGGCCGGCCCAGGTGCGAAATCAGAATAATCTTATCCGCATCATGCGAACGCAAATATTCCAGCGTCGGCAAACTCGCCCGAATGCGCAAATCGTTCGCAATAATCGTCTGGCCGTCTTCGGTCGTCTCAAGTGGTACATTATAATCGGTGCGCACGAGGACGATCTGACCGGCGACGTTTTCGTCTTGGAGAGTTTTCACTAGACGTACCTCACTTTAATCGTGTCCGTACCACCGTGGTCGCGGTCACCAGCCACAATGACAACTTTTAGTTCGTCATGACCTTCCTCAAGTTGCAAATAGCCCGAAGCTTTCAGCTCGCGTGCTAGATTAATACCGCAGTTCACGTCATACGGACGGACAAAAGCTGAGTTTGCATAAACCAGCGCCAACTGGTTAGCCACGCGTTCATCCGGCGTAACCGTGATAATTGGCAAATTCGGTCGTTGCGCAGCAATCGCGAGCGCCGTAGCACCACTGGCGGTTTGACAAATTACCACGTCGGCGTTGATTTGCTCGGCGAGGCGAGCGGCCGCTGACGAAATCGCATCGTAATGCTGATTATTACTGTTCGGAGCGTACGGAATCGGGCTGATTTCGGAATGGTTCTGGGTGTAGAGAATGACTTTTTTCATTTCTTTGACGGTTTCGAGCGGATATTTGCCCATGGCCGTTTCTTCAGAAAGCATCACCACATCTGCACCTTGCAAAACTGCGTTAGCCACATCGCTGACTTCGGCGCGAGTTGGAATTGGATTTTCGGTCATTGAACCCATGGTCTGAGTGGCCACGATACAAACTTTGGCGTTTTCACGACAGAGTCGGACGAGTTTGCGCTGGACGATTGGCACGATTTCGGCACCGACCTCGTAAGCCATGTCACCACGCGCCACCATAATCACATCGGTGGCTTTGACAATTTCTTCCATGTCAGCGTCGTTTGCGACGGCTTTTTTGGTTTCGATCTTGGCGATGATTTTTGCATCGGAACCTTTGCTACGAAGCAACTCACGCACCTGATGAATGTCATCGGCACTCTGGACGAACGAAACCGCCACGTAATCAAAATCTTTATTAATTCCCCAATCAATATCGCGGAGATCTTTTTCGGTTAAAATGTCGCCACCGAAGTCCGTATCTGGCAAGTTAACCCCTTTATGGTCCGCAACGATGCCGGTGTTCTCCACGAGAACTTTAATCGCGGTGTCCGAAACAATTTCTACCACCTTAGTGCGAACCTTGCCATCGTTGATATAAATCGGCTCGCCGATTTTGACCTTAGGCGCGAGGTTATACTGAATCGGCAAAGTCAGACTGCCATCGTGATCATCAATGCTCGAATCAAGGATGACCTCTTCACCTTTGTGCAGTTCAAAATTATTATTCTGAATGGTGCCGAGACGGATTTTTGGCCCCTGAAGGTCCTGGATTAGAGCCACGCTCCGGCCCTTCTTGACAGCAGCCGCGCGCACCCAACCAATTAGTTGATCCATTGATTCGTAAGAACCATGCGAAAAGTTTAGGCGACAACCATTAACGCCAGCCATAATAAGTTGCTCGATTTGCTCGGCGCTGGCTACGGCCGGACCAATCGTCGCGAGGATTTTTGTACGTTTAAAAAGTGTATTCATACTCTTATTCTAGCATAAAATCCGTGCATCGCTCTTTTATTACGATTACTCAACAGGCTGGGGTGTACTCTGAGGGCTAGCAGTGTTGAGTAATCGCGCAAAAACTTTGCGTCAGACGGATTTTATGCTACAATAGACTTATGGTTAGGTTGGGTAACAAAAAATCGACAACGCCGGTCCTAGAGAGGCGCACTGCGTCACGTTCGGCGAGGCCAGTGAAGTCGGTGAAATCTTCAAAAAACACCAAAGAAAAGTCCAAAAAATCTTATGCTTGGGACGACAAAGTGCTTTTTTGGTGTGTTATTACAGCTACGGTGGCGGTTTTGGTTTCGCTTAGCACGTTGCTTTGGGATTCGCCGAAAGAGGTCGCCGAGAAAGAGCTCACTTATCTGGCTGATGAATATTATTTGACTTATCTTTATCCACGCTTGCTGGGCAATTACCAGCCGGAAGAAATTTTGCCAGAATATGCAGAAAACGGCGTTGCGACAACTTATTTGCGCCAAATGTTGTTGTTTGAAGATGGCAAATACGCTGATTCGAAGAAGAAATTTATCGACCCAAGTTACTCTTGTGACGTAAATTTAACCGGGGTGCGCTATTTCCCTCGTGCGCCTTACGGTCCGCATGATTACGAAACGAGCTATATTTGGCACTGCAAGGATAAAACTCAGGAAAAAGAGCGCTAACTATTGGGTGGCGCAAGCAGCAATAGTTTACAACTCGTCGTAAACTATTGACAAAATCGATAAAGTTTGATATAATGAGGGTAGAGGGCTGTTTTTGGATGCCTTCTAACGTTTTTATAGCCGAGATTGACTATTTTTACTAGTAGGAATAGCTTGGCTGGGATTTTAGTGCAATTTTACAAGATTTTGAGCAATTTTGCTCAGCAAGGAGGGAAAATGGAACGCTTATTGCGAGAATTAAGGTCTAATGAGTACGAGATTATCCTCAGTAAAGTGCTTGGGCCGGGCGTGGCGAAAATTACCGCCAAGAAAATTAGCGGCATCGAGCACATGCTCAGTCTGGAACTTCACGCGGAGGAAGCTGATCATTCCCTGATGATGGGGTTTAAGCCGAACAATCCGGCGGACACCGCCAAATGTCGGGAGGAGTTGATTAAGTTCGGTGATCACTATATGGGGACTCGTGTCATTTGCAGTTTTACTTCGGAAGTGAGGGGTAGTTTGTCTTATTTCCTGTTCTGGAGTATGCAGGACGACAGCGATTTTCTGCGGAAACTAGTCAGTGATGGCTTAGGCTGTCTTGGAGGACAAAAGTTCGGCGTGGTTTTCTATAATGGCCAGAGTATTGACGATTATCTTGACCCGGCACTGCAGGAGATGAGCGAAAGACGTGCCAAGCTGCACGAACAGTACGAGGGAATTTATGGGCTGGATCCGAGTTTTTGTAATATTGACCAGGTAGAGCGTGCTAGCAATCTGGAACTTTTTATGCTGGTGGCCGATATTGCTTCGACGCGGATGAACGCCGTGGAAAAAGCTCAGAAGCACGGCTTGCATCAGGAGGCTTACAGTAATCTGGTTAATCACTTCCAACAAAACGAGGTTGAGGTAATCGAACATACTTATAGCTTGGCGGCCGATTATGTGGGTTATCGGATTTGCGAAAAGAACGGTATCAAGATGGGCACGCCGTCCAGCGAGCATCGTTTGGACGTTGACAGCGAAGAGTATGAGCGCTGGGTCAACTTTTATGCGAATTATTTGGAAGAAAATTTTTCGGAGGAAGAGACGCTGACACTCATCAAAAAATTTGACGCCGGAGAAGATCTTTCGATGTATGAGCCCAAAGCAGACTGGCGTTGCCAGTAGAATCTCGGCATAGCTGAGGAATGGTTGAAGGAAAGTTGAGGAATGGCTTGAAGGATAGTTGAGGGATGGTTTGAATGCACCTTAAGTAGGGTAGCCCTAGTGGTTGCCCTATTTTTGTTTGCGCTGCCGATTCTGCAAAACATCGGCCGGTGGGTATTTTTTGTAAAAAGGCTCGTCCCCTTGGCTAACTGAATTAGATTGAGCAGATTGAGGCGTATCTGAGTTGCGCTGCGGAAGTTTTTCGTGAATCGCCATGGCGATCCCGGCCACCGTCATCACCACGACGAACCCAATGCCGCCCCAAAGCGCGCCATAGAAGACCAGATTAAAGAAAAAGCTGCCGGCCGAACCACCAATCCAGAGCAGAAAAAGCATCAGTCCGACAAACGCCCACGCCAGCAAAGTGAGCGCAATCGATCCAAAAAACATTGTCCCCAGCGTCAGTGAGCCGTCAGTGGATGAAGTCGCCGGTCGAGGCGAATAGTTCGTGTCTAAATCATTAAGCAAATCAGGGTATAACTCTTTGTCGTTCCAAAAATCATAGGCCTGCTTGCCGCTCCCATAGCCCCGTTTGTAATCGAGGTTGTGAGCATCTTTTGGCATGTTATTGCGGCCATCTTGGTAGCCGGATTCGTAATCGTGATTTTTGGCCATAGTTCTAAAAAGTTGTTTGATATATTATAACACAGGTTCAGCGGCAGGGCGGCGGCCCAAATAATCTAAAGTGAACTTTAGATTATCCTCGCGCTCCTACTGCCTACGAACTATTCGCTTCGCTCATAGTTCTCGTCTAGCCACAAAATTAACAGAGAAAATACCCATCAGATGATGGGTATTTTCTCTGGTGCGCCTGACTAGACTCGAACTAGCACAGCACTAAAATGGCCACTACCACCTCAAGGTAGCGTGTCTACCAATTCCACCACAGGCGCAAATTTTTAATACTTTTTATTATAGCACATTCTGCGACAAGAGAAAACTCTTGACTTTTGGCATAATATGTGATACAATAGAGATATAGCCTCTCGTGAGGTCTTTGCTTAAGATGGATTTTTGCATAAAAACAGCCCGACTCTAGAGAGAGCCGGGTGTTTAAGGTACTTTTCTGGAATTGCGAGGTCGAAGCCGAAATTATCGACTACGATCCTAAGAAATCTTCCAACTGCGTAAAGTAGAGTTTAGCAAGGTTCGTTAATCGTGAAATCAAGCAGATTTGCTACTACGAGTGTCAAGCAGAATTTACAGATTCAGCACAAAATCTTTCGGTAGCGTGCGAGTAATTTTGGCGTCCGGGACCTTTTCCAGCGCTTCGTGGAGCGTGAGAAAATTCGTCAACATTTCCAGTCCGACCGGTGAAATCGGAAATTCGCGCACAACGATTCTCTCGCGCTGAGGATGCCGATGCGGAGAAAGCTCGACGCGTTCGCGGTACAGTTCTGCTTTTGTTCCAGCAGTACTCAGGCAATAACCATTCTGATCAAGTCGCTGCTGAAGTTTACTGTTCCGAAAGAGCGCTCGCGACTCCTCAACCTGAGCCAGATAGGATTTTTCCTGTTGGAGCTGCTGGTTTCTTCTACCCTCATCGAACCAAGCCTTGACCGTATCATTATACACCACCTCATAGGAAGTTCGCGCCAGATAATCAAACCGCTCCTGACGTTTATTGGCATCACGACGAACCACGTCGTGTGTTCTGACATTTTGTGCATACATCGTAGGCATCGAGGATGACGTGTCTACATTCAGTAGCCAAGTAGCCACCGCCATATCGCCTTCGGCATAGAAAAATTGCCCTTTGATTTGCGCGTTTCGTTCGCAGATGGCCATTAAATTTTCCGCTTCGTGAAGTGGAAGGTAGACCATGCAAAACAGCGCATTAACCAAATCCCCATGCGACAAAAACGCTGCCATGCAGGTGCTTTCTGACCAAGCCCAGCCACCGCCACAGATATGATTTTCATGTACCGGAATCGCCCAAATATCATACTTGATCTCATCGATGTCAAATAATTGATGCACACCACGATCGGCGAGCCGAATTTGACAGGGAGTCAACGGATTCAGCCAATGCCCTTGTTCGTCATACACCCAGAGCTGGTTAGGAATATGAAAACTCCTAATCTTGGGATGGATTTTGCCATCTTTGGCAAAACAGGTGTACCCCAGATAGCTCGGTGCGAGCGAGGCGTCAATTTGCGTGCGACCATAGCTGATCACGCCGAAATAATCACCCAGTATTTCCGCCACTTCAAAAGCCGCTGGACACATTCCCAGACGACGTTCAGCTTGCTCGACTGAGGCAACCGGGAACTCGACGCGTTCTTGCGCTTCTTTTTCGGCAATTGATGAAAGTTCCCTTCTGGTCCACCACGGCGTCATGGACGCCTGTTCAGTTGTGACCGGCTCAGTGTGCGGCAAAACGCCAACCTGAGTTCCCAAATGAGTTTTCTGAATTTTCTGAGTTGCTTGAGTTTCTGTTAAAAATGTCATAATTTTCCCTCCTTTTTATGACAAAAACTATCCCTACTCTTATTATTGTATCAAATTATGTAAATTTTGTCAAGAGGGCGAGCGTGAGGAGTGTCATTTTTGGCTAAAATCGTCAAGTTTGACTGCTTTTGACCATATTTTTTACCAAAATCGCAAAATTCTGCGAAAAAACTCTTGCCAAAACGTTTATGATTGTGTAAAATAGAGGCATAAAAGTCATGTAAATAAAAACTAAATATAAATAGGGTACAATATGGAAAATGTAGTTGGAAAACTTCTAGTTGCTACCGGTTTATTGATTAGTGGGTCGGTTGCTTTTCTCCCACTGACTAGCCACGCAACATCAAACACAGGTAATATCTTTGATTGTGGAGGCACCGCCTCTAGTGCCGCTGGGGCCGAAAAGCCAAAAGAGTGCGCCACGGCAACTTATAACAATTTGAAGGCCGACGGTACCGTTGACGATACCAAGAGTTCGGATGGTTCGACTCAGATTAACGTGACCGTGCAAGACGTGCTGGCTTTTGATGCCGAAGATGCAGCCGGGTTCTCTGACGATAAAGAAAATGCCAAGATTACCGCTTTTCCGGGCATGGTAAAGTACGGTCGAATTTATGCCAACGTGCGTAGCGCCAAGCCTTACACGATTTCGCTCAGCGCCACGAACGATACTTTCTTGACCAATGCTGACGAATCTGGTTTCATTCCAGCACGTGCTAATCCAGGTGCGGATAAAAGCAAAAGCGGTTGGGGCATCGCTGACGGTTTGCAGCAGGGTATCGATACGATTAATTTCGATAGTCTAACCTACAAAGCCATCACCAACACTCCGGAAGTTTTCTACGACGGTGGTGCTAACGACGACTACACGGTGACCAACTTCCCTGTCGCCGTGACAGCAAATGACAAAATCCCTCAGGGTACCTATACGGGTGAGGTCACCATTACGGCCGCCGTTAAGCAATAGGATTATTTACATTACTTAGTTTCTCCTCTTTGCCCAGCTTAGGCTGGGCTTTTTGGTTAGGGACGGAATCTTGGTGTCGCGGCTAAGTTTCGGTAATTTCGGGGCTGGGCGTTTGTAGCCACGCGAGCGAGTTTGGTTAAATTTATGTTAAATTCTCGGTCAAAATAGCCCGAAATCGGGCCGAGAATGCTATAATGGTTATATGAAATTATGTGGAGGTTTGAAACGATTATTGTTGATTGGCTTGCCCATACTGGGTTTGGCGCTAGTCGGTAATTTACTACTAGGAAAACCAAGTTTGGCGCTGGAGCCAGGCGACATCAGGCTAGAGCTGCAACCGGCGGAGCAAGAGATCGAATTGTCTCCGGGTATTGCTTATCGGGGAGCGATTTTGGTGCGGAACGCTGGGCGTTTGCCGATTTCTTTCTCTGTATCCACTAGGCCTTACTCGGTAACCGGCGAGAACTACGATCCGGACTACACTACCATGACCGATTACACTAAGTTAGCCAATTGGTTCAAGTTTAGCCAGACGGATTACCAGTTAGCGGCTGGTGAGGCGGTGACGGTGGATTTCACTATCGAAATGCCGAGTGACGACGTGCCGAGCGGTGGTCAGTACGCTGCGATGATTATCGAAACACGCGACGGCATCGATGAGAGTAATGGGGTTAAACAAGTTAATCAGTTGGCGGCGCTGGTGTTTGCGCGCGTGGACGGTGGCGATATTCGCGAAGCTGGTCAGATTATTGAGCATAAATTGCCCAGCATCGTGCTTGGTGGTAAAATTTCGGCCAGCGAAACCACCAAGAACACCGGTAACATCGATTTTAAGGTGAATCATAGCGTGTCGGTGGTGGACTTTTTTACGGGAAAAGAAGTTTTTGGTCCGGACAGCCGAGATGAACATGGCAATTCAGCCGGGAGCTCGCACAAAATGATTTTTCCGGGGACGGAGCGCACCAATACACTAACTTGGGAGAATACGCCTTATCTGGGAGTGTTTCGGGTGACGCAGACGGTGAGTTTGCTCGACGAAAATCAGACTTACGAGCAACTGGTTTTTGTGGTGCCGTTCTGGTTAGTGGTGTTAGTTGGGGTCTTCATCGGGCTGCTGGTGTTATGGATTATCATCCGGATTTTTAAGCGGCGACGTGGGCGACCGCAGGTGATTTAGAGGGTTGGGGGGGTGGTTCTGTCACTCCGAAACTTGACTATTAGGGTATTTTGTGTGTTTTTTGGGTTTCATACTTGACCGTTGCGGAAGTATATGTGGTTTAGGTTTTTATGCTTGACATTTGCGGCGATGTGTGCTACAATAGAGATATAAGGCCTCGTCGAGGCTAGTTTAAGGATGACTTTTGCTAGCGAATTTGAGGTTTGTACCTTGAACAAGCTAGTATCAAACAAGGAGGGACCAAAATGGAAGAAGAACTGTGGTAACGATAGTCGAACGATGAATTGTTTTTAAAGTTACAGAGAAGCGACACATGAGGAGAGCGAATCAAAAAAGAAACGCTCAGAAAAAGTTGAATAATGGAGAGGGGGACCAATCAGAGATGGGTCAGGAAAAAATGTTACAGAAGAGTACGGATCAGGAGGCTATTAGCGTCAAACGCGATATAGCCAGCAACACGATTCGGCAAATTATCGAGGAGCATCCCGGCGCTTGCGTGCTGATGATAGGACCGGATAGTTTGATCAAGTCGCTCGCAATGGAGTGTTTTATCAACGATTATCACTGCTATGTGGGTGGAGATCCGAGTTGGCTACTCAACAACAGTGCGGAAGCTATCCGTGAATCGCTCAGTAACCATTGTGACGGCGTCACGGTGTTCGACGTTCGCGAGAGCGAGGTAACTACACCGGAACTGAGGACGCGCATGGTGAAAAAACTCACTGAGGCAGGGTTTAGCGAGATTATCGGCATGTATGTCGATAATAGCTGCTATCTGGCCTTGGAGCATCACATGGTTGAGAAATATGTCGCCAAAAATGCGGAGCAGAAAGCCACAGATGACGAGCCGAACCTGAGCGCACCGCAAAGCTTAACTGCACCGCAGTTTCAGGCAGCGATTACGCAGGCCAGCGGCATGAATGAAGTGAGCAAAGCGGTTTGTTTGGCTCTGCTGAAAAATCCGCCGGATTGCTCGGAGTTCAGCGGTGGTATGATTCGCCTGAGGCCAACTTGGGCGGCTGTACTGGCTTAAGATGATAAAATCCCCACTTGCGGTGGGGATTTTTAAGGTGCATGAAGTGAAGAAGATATGATGCTAGTCACGAGCTGCATCTTCACGAATTTTCGCCAAAATAATTAAGCCTAGCGGTACGAAAATTATCAACGTCATCAGTGGTGCAAAATTTAGCCGGCAATCAGCAGCGCGCCCGATTAGCCAGACCGCTGGCATATATAATAGTTACCCACCAACTTTGGCAAGTGAGATTACCGTGGTTTGCTCGTCCGGTTTGGCATGGTTTTGGATCATTGGCATCAAAGTTGAACCGGTCCACCCCTGAGTAATCCCCATTAATAGATATAATATTACCGTACCAAGGTTCAGCTGCACGCTCATAGCCCCCATGCTGAGCGACATCAAGATGAGCGCAAAGGCAAATTTTTGCCTATCGTTTAACCGAGGGGAATATCTTGCAGCGATACGTGATCCTAAGAGACAAGCCAGTGAGTTGAACGCCCAAGCGAATGATACTATTGCTACTGGCACACCAACTTGAATGAGGATTGGCGTAAACACCCAGATAATGCCGTGTGTCATTTCCCTGCCCACCACATAGGCGGCGATACGTAGGCGTAGTGGATGATTATTCCAAGTTTCTCGGCCAATCCGTAGCATGTCGCCGAAAGGGTTTTTACGACTAGACTGCAACTTCTGGCTATCATCGTGAATCAACATGCTCATCAGCCCACCAATTAGATACGGTACACCAGACAAGCCAATCGCCAAGCGAAAACTGCTTGCGCCCAATGGGCCACCAAGTAACACTAAACCAAGCGTACATGCATAACGCCAAGACGCCAAACTGATGTTTTTGCGCTGAAATAGCTGGCCGCTTGGATCAAGCTGATTGGCAAAATGCCGCAACAAAGTCTGATCAACGCCCTGACTAAAAGCCAGCGAAACCCCTAGGAGAGTCTCACAAGCCACAACTTGGACAAAATTTTGAGCCTGGGAATAGAGTAAAAAGCTCAGCGCTGCGCCTAAATCACCGATTACGTTGGCCCATTTGCGACTAAAACGGTCTGCTACCCAGCCTAAAGGCAAATTCAGTACCATAACTACTAGCGTAAAAATGGACTGGCTAAGCGCAATCTGTGATTGATTTAGACCAATCGACTCGGTAAAGAAAAGTGTCATGATCGACATCGAAATCAATCCTTCGGTAATAGCCGATTCAAACATGGTAAGCCATAAACCACGCTTTGCGCGGCGAATTCTAAAGTCAGAATCTGAGATTCGATTGAGGATAAAAGTTTGCATTTTCATAAATATTCTTCCTTTCTTCATTGAATTGTTAAAGAGCAACGCCGCGTTGAATCTGCGGCTAGAAAGACCCCGAAACACGAGGGTCCGGGGTCTTTCTAGATGATTTTACTTATAAGGATAGATTAGAATAACTCCCGCACATTCCAGAGGTATGCCAAATGAAGGCCGGTGGCCCATGTTGACATCTGATACTGGTGTACGAAATTTATTCTACACATACTTCTATTGTAGCAAACTTTTGTATTTTTGTCAAGATAATAGCGTTTTTAATTAACAGTCGCCTCTTTGCTAAGATTAGCACCAAAAAGCCCCTGCTCTGCTAACTTGGGGTTAGCTGCCGGGGCTGTACCTAAATATTTCCTACGCGCTGCTTTCGATAGTGGTTGGTAGATTAAGCAGTTTTCTTCTTCTTGAGAGTCAAGAAGCCGTTGCGTGGGTTCTCATTAACCTCGCGGTCTTCAGGCAGGTCACATGGTGTACCTTTGCCACCTTCTGCGGTCTTAGTGAAGAAATAAATCGTTTGTGGTTTGCCACCGCGCAGAGTAACTTCTGACTTGTGCAGATAGTAAGTGATGCCCTTGCTGTTAGTGTGTTCGTAGGCCATGAGGCTCCTCCTTAAAGTTATTACACTCTTATCTTATGCTAGTTTCTCCCTAGCGTCAAGGGATTTTTGTAAGAATAATCGGTTTCGGGGGAAAGTTTTTATGTTTAACAGGGGTGGGTAAAATAGATAATTGAGAAGTTAATGAGCGAAGCTGAGGAGATTTTGCTTATTTTTATTGACAGAATGAAAAATGTGGTACAATAGAAGTGTAACGACACAATTCGAAGAGAAGCAACTATGTTGTTTTTGTTTATAAAAGATTCCGCAAATCAAGTGTGAAAGGGGCGTCATGAGTGGCCCAAAAATACTTGATTTGCAAGAATCATAGTTGTTTCGAAGCGGTCGTTACACCTCGTGGCGCCCTTTTTGTTTAATAATTATCAATAGTAGGACAAATAGGTAGTTATCTAAATAGTAGGTCTGGGACGCCATGAGGTGATATCAAATGATTAGGAGCCTCAGATGAAGGGGTAGGTTTGGTTTACCTCTTTTTTGATGCTCCAAAATGGAGGTACAAATGCACAGAATCAATATCAAATTTAATCCCTTACGAACGGCCGGGCTAGTTGCGAGCGGTGGTTTGGTTGCCCTAGCGGTTTTGACGTTCTCCCCTGCCCTGACTATGCCGCGTGCGGTAGATGCTCTCTCCTGCGGTAGCACAGAGTGTCAGGAGGGTTATACCAGCGCCTATGCTAATATGGAATTAGGAG
>CAYNHE010000007.1:0-42392 GCA_964397215.1 uncultured Candidatus Saccharibacteria bacterium
ATACCAATTTTGGTGCCGATGATGACTTGCATCCTGTTCCTTTCCCTTATAGACATTACGAAATCTAGACTAATGAGTGGTTCCATTCTCCCAGTCGACTCACCAAATGAGCGGACTGAATATCATGGCCTTCCCTGTCGTCTAGTACGTAGTGTCAGTTTATTAGACTATACTGAATCATTGTAGCACAGATTGTTCCCTATTACAAGGGTGAATTTGCGAGAATTTTCTATTGACTTTTTGTGATTGATGTGATATAATGAAAGTAGGGGGTGTTTTTTGACTAGGCGAGTCAATGTAATCTTAAAAACGGAGGTGCTATTATGGCAGATATAAGACAGGAAAAGGCGGATTTTATTACTCGGACACACGTAGTGATTTGTATGATATGGACTGCGCAATTTTTTGCGGTTTTCGCTCGCGCAATGGTAATATTCTTACATGACGAACAATATTGGAATACGCAGGGCTCTAAGAGTATTGTCGCTTCTATTATAGCTTTGCTGATGGGTTCTGTTGCATGCTTTTTGATAAGCAGAATGGTTTTTTGCTGGTGCAGAATTGTTAACGTGGCTCTGTGGCTGTCCATCGTATTAAAGAAAGATTTTGATATAAAAGATGTGGGAAAGTGCATTAAGACTGGTAGATGGATAGATGAACGTATTGCGGTATCGGACTGCAGCGTTTATTGGCCTTGTCGGCTAATCTTGTATGCTGGTTTGGTGTTAGCGTTCTTCTTGTTGACGCTTAATTTGAGTGAGTTAATTGTGAATTTATTTCTAATTATTGAAGCATGCGCTGCAATCTTTGTCCTCTATGCTGGTTTGTCATTATTGTATCGAACTCTGGTGAAATGAATCTTATTATTGAAATGTCAACCCGATGATTTGTTGCGTGAGCAATAAATAATAGCTTTATCCCCCAGTGTAAACCGTCTCGTTCTTTGAGGCGGTTTTTGCGTTTTTGAAAGACCTAGATTTTATTCTTCGATAAAAATGAAGGGGCCTACTGATTTTGTAGTTGATAAACATCGAGAAATATGGCAAAATTATGAGGGGGCGACTATTTTGTGTTGTTTTATGGTAAAATGACAAGTTTTTTGACAGATTGGAGGTGATAAATGTGCAAAAGGATGTAGATAATAATACGCCTAATAAAATAGTTCCCCTAGAAAAGGAGATGAGTGAGATGAAGAAGGTTTTTATTGTAGACGATAATCCGGGGAAACTGGCGGATTTAAGCAAATCGGCACGAATTTTGTTCCCGGAGGTGGAAATTGAGGAGTTCGAATACGCGAATCCGATGCTCTGTGCGGTGGCAAAATCAAGAGATGCGATAATCGCTAATCCGGACCAGTATCTCGCGATTGTCGATATGCAGTTGCCGCCATATGCTGGTGGTCGGATTAATCTGGACGGCGGCTATAATATTTTGGCAGAAATGGAGCGCCTTGGTTTGCGTTGTCCGGCAGTGGTAGCGTCCTCTGAATCGATTGATGAGCATCGAGCGGTTGATACCTATGAGTTTTATGAAGGTTTTGTGCCGTATTATGTCTATACCACACCTACGGCGCATCTGAGAAAGGTGCTGGAGGCATATGTTTCTGACGAACCATCCACGGATAGGGAGGGATAAAATGAAAAATGTTGTAAGCGGAGTATGTGGTGCTCTGGTGGGTGCAGTGGCGGCGTCGGGGATTTGCTGTGCGGTGCCGCCTCTATTGGTTCTTAAAGTCAGCGGTGGGGTGCTGGGCATCGTGATAGCGGTTATCGTAATCGCCAGCATTATAATGTTCCTGAAGTGGGAACCACCTCAATATTGATCTTTACGAAAAATGGCTGCCTGGATAACGGACAGCCATTTTTGATGTCCAGTGTATCCGATTTTGCTTTTGAGTCTGAACCTCGCCAGATAATTGATGTTTAGACTCCTGGTGAAAACTTTTTAAGTTTGGCACGGTGTTCTTTATATCTAGGGTCGTGCTGACCAACTTCAGTCCAAAAACTCGCCGAATGATCCATGTGATTGAGATGGGCCAGCTCGTGCAAAATCACGTAATCGCGCAAAACCTCTGGCACTTGCATTAAGCCGATGTTGAGCGAGATCGTGCCGGTCGACGAACAGCTTCCCCACCTCGTAGCGGCGTGGCTGAGGCGACAGCGTTCGTAATGGTAGCCGTAGAGTTTGGCATAGTATTCGAGGCGATAGGGTAAATAATCTTTCGCCTTTTTCATGAGGATTTTTTTCTTGGCATCACGAGCGCGCTGAGTTTTGGGGTCGGCTAGAGGGATTTTTTCACGAATTAAATCGCGATTGGCGTCGATGACGCGCTTAATGGTGGTTTCCCTAGTGTGAGTGGGTGCCGAAACTTGCAAACGTCCGGAAGTCGACACCGAAAACCGTACGCTTCTGGCTAGCGCATTGCGTCGAATGACTACCTCGCCGAACTCTTTGTCGGAGATAATCATCTTTCTTGGAGCTGCATCAAGACTTGCTTAAGTTGAGTCTCGTAGGTGTGTTTACCAGAGAGTACAATCGGCGCCTCGGCGTCAGATGGTGCCTCAAGCGATTTAACACGCGAATCGTAAACACTCTTGGCTTTCTCGACGGATTTCAACTTGTTCTTGAGGCGAGCGCGAATTGTATTGACGTCGGTCTGAATCCAAATCAGGGTCGGCGAATAGCCGGCATCGCGCAAAATCTCGGCGATTTCCTTGCGATCCTTCTCGGTGTCGTTGCCACCTTCGAACACGAGCGTGGCGCCAGTCCGCGCAATTTGCTCGATTAGTAAGAGAATGAATTGCCGTGAAAGATTATGATCGTCGCGCAAAGCGTCCAAATCATAAAAAGTGGCGTTGAACTGATTGGCAAACTGCTTAGAAAAAGTAGTCTTGCCGCTGCACGGTGCGCCAAATACCAAAATTGCGCGCTGTCCGTTGCTGGGTGCTGAGTTTCTTTTACCTTCCATATTACCTCCAATTATAGCACAATTTCTTGTCTTGACTTAATTTTAACATACTTTGAACTGTTTGAGAGAAAAATCTGCGAAGGATAATAGAAAAACCAAGCCAAATAGTTAGCTGGGGTAATTAGAGAGGCTAAAAATACGCCATTTGTAGCTAAATATGACACTCCTGTACAAATATCGCAACTAATAAACAAAATAAAACCAATCAACGTAAATTTATTAATCAGATTATCCGGTTCTCGGCGCACCAGTCGCGTCGAGACGACAATATTAGTGATAAGCATTGCCAGATAAAACCCACAGATAATAATCATATTGGGGCAAAAATTCACCAATAAATTAATAATGATTAGAAACGCTGCGGCAACCAGTATGCTAATTATGGTTTTGGGCCGAGCGTGTGAGAGTCGATAAAAGTGCGTCACTTGCGCAAGGAAAAACACCAACACCCCCAGTTCCATCAGGCCGAAACCATGGAGAAAGACTACATTTACCGATGTGCCAACCGCCAGCAGAATATCGGCAATAAAAGTAAACAGAAACGCTAGTTGTAATAAAATATCCTTCCGAAAACACAGCCAAGTATAAATCAGACAGCCAAAAATGCTACTGAGTTTAATATTCGTAGTGAGCAGACCACTTGGCGCCACCAGCCCAAGTAGCAGAATGGCGAGATAGAACCAAATCCAAATGGCTCGCCAAGTTGTGTTGAGGGGCTGAGTAAGTGTCTTGTACATATTTCTAGTATAATAGATTATCGAAAAATATGCACTGGCTTAAAACAAGATTGGTTCTATGGTCAAAGCGTGCTAGGCAGATTTATTTTGGCTAGGCAAAAGTGTGCTATAATCGTCTTATGATTGCAGAGACAGCAGAAGAAAAATCTACTAGCAAAATGATGGTTGAGAGTGAGCGCATCGTTGAACGAATGTTAGCGATTGACCGTCGAGTAGCAGATAAGATTCGGGCTGGTAATGCAAAGCTTGAAAATACTGAGGCTGATGGGGCTGAGCCGGCGACTTCAGCAGTTTGTCCGCATTGCGGCAGTGATTTGGCAGAGTGTGGGCCGAATTTCTGGTGTGAAAAATGCGGTGAGCTGATGTCGATGGATGAGGTAGAGTGGCCAGAAGAATGAGCTAGACTTTGTGGGGAGTAAGTTAGGCCTGTTACGCTTGTTACGTTTCGTGGTAACCAAGCGCAATCAGCTGGCGGAGTCGCCGAACGAAGCTTTCTAGCATAGTGTTATCGTGCCGTTCAACGTAGGCGCCAAAAATATAAATCGGCCGAACCAGAGCGCGTAGGCGCACTTTTTGCTGGAGAGTCTCATTGGCACTATAAGCTTGGAGGATTTTGTCGCGGAGCAAATCGTTGCTAATATCCATAAAATCAGCAGCTTCATCCGAAAGTTGCAAGCGATAGAAGTCGATAAGGCCGATTTTCCCGGCGTCATCAATCAGAATATTATTTTTGTAGAGATCGCCATGGGTGGGAACTAGGTGTTCGCCGAGCGCTAGCAGTTTATTCGGTAATTTATTCTGTACAAAATCTGCTACAATAGCGAGTTCGCTGCTTGAGAGGTATTCGCTCAAGGCTTGCCAGTTGGCTGGAGTGAGAATGCG
Source organism: uncultured Candidatus Saccharibacteria bacterium (assembly GCA_964397215.1). GTDB lineage: Bacteria > Patescibacteriota > Saccharimonadia > Saccharimonadales > Saccharimonadaceae > Nanosyncoccus. The sequence goes on from CAYNHE010000007.1 coordinate 4,588, forward strand.
AGTTTGCCAGGCATCGATTTCTTCTTGTACCGACATAGTGACGGCTTGTGCTGGGTGAGAGCTGTGTAGAATTTTGAGTGCGTGACTGAGTTGACTTGCAATATCGTCGAGGTCATAAAGCTGGTTTAGCTCTGGTTTATTCTTACTTGCGACCACGAGCGGTTCACCGATAACACCGTACATGCCAAGGTAGGAATCATCTGGCGCTATCCAACGGACGCGTTGCAAATTAACACCGAGATTAAGAGTGTTCACGAAATTAAGCGCATTGATTTCGTCTTGGTAGCTAAAACCAGGGGATTTTTTGAATTTAAAAACGATGCGGCCTTGATCGATTATATAGCCGCGCGACCAAAAACCGTTATCTGACAGCTGAATATCGGTCGGATTGATACCGGTCAAGTTTTGGATAATTTGTAATTCGTCGGATCGCATGGAAATATTTTAGCATAAATAATGAGGTTATGAGATTATTCGTTTGGTGTGACGATGGAGCTGGTGATCTCGCTGGTGATTCCCTGGCCAGTATTGGGGTGAGAATTAGAATAAGCGGAATCGGTGAGAAAGAAAAGCACTAGTGCGACGCAAAGAATGGCTTTGGGCTGAAATTTGAGTTTGGCGAAGGTGTGATGGAGCCGCGGATAAATCAGATAGACAATAATAAGTCCGCAGAAGCCGAAGCAGACCACGCTGAGCAGACAGATTCGTCCGTGTAAATTGAGTGGTAAATCGCTATAATCCCACCATTTGAGGTGTTTGAAAGTTTCGAGGTACCAACCGGTAAGGTATTCCATTATGCCACAACAGAGAGCAGAAAGGAAAAAGACCACTGGTGGGGAGTTACGAAATCGATTAAGTAGAATTAGGATGCCGGCGCCGCCGAAACCGTAAATTGGCAGCCACGGACCATGCAGAACACCACGGTTGACGAAGGTGCCAGTCTGAATAAAGGTGAGTAGAACTTCCCATACCCACCCGATAAAAGCACAAGCGAAAAAGAAGAGAATATAGTCCAGAACGCGGTCACGAAAAGCATGTTCGCTAGCTGAATTGACTAGTTCAGTGGAAGGTTTTATCAGGGGTTTGCGGCTAGTTTTAGTGGTTGACTTGGCTGGCTGCTTGGCGGTGGAATTTTTCATACTTAAGCTTATTTTAACATAAAATCTTTAAAAGAATGCTATTAATTTCTGGACATACAATGGTGCAAAAATCATAACTTGGCGAGAAGAAAAAGAATAAGCAACCCATAGTTTTGTATTTATGGTATAATGACGCTATGCGAAGCTAAGATATTTTTAATTTTATTAAACAAATTTAATAGGAATATTTTATGCTGCAAATTTCTAACTTAAGTTTTTCTTACCGAAATCAACCACTTTTAGAGAACCTAAATCTAGTGCTAACAGATTCGGATATAGTGGGCATTGTCGGTGATAATGGTACTGGGAAGACAACTTTGCTACGTTTAATCGCCAACGAATTACGACCAGACAATGGCAGCATTAAAGCGACAGGAGAAATCGGTTTCTTAAAACAAACGCAAGATGACTTAGAGGATAAATCTGGTGGTGAGCGCACACAAATTCGATTAGCAGAGTTGTTTCGGCAAAGTCCAGAAATAATATTACTTGACGAACCAACTAATAATTTAGACCGCGAGAGTAAAATATGGTTACTCCGAAAGCTACGTGAGTATCGTGGACTGGCACTAGTTGTAAGTCATGACCGAGATTTTCTTCGGACTGTAACAAATAAAATTATCTACCTGCACGATCAGCAAGCCGAAATTTTCCTTGGTGATTATGCGAGTTTCTGTAAGCAACAAGCGCAAATGCGGTACGAACAGCTACAAGACTATGAAAAGACACAGCAAGAGAAAAGAAAACTTGAACGACAACTAAAAAATGCTTCTGACCGAGCGCACAAAAGTAATCGTCGAAACTACAATAAAATAAGTGATGAGTCAAAATTACGTTATAATGGCAAGAGATTAGCAGTACAGAATAGTGCTGGGAAAGTTCTACGGGCTACGCAAAGTCGAATCGCACAAATTACAACTGTCGAAAAACCAGTAGAACGCAAAACTTATAGCGCAGAGGTTTCAGCTAACTTTCTGCATAGCCGAAAACTACTAGAAGTGATAAACTTGTCAAAAAGTTATGACAAGAAAAAATTGTTTGAAAATTTGAATTTTACAATCCATACAGGTGAGCGCATGCGAATTTGTGGTCGAAATGGCAGCGGAAAAAGCACCTTATTCCAGATAATCTTGGACAGAACAGAAGCTGATAGTGGTGAGGTTTGGATTGCGCCAAATATTAAGATTGGTTATGTCTCGCAAGATACTACAGAGTTTGATTTAGAAAAAAGTTTTTTGGAACAAAGCGAAGATTTTGACAAAACAGAAGTTTTTCGTGCTGCAGCAACCCTAGATTTCTTGCCACAAGATATGTATAAACCGATGAACAAATTATCTCGTGGGCAATTAACAAAAATTTCCATTTTAAGGCTGATTCTTCACCCACTTGATCTTGTTATAATTGACGAGCTTACGAACCATATCGACATTCGTGCTCGTGAAAATATTGAGTTCGCGCTCAGTAAATATCCTGGAGCTATCTTAATGGCAACTCATGATGAAGCTTTTGCTAGAGCGATAAGAATCCATCAAGAAATCTGCTTGCAAAGTATCACTCTGAGTTCTGTTCCATAAACTCTATCCCGCTCTTGCCCTCTTATAAGTGCTCCTAATTGCCTCCGTTCCAAAACGTTTCGCTATGGTAAAGTCTTTCCAAAAGGCGGTTTTGCACTCGTAATCTAACAGCCACATTTTTATACTTCTTTATAAACAACCGAATCAAGGACACTAACAAAAAATTGTTCTTATGGACAGGGGCTGGAAGAACAATTTGACGCTTTATATTGGACTTGGTGGGAGGCAGGAAACTTCGCGCGCCTATGGCGCGCTCAGCGGTAGGGTGTCGGCTCAAAAATAAAACTATGAATAGTTTTATTTTCTCGCACTCCTACTACCTATGAACCCCTTGTCTGGCGACAAGGGGTTCATTTCCTGTCTAATGCTTAAACATTTTATTAAAATAAATTCAGTAGAATTTATTTTAATAAAATGGCAGGGGAGGCAGGACTTGAACCCACGACATTTGGTTTTGGAGACCAACGTTCTACCACTGAACTACTCCCCTAACGTCCTTATTATAACACAAAAACTAGTGGTTTAGTGCAGTTTATCAAAAAGCCTGGGCAAATATTCGAGATTATCTCTCGTGTTGTGCTATAATAGAGATAATGTTTATAAGTGAGGTAAAATGCGTGTAATTCATCTCTGTTTTCGTTTACATGAACCATTTGTTTTGCGCGATCAGATGTCGACGGATGATGAGGCGGATTTGAGCTTGGCTAACGTTTTTGACTCGAAGGCGGCGTTTCAGCGCGAGAATGAAGAAGTCTATCAGCCGTTTTTTGCGCTTTTGGAGCGGAACTTGCAGAAACACGCTGATTTGCAATTTTCTCTAGTGGTGTCTGGGCCGTGGCTGACACTCGCGGAGCGTTATGATCCGGAGCTGATTCGTCGGTTGAAAAAGGTTTTGGCTGGGTCGCGCGTAGAATTGATAGCGGAGCCGTTTTATCATTCCCTGAGTTTTTTCTATGATAAGCAGGAATTTGCCAGTCAGGTTAAGCTGTTTCGTGAAAAGGCGCGTTCGTTGCTGGGTGCGGAGTGTAAATTTTGCTGTCAGCCGCGCCTAATGTTTAATAATCAGATCGCCGAGACAATGGAAATGGCGCATTTTATGGGGATGCTGGCGAGTGGTGCTGAGCAGACATTGGAATTCCGTAGCGTCAATCATGTTTACGAAGTGGTCGGTTGTGATTATTTGCGCGTGTTGTTTAATAACGAGTTTTTGCAAAAGAAGTTGCTAAACAATCACGATTTGCTCGAAGGGCAGAAGCAACCTGACGGTACGACTCGTGACGGCATCTCTTGGACTAAGTTTAAGCGAGAACTGGATTTGAGTTTTTTGCGTGGTGGGCTAGTAAATTTGTATTTTGACGCAGGAATAATTGGCGACCTGCGCGAACTGGGGATTGTGAAGTTTTTTGATGAAATGTGGGCAGATTTTCCCAAGACTGAGGGCAATGGTTTTGTCAATGCGGCTTCGGCGAGCACTTTTGAGGTGCCGCGGATGGAAGTTTCGGTACCAGAAACTATTGGTTATGATATGGGCGAAGTTGAGCAGAGCAGTCAGGGCAAAAGTAATAAAATTTCGTCCAATACTCTGGTGAAACAGGACGAACCTGCCAGGCCGCCGCGTGCGCTGTGTGATGAACTCGCAGAACGTTGGTCGCGTGAGTTATATCTGAACCGTAAAATTATTTATAGTGGCGAGAGTGAGACGTTGACGGAAATTTGGCGTCGTTTGACGGAAATTGATTATCTTGATAGTCTGGACGAGCTGAAGCTGGTGAAATTACGAGCGGTTTTGACGCGTTTGAAACAGCAAGTTGAGCGGACTAAGAAGGCGCAGGTAGTCGAAATCGCGCGCGAAATCACTAAAAAACCAAATATGATGCGCGTGGAGATTGTCGAAAAAACCGAACCGCAAACCGAAAACGTGACAGTGGCAGCAGAAGAGCCGATGGTGCGTGTAATGAATGAAGAAATGCCGGACCAGTTGCATGGTAAACTGCGCGAGTTCGGGCTAGAGATTGTTGATGAGCCAGCTAAGCCAGAAAAACCATCCAAGGTAAAGAAACCGAAGAAAAAACGTCGTTTCATGCGACGGCTGGTGATTGAGTAGCATTCCTACTCCTGCAAACAGCGGAGAGAGAAACCGTAGTAACGACTGTTGGGACCAAGCGAAGGGCCAACGCGTCCAGTATCGTCGAAATCAAGGAAGTATGCTTTTTCTTCGGTTCCTGTATTTGACCAGTAATCTGCAGCTTTGCCGACTCCCATCAGCCCTCCGTAAATCATATTGCCGTCGCCGCTGCGCACGAAGCGGTCATTTTTCGATAAAAAACCGAAGCAAAAATCAGGGTAAGGAATCAAAGCAAAAATCAAGACAAAAGGCCGATAAAAATCGAAATAAAAATTCGAACCAAAAATCATCAAAATACTATAAAGCACAAAAACAAAAATCTCCGATGTTGCTCGGAGTTTTTGCTTAGCGCTTCTTCTCTTTGACTTCGTTGCGACCAAGATTTTTCTTGGTCTCGGTGAAGACAACATGTTTGCGCAAAACTGGATCGTATTTGCGTAAAGAAAGTTTGTCAGGGGTATTCTGCGTATTTTTCTTAGTGTAATAAGCACGAATACCAGATTGCTCGGAGACGAGACCGACAAGTTTTCGCTTAGTATTCTTATTCTTTGCCATAATGCCACCATTTTAGCACAAAAATTCTACTCTGTAAACCCAAAAATGCCGGTTTCTTATCAGAATATCAGAATGGTAAACTAAGCAAGAACGAATATTAATCCAAGTATGAAAACATCTACCGTTATAATATGCAAAATACTTCAATTAAAAATGCCCTCCATTAACATTGGAGGGCATCTCAAACTATTTTACTCCTTTCATAAAGTCACTCAATGGTGGTCAATATTCAGTTGTTACTACTCTCGGCAGCGGCTTTCTTAGCCTCGGCTTCACGCGCACGTTTGTTCTCAGCTGCCTGAGTGATAAACCCCGGCATATGTATCGGATGCGTTTCCCGACGGTTTTCGCTGGTAATCATTTTGACGGTTGTCCTCGTGGCGTCACTAGTTTTCCCCGTGACACCATTGGCATTCCCCGTGGTGTCACTTGATTGGTCGGTTTGTTCAGCGAGCGTCATTTGACCGGGAATTTCGTCGGAATCATTGGAATCATTGGCATTATTGGAACCATTTGAGCCATTTGCGGAATGACTGCGATTTTCAGCATTGCCAATGGGATTCTCGCCATTATTAGCAACATCGTTACTGGCAAGGTCATTATTACCGGCGCTCAGCGTTGCTGCTTGGCGAGGCTCCGGAATTTCGCCGATGACGGTGCGGAACTGCTCGAAATCTTCTGTAGTGAAGCTAAAATAATTCGCCTGCATCCCCTCGATGCCGAGATACACGCCATGATCCTGCTCGTTGTCGAAAAGAATCATCAGGTGTTTAGGTCGCTGATTGATTTCTGCCAATTTGCTACGGAACCGGTCCGCGATTTCATTGCGTGTTCTGGTGCGTTGCTCCAGCAAGATAGCCTGATCTTCCTTGCTGATGCCGGCTGCGGTGAGTTTGTGTGCTTCCTCGGCCTCTTCTTTTCTGGCGAGGTACTGAAAAACTCTAATTTCGTAAGCCTGCACAAACCGCGCAAACATTCTGGCTTGCCGTTGGCTGAAGCTAGTAAATAACGGTTTCTTGACTCCAGCGATATTAACGGCGTATTCTGCGCCGTCGACAAAAACCTTAAATTTGCCTGCCTGAAAATTGGTCGTTACTTTCGGTAAATCACCAATCGGTAATTGACTAACCAACTCTAAACGTGAAGCATAGTGCTGAATCAGGTTGTAAGCCGCGTTGGTTGACATCGTGCTAAAATCCCAACCTTTGCCCACCAATTGCAGATACGCGTCGGGTTCTGAGAAGTCGATTTGCGGATGCCAAGTCAGACCCAAATCAGTCGCTAACCGATCAATAGTCGCTTGTTGGCTCACGTTGGGCTTCTCGACTATGCCGTTTTTGGTGCGCTTTTTGTTGATGCAGAAATGAAGCGGCGATGTGGCGGTTTCGCGGTAGAAACTGATCATAATATCCGTTTCTTTCAGCCCAAACCAAGCCAGAATCCCCTCATTGAGCGGATTGACGTTGGCGCTTTTGCGCAGATTGGCGTGGTGAGGTAAAATCGTGCCGTCATCCTGAATAACATAACCATCTGCCAAAATCGTGCCGTTCGTACTGCGTTTGAAATCGCAGTACAACATGCCCGGAAACGCTTCAGTCAGCTCGGAGTCCTGCAGAGCTTTTTGATGTGCTTTGAGCCCGTCAGCCAGTGCTGTGATGCAGGCATCATGAAGGTAATTCCCCTCCATGAGCTCAGCCAACATTGACAAACGACCGAGTTCGTATTCGACGTTTTCGCCGATTTTGAAATCCAGCCGACCATCCTCCGTCCACACCATAACCTGATCTTCGGTAGCTGCTCCGCCCTGTTTGACAATCTGGCGGATGACGCTCTTCAGACGTTGCTTGCCAGTCTCGCTGTGCGAGTTCTCAAACGAACGATATTCTAAATCGGTCAACACTGCGTTGACTAATTCTTCATCGCTCAGCTTGAGATACTCTGCCGGAAAGTCGAAATAAAACGGTTCGAGATCTTTCACAGTGAGTTTCTGGTCGGTTTGCAACTTGTGCAAGATGTCTGCCCATTTGCGTACGCCATAGGGTGTGTGTGGAACGGTCAGCTTGCAGGTGTTCTCGCGATCAATCTGGCGATTTAACTGGGTCGCCGAATTGTCGCTGGCGCGCTTGGTCTCAAAGCCATAGCTCTGCGCCATACTTGTGAAACGGTTGATGATGTTGCGCGTGTTGTTGGAAGCCTTAACGGCTTCTGTTGAGATGATTTTTGACATAGTTCTCCCTCTTTCTTTTTATTTTGAATTTGTAGTTTTGTCATGTGGATGACGCCAGGACGACTAGCTGGTGAAAAAGGCGATTTTTGCAAGGGCGATGGCTGGTTAATTAAGTTCTATGAGTTTTGCAAAAAATGATGGTTGATTGGATTCTATGATGAGAAATGGTAAGTTGGGGGCGGCGTGGCTGAATCTGCCTAGCGTCATCCGCAGACTGAACTAAAGAAAGAGGTGAAAGCTGTAAAATAGTTTATTAAATGGCGATCCTGAGGGTTCGCGGTTGGTATTTTTGACATTTTTATTCTCTGGCTATCAAAATACCACACCTTGATTAAGGATTACCTCTATTGTAGCACACTTAACGTGATTTGTCAACATGTTTTACATTTGTGCTTGACTATTTTATGATTTGTAGTATAATATATAGTATGTACGGCTATGATTATATCAAACCAGAGGAACTAGTCGGGATGAACCGGTTTCTTGTTGATGCGCGTGAAAAACGCATGGCGCGATATTTGGAAGATCCGGAGGATTTGCAGTCTCGCGTGAATGGTGAGGTGCAAGTTCGGGATGATTATGCTGGCCGGGAGATTCTGGAACTTTTGCAAAACGCGGTTGACGCCTCGGCCAAGGGTGGCAAGATTCTGGTGGAGCTAGAGGGCGATATTCTCAGAGTTTGTAATGACGGTGAGCCGTTTACGGAAGGTGGCATTAACTCGATTTTGATTCCGAACCTCAGCCCGAAAAACGAGTTCGAGAGCATCGGTAACAAGGGTCTAGGGTTTCGTTCGCTGCTTAATGATTCGGAATATGTAATGGTGCAATCGGGTAGCCTGTCGATTCGGCTGGGTTTGGCCGACGCGCTGGCGTACAAGAAATTGCGTAAGTTAACGGTGCGACCGCCGGTTTTGGCGGTGCCGCGAGTGGTGGAGCCGGTCAGTGAGCGAGATTTTGTGACGACGGTAGAATGTAAGTTAAAGGACGAAAAATCTGTCGAAAAAATCAAACACCAAATTGAGCAGATTGATAAGCGTAGCGTAATTTTCTTACCAAAAATTGCCGAAATCGATTTGCGGATTGATGGCGAGCTACGCATGATTCGTAAAACTCGGCGCGGTGTACATTGTCAGGTAGATGAATTTGGCACTATCAGTGACACGACTAATTATTATATCGCGGAGAAAACCATTAAACATGTTTATACTGACAACGACGATGATGACGGCAAGAAAATTTACAAAGACATTCATATCACCATCGCGCGCGATTTGAATGACTCGACGGGACTAAATCAGCGCTGGAATTATTTGTACAATGCTTTTCCGACTAGAGTCTGCATGCCGACTGGCTGGATTGTGAACGCGAATTTTGCGCTCAACGCGGAGCGTAACGCCATCAACGAGAAGCCGTATAACTGGGTGGCACTGACTGGCGTGGTGGATCTGATGTTTGAAGAAGCCGAAAAAATCGTCGCCAAGCAGTGTGATTATGTGGCGATTGAAACTTTGATTGGTAATTATAACGAATTTGATTTTAGCTTGGCTGGTGAAAAGCTAGGAGATTATTTTCTAGGAAAATTGCAGCAGGCGAAACTTTTGCCCGGCGTGAACGGAAATTATTTATCACTCATGGATCGGCCGTATTTTTATCGTCAGAATCTGACCAAATATTTGCAAGGTGAAGGTTTTGAAAATACTTTGATGTACTGTAATAACGGCGATGTTGATGATTTTATGATGAGGTTCAATTCTGATGCGTATCTTGGTGAAGGGGCGCCGAGCTATCGACGGATGTCGGATGGTAAAATTTCGCAGTTAATCAATGATCGTTTGGATGATATGGCGGTGTATGAGCAGGTTGAATTGTCGGTGTTATTCATGGAGGAATATGGAAGTTTTGCGGAGGTTAAACCGAATTTCTTCGTTGACCAGAGTGGAGAGCGAATTGGCAGTGGGAGTGAAAAATTTACCGGTAGCGAAAGTAGCGTGGCAAAGAATGTGCCGAAATTCCTGAATATTAAGTTTATCGACAAAAGTTTCATGGACGAAATCCATCGGCAGACCGGTACGATGAGCAAAGATTTTGAGAGTTCACGCTACGCGTCCTATTACGATATTAAGCAATATCGGTTATTAAACATCGCGCAGAGTTACAAGAGGGCAGTGGCTGGCAATGCTAAACTCACGCAGGGTTATCTATGTTGGTTGTACAAGAATGAAGTTTCGCTGGATGCCATTCGAGGTAATGGTTTGGCTGAAGTGGAAATCCCGACTAAGTCTGGTAAATCGGTGGCAATTAACTTGGGGATTTTCCCTGGTGGGCTGTACGAGGAATTGTTCCCTGATTCATCGCATATTATAGAGTGGTTTGGTGATGACAGTGAGGAGTGGCGTAAGTTTTTGCAAGATATTGGGGTTCATGAATTTCCACACTATTTTGGTTTTGATTTTACGGAGGAGGCGTTTAAAAAAATTCTGCGAAAACAGCCGTTCGAGCAAATTTGTCTTTTGCTAAACAGCCAAACTTGGTTGGGTTCAAATAGCAAAGCGAAAGATATTATGAACTATAACGCCTGGATTGAATACAATGGCCATAAATACGCGCCGAGCCATATTATGCTGAATGAAGAGTATGGGGAGAAATTTACCGGTTATCTTGGCGTGGATCGAGACGAGCTGCGTCATCGACTAAACCTAAAAACCGAAATTTTTGACGCGCTAGATTTTAGAAAAGATATTGATGGGTTATTCGTGGAAGACATTTATAAAATTCTCCTGCAGTTGCCGCAAGTGGATCGCCGTGGTAAAATGGCCAAGCGGATTTATCGCGTACTAGAAAAAAATTCTTCGTTTGATAGTCGTTCGATTGAGTGTGAGGAGCGCGACAAGTTCTTGAGTGAAGGAAAAGTGTTTTGTAAGAACGGGCAATATCATGCGCCGAGCGAGACTTTCTATTTTGCCAAAGGTTTGCTACCAAAAGCCGTGACGAAGGATAAGAATTTAATTGAACTTGATAAGAAGCGTAGTCCGCGGAGGATTGAATTGATTTTTGGCGTGCCGAAACTCGAAGTGGATTTCTGCGTGGAGAAGTTTGAGCCGCACGTTTTTCAGGCGCCGTTCATGGACATTCTAAATCCGATTAAAATCGGCGTGCTGGCGACCGAAAAATTAGAACTCGCTGACGAGTCGAAACGCGATATTAAATCGTTGAAGATTCAGCTTTGCCGCCAAGTCAGTGTGGTAGTGAACGGTGAAGTGCGAACGCTGGATGATTATGAGTTTGCTATGAAACGCAACACGCCGAGTGAATATTGTCTAAAAATTCCGCAGGCGCGAAGTTTCGCGGAGATTCGGTATGATTTGGCGTTTGTTGAGGCGCTGGCGGAAATGTTTGTGATGCGAATTGGTACGGAACACGCCGAAAGCAACTCTGATAGTATCGCGCGCGTCATCGAAACGCAAAATGTGCAGAAATTCATTTTGTCGCAAGAAAATGGGCAGGAACGTTACAACGAAGCCGCTCAGCTGATGGGCGCCAATATCGTGACGGAAGAGCCGAGTGAAGACGATTTTTATGAGCAGAATTCTACCGCGCTAAAGACAGCGCTACTAAAATATGAAGAGGCTTATCTTAAGACTTTGTACGAAGATTTACAGGGGCGGTCGATGGAAGAGCAGGCGAAATTTGAGAGTCTAAGAAACGGTTTCCTGAACTTTTGGCCGGACGATGAAGAAGTATTGTTTGATGCAGAGTTTGATGCGGAGAAATACGTGATTGAACAATTTGCGATTCGCTTGGACGCCCAAAATGACACGGGCGAAGCGTTGTGGCAACAGGCTAACGCGGAGTTTGGCGAGGCGCTGAACTATTATGACGACGCAAAAAGTTTGGCAAGATTTGGTCACTTGGATACCGTCCGAAACAAACTCGCCGAGCGCAAGCAGCGTGACCAGGAGTTGGAGAAGCGAACATCCGAAATGTCGGAGATGTCAGAAATGTCGGAAGTGCCGGTGGCGGAAATAGTCGATATTGAATCCTTGTCGCCGATACGGCCAACTCAGGGTAAATCGAGCCGTGTGACGCATCGAGGCGGTTTTGGTGGAGGTGGCGGCAATTCGACTTACTGGCGACAAATTGGTTATACCGGGCAGCAAGTTGTGGTGAAGACGCTCAGCGAACAAGGTTTTACCGTACAAGACTGGTCGGGTGAGGCGATTCGACACGGTACGAATGCTAATGCCAGCGATTCGTATGGTTACGATTTGAAATATGTTGACCAAGATAATGTGACGCACTATATCGAAGTAAAATCACATATTGACCGGATGAAACATTGGATTTTTGAAATGTCAAAGAACAAATATCAGCAGGCGGTTAAGTTGTCGCGGCAACCAGAGTCCAAATACGAGGTTTATCTAGTGGATTGTCTCGACCTGAATAAATATCCTCAGCCACGAATTCAGCCGCTTGACTTCCAGCGCGACCTAGAGAGCCACATGAAACCAGAAGAACCGCAAAAATACTACTACGACGGCCGACCGAGCTGAATTACCACTTGAACTAATTGATGTTTTATGATATTATGTAGAGATAATGAACTTTGTTGAAGATGAATTTGACAAGTTTGTGGTATTTTACAACGTTTGTACAAAAATTTGGCAGTGTTAAGCGCAGGTTAATCTAGGCTCATACTCGGTTGATGGCGGATCACTAGGAATCGGGTTAAGTTGGGCTGCGATTTGTAAGGGTTGGTTAAGTTGGGTTTAGCACTGCCAAATTAGGCGGTTAGTCATTGAGAAAAAAGACAAGGAGGGACGAATAATGACTGAAACGAGTGATGTCATAATTAATGGAAGTACGCAAAAAGCGGCGCAACAGGTGATTGCTGCGGCATATCGCGCGCGGCGAGCAAAATGTGAGGCGGCCTTGACACAGACTTTTGGCAAGCACGAGGCCGAGAAGTATCTTGCGTCGATCAGTGAGGAAAATCCGTATGACGCGTTTGAGGTGCTGGGAAATGGTACGTTTTTCAGTACGCTCACCATTCCGGATCTTACGGTGTTGACGGCACTGGGCGCGGCCAATCTCAAAGGTCTATTGAATGAGCAGCGCTTGCGGTTCAAACTGGTAAAACGCGAACGCTGTAAGCTGAAAGTGGTAGAGGTGGGTCTGTTGCAGGATACCTATGCTAAGGAACCGGCAGAAAAGATTGACGAAACGCTGTATTGTAACGGTTATGTTTCGTTGTGGTCGGATTTGTTCGGCGGAGCGTGCGAGTTTTGTCCGCAGCGTCTGAAGTATTTCGACGCACTTGATGAGGCGAATTTGGCTCTGTTCAGAAGTGACGCTACTCCTATCGGAAGTGACTTTGATGCTTGTAGCTATACTACCACGAAGGCGATTGGCGCAAGAATCATGGAGGATCGAGCTGAGCGGATTAATCCGGCTGGTAAACCTTGTTTCGTTTTTACGGAAAAACCGGGTAATGAAGTGCTTAGAAAACAGTTCATCGAGAACCTGCGTGCGGCGGACACCAGAATGGAAAAACATTCTGGCTCGATTGTTCAGTATGTTAAACGGCTTCTTGAGGCTAAACATGATGGGCGCCTGCAGGCGGATTTGCCACCCTTCCCTTGTTATCGACCGGAGAACTATTTGCAGGAAGGCGAGCTGTACTGCCTCTATCTTTATGGTAAAGAAAAGATGGGCGTGCCGGATGGCTTCCAGTGGTACAAAGTAGACTCAGCTGGTCAGGGGCTGCCGAATTTCGTGGCCGAAGACGACACTGGCAAAATGACCGCGTTGACGGTTGATGAGTTGCAGCAGCGATTTGGCAGACTGGGCTTTGATGCGGAGTCGCTCCAGCAGGTTGAGCTGATGGACGTCGATACCAAATCGGCAATGGTACTGAAACCTTGGGAAATCGTCAGGTTGCGGCAGAATCCGGAGTACGCTAAAATGTGGGTGCATAGCAATATGTTCGCGCAGGATTTTGGCAGGGCGGAAATTGCGAAATTCTTGCAGATTTTGCTGGAAAAATAAGCCCCAGTGTTCTAGCAGGCCGTCTGGTTGTGTGATTATTAAGTCTAATTAGTGACTAATATGTCTTGAATTGTGCAAGCGTTTGAACTCCCCATGGTTTGGCCATGGGGAGTTGAAGGTTTTGGAAGTAGAACGGTGGGAAATTACTGCGTAATTTCTCTACTGCTGTCGTAGCGCACAAAAGAAAAATAGATTTTTCTTTTGGCTACGGCCACTTCAGCAGGACGAACTTAGCGCTACGCGCTGCGGTTCGCTGTCCTACATTTGCCACTGTCTTAAAATGATAATAATCTGAGCAGATACTCAGATTATTATCATGGTGCTGGAAGTAGGACTCGAACCTACGAAGGCCGAAGCCGAGAGATTTACAGTCTCTTGTCATTGCCACTAGACGATTCCAGCGTGGTGGAGCCCTATAAAAGAGCCCCATGTGGTCTTTTTGATACTGACATGACCAAAAAGGCTAAATCAATTGTATCAAACCTTGCGCATTTTTGCAAGATTTGATAATATAAATGTAGTTGCCGAGTTAGCTCAGCTGGTAGAGCAGCCGCCTTGTAAGCGGCAGGTCGTCGGTTCAAGTCCGACACTCGGCTCCATTTTTTGTTGTTAAAAACCGGTTGGTAGTCTAGGTTCGGCACGTGTTTTACTCCTGCAAACGGCGGAGAGAGAAACCGCTGTAACGAGTGCTTGGTCCGGCCGACGGGTCCGCCCCAGGAATATTGAAGGAGAGGTTGTATGCATAAGTAGATGTAATACCGTTACTCGACCAATAGTAGCCATGGAAGCCTGCGAACCTCAAAAAGCCGACGCCAATGTGGGTACGGCCGCTGCGCACGAAGTTGGGCTAATTGTTTGTTCTAGCGGATAGATGTTGGTCGATTAGTTCAATTTGACGTTCAAAGAAATCGATATCGCGTTGAATGTCCTCTAACCTTTGCCAGGTTTGGCGTTTTTCAGTTTCGAGGATGGCTTTTCGCTCAGGCAGAGTCTCGTCGCCTTGTCGAACGAGGCTAGCGTAACGTTTTAATTCAGATTTTTTCAGTCCGGCGTTACGTAAGCCGAGCATGATGCGAGCTTGGTCGAGCTGGGATTCGGTGAGAACACGGCGATTTGACTTATTGCGACGTATACCAGGGATTAATCCGGAATTGCATAAATGCCGTAGGGTGTGCGATTTGATATTTAGCTTTTGACTTGCCTCTTGTAAGGTATATTGAGTTGAATTGTCCATATACATATTATAGTATAAAAACAAGAGTTTAAAAACCTCGAAAAAATGAAAATTTGTAAGTTAGGTTTTTTGTCTGACCTCTGTTATCCGTGGATTACAAACCTCGAAAAATTTAATTTTTCGAGGTTTGAGGAATCAGTATTTTTAGTGTATTTTTGGCTTGTTTTTTTGAGATTTTGCGATGAATTATACATGCGCAGCGGCTATCCAACTGTAGGAATTGGCAATATAAAATACGCAGGAGCTCGCGGAACATATTGGTCACGAAGCGGCGCCACAATAGATAATACCTTTTATTTGTACTTTTCCCCTACTGGCGTAGTCCCGTCCGACGGTCCATATGCTCGTTACCTCGGTTTCTCTCTCCGCTGTTTGTAGGAGTAAAGCGCTCGCCCATACTTTTTTGAGACCGCTCCAGGCCGCTTAGGCCAAGTCTTTAGTCTCAAAAAAGTATGGACTTCGCTTAGGTGATTTTATTATTCTAGAAAATTAGGAGCTGCGTTTAATTATTAGTACAATCAAAACTTGATTTTGGTCTAAGTGGGTCATTGGACGAAATTACTTTTTGTATGATTGGTATGTGCAACTATTCTCTCCCCGGTACAACCAACCCAGTCGAACCTTCTTCGATCGCTTCCGTTTCACGTTCAGTGGTGCCGTTGTCAGTGGCTTCGTTGATTTCGTCGCCAGTTTCAAAACTAAGGATAGCTTCTTCTAGCATGGTGCCAAATTCGGCGATTTGCGAGTATCCGGCGGAATTGGTCATGATGACGACGATATAGTGGCGTGGGATTTTCAGGTTAGGAAATTCGATGATGGCGGCATCGTTGTAAACTTCCCAATAACCGGTACTATTGGCCCAGCCGACCTTATTATAAACGATGGCTTGCTCGTCAAAACCCGACGGCAAGCCGATGCGGTAGTCGGTGGTGGCGGTTTTTTGATTGAGGGCGGAGGTTTGCCAGGCGGCAAAAGATTTGTCTGACCAATCCGGATGATAATAATACATTTTCATGACCTGTACTAGGTCGGCGCCAGAAGTCATTAAACCACTTGGTTCCGTGCGAGTGAGGCCTAGTTCTTGAATCCAAGCCGCTACGCGATCGGCACGTTTGTCTTCGGCGAGCATTTTTTCGGCACAGACGTTATTTGATTCGCTAATCATTAAGTCCAGACAATCAATGACGCTAGTCCAGCCACGTTCGCCACCGAGGTTAGCATAGAGCTCGGCTGGATCGTCGACGCCAGCATCGATGTATTTATAACCATCATAAACATAGAATAATTTATAGAGTGAAGCCGGTCGCATGGCGGTATCGGTGTTATAAAAAGCGGCGTAGCGGTCATTATCGAGATCGTAAATTGCTACGCTGGCCTGTTTGTACCGGGCAGTGCTAATCCATTCGTCTACCACTGGTTGCAAATCGATAAAATCCGGTACTGGTTCTTCTTCGATGATTTCTTCTGGCGCCGGTTCGTCGACATCGTTGTCGATTTGATTCTCATGAGAATCAAGAACCTTGATTACTGCGAAAGTTCCGCCAGCCACAGCGATAAAAACTAATAGAAATGGTAAAAAGTATTTGCGAAAGGTATGCATATTTTAAGTATATCACATAAAACGGACTGATAGCCTGTTTTGACTAAAGTCTCCTTTAGATTTGTTTCTTCCCTCTTGAAACTGGTCGGCGGACGGCAGGTCGAGCCGGTGCACTAGTGGCTCTAGTTGGCGCGGCTCGGCGAGGGGCGCGGCGAGTTGGAGTCAGTGCAGATGTTTGTGTCGATGTTGATGATTGAGTAGTTGGACGCGACGGAGCGGCACGTCTAGCTGGTGCTCGTCTGATGCGACGGGCGTCTTGACTGCTAGAACGTGGATTGGATTCGGCGATTTGGGCTTCGATGCGAGCGGTGATGTCGGCTAGAGCCTCAGCATCACCCGAAAGTTCATAAATAGCCAAAATCTGCCTCAAAGTGCTAGTGCTATGGTCTAGGGCATAGGCGTTTTCGAGGGCGTCGATAGCGGCTTTAGTCTGGCCAAGTTTTTCGCGTGCTTTGGCGAGGGCGATGTAGCGAGCTGGCACGGTATTTTCGAGTTCGATAGCTTGCTCGAAAGCCATGGCGGCTTTTTCAAAGGCTCCGGTTTCTAGATAAATCAGCCCGACGTTGTGTAGCGAGGATGGGTTGTTATCGAGGGATTGGGCAATTTCGAAACATTCAATCGCTTCGTTGTACTTTTGCTCTTTAGCATAGAGAATGCCGAGACGGTTGTAGGCGGCGGCGTTTTTTTCGTCAAATTTGAGAATAGTGAGCAGGGCCTTTTCGGCGCGGAGTGGTTTATGGTCACGCATAGAATCTTGGGCGGCGCTCCAGAGTTTTTTCATCTGCATGTCGTAGCGCGCGCTGCGTGGAACTTCGACAGTTTTGCGACGGAAAATTGGGTACAAAAACGCTAGCCAGCATGCCAGGATTACCAATAGCAAGATTCCTATCATATTTTTATTTTAGCATATGGCGGAGGTTTTTGGAATAAGAGTGTTTAGCGCTGATGCTTGATAAAGTCGCTAACTTGAACGTCTTATTGTTATTTAATTTTCTTAATTGGGTGCCTTATGACAGTTTTTAATCTGCTAACGTCGCACTTTCTTGGGTCGCTTAAATATATCTCGTGGTGTAATCTTGTATCTGTGATATCCGGTTCGTAGCCATTCTCTCTGGCAAATTCGTGCATTAAATTAACTGTAGCTGGTTCATCATCGTAACTTCCAATATGCATACATTGGACACATAATCCTTCATCGTAAGTCAAGAATTCCACTTTGGAGAAATCCTGTTTTTTCTTTTTGGTGGCTTCCGCTATAGCCCAATCAAAGTCTGCTTTGGTAACGAAATCTGGCAGCCTAATAACCGAGATAAAGTGCAGGGTGTTCTTATTCTGGTAATCAATAGTTCCGTTCATGCCATCTTGCCACCAAAAACCTTCAAGCGGTGGAACAACATATTCAAAGAAACCAGCTATTTTATGTGGCCCTTTATGACTCATCTTGATTGTGTAAGCTACGCCATATAATAATCCAATTGTGCTTTGATATTCTCCGTTCGTCTCGTTAGGGTTGCCCGTTCCGCGCACGGCAAGGTAATTCATTTTGGGGATTTCGATAATACTTGGTTTATTCTTAGGTAGGTAAAATTCTTTGTATTCTTTCTTAAAATCAAAAGCCATGTTTTGGGTCTCCAAACTTTTAACTAGTTGTAATCTATCTTGATTTAATTATAACACTTCTGAGGCGCGTGAAGCATGGTATAATAATATCATGACTAAAACGATTATCACTGAAGATATTTATGGCGACAAACATGAGGCGAAAGTAGAGGATTTACAGCTTTCGGTACATGTTTATGGTATTGCATTGCAGGATGGTAAGGTGTTGATTTCGCCGCAGTTTAATGGTTATGATTGGCCGGGTGGCACGATGGAACTTGGTGAGACGATTGAAGAAACTTTGCGACGTGAGGTAAAAGAAGAGACTGGCCTTGAGGTGGAGCCGCTACGCTTAGTGGGCGCATATACTAGTTTCTTTCATCATGTTTTTAAGAAAAACGACCATCAAGCGATTTTGTTATTTTACCTAGTAAAAGTGGTGGGCGGCGAAATCTCAGTAGATGGTTTGGATGATTTTGAGCAGCGGTACGCTAAGGAAGCGCGTTGGGTGCCGATTGAAGAACTGAAGACTATGCACCACGCTTGCAGCATTGACGTGACTGATGATTTATTTAAAGTAATTGAGGAGGAATGTCGTGAATCTTAAGATTGGAATGTTCAGATTTTAATCCAACATATTACTACATATATTCCCTTTCAAGTAAAGTTTAAGATGCCGAAACCCGACCACGGGAAACGCGGGTATTCTGATAAGATGATAGATAAGATAAAAAATGAGCTATATGATTAAAAACATTTGGCACTCTCTTGTTTAGAATGCCAACTTTGTGCTATAATGGAGAGTATGGAAGGCAGAAAAAGCATTTTTGAACTGGAGAACAGAATTACAGATCCATCCTTTGAGATGAGTAGACTTTATTCAAATTTTCTTAGCAGAGAAAGAATAATTGCAAAGGGATACTCGGAATATATTTTTGTCGAAGAACTAAACGAAAAAATTTTCCCAACTTGGCCTTACAGAGATACGTTTATTACGGTAGATGAATATCTTAAGTTCATTGGGGTTACTGACTCCACTTTTAGTAAGGAGGCATTCTTCTATTTTTTGGAATTTGTCAGCAATATATCTAGTTACGCTCTTAAGAAAATGGGATATAGATTATGCGATCCTGTACTTAAGGCATGTATTGTAAATGTGCCACGAATTTTAGAAAAGATGAATTGCAAATTTAAGCAAGAAGGCGATAAATATATCATTATCAAGAAGAACTCTGATATTGATTCGATAGTGCAGTATGTACCAGAAACAATAGCTGATTTGTTGTTGAATTATGGTGACTTCAGAATTGAAAAAGACGTAAAAGCAAAGCAAACAATATTGAAAAAAATAGATTTGTACGTAGAGAAAAATAAGAAAGCGTTACGTGGGCATGATGATGGGCTTTATCAAAGGATTCAACAGATCGTAAACAAGCTCGGCATTAATCATCCAATCGAGTCGCCGTATGATGAATTAAATAAAAACGAGCTTCTTGAAAAATATGATGAGTGTTTTACGATGATGACGCACCTGCTAAGATATGACGCTGTTAAACAGATAGAGGAGAAAAACAAAAAATTCTTCCTCGAAAATAAGCTTGAAAAGTCTTAATCCGTAACCCTCAAGTAATAAGCTAAATCTTCACCTTTCCAGTTGTCGAGTACGAAATCATGGTACTCTGCCCATAATTTCGAGTATAGTTCGCTAATTTCTAAATTATTAACTTCGTAATATAGCCAACACTTATGATTAAGCACCATAGAAAGTTCTGTGCCGTAGATTTTATCTTTACCCCAATATTTCTTAGCTCGTTTGTAAGTGTCGATAATGGCTTCTTTACCAAATTTCTCTGCAATGCTGAAATCTTGCCAAAAAGTAGTTTGGCACTCGTAATCTAGGAGTTTCATCTGCCGTAAGCCCTCATGAACTTATCCATCGAGCCGTAACGAATCTCTGCTATGCGTTGCAGGTGGTCATATTCAAGCATGATCCTGCGATAAGTAATCATATCTAAACCAGCAGATTTAGCCGCTAGTTCAGCTTCCATAATCATGTTGTACTTACCACTCCTGCGAACTAACTCATAACGATAAAAATTGAGCAGTCCAGTAGTTTTCTCAACCATTTAACTCCCTAACTAACCTAAATAATTATGATGATTATATAGGCTTAGCTAAGATAACTCACGAGTAAACTTTACTTAATTTAGCCAACTTCTATTTTTCAGCATATCTACGGAGATTTTTCACTAGGAGCTGTGTTTGTAATTCTCGGTAATTGATATTATGGTTGGCATATTCTATGGCTTTCTCAATTCTGTTGCTAAAATCATATATGTTACCTACAAAGTCTACGCATTTTAGCTTTAACTCATCTCGTAATTTAGTGTGTGTCGTTGCTCCAGAACAAGCTGCTTCAAACATTTTAAGTATGTTTTCGACGTCGCTAATGCCACCTGGAGCGTAAATCTGCTCAAAGTTGTCAATGATATATTGGTAGATATAGTCTTGTATCTCTGGACTATGATATTCAGCAAGTAAGACTTCAAGAGCGGGTATTATTTTGTAGTCATCTCGGCAAATTTTTAGATAGTCTTTAGTTTCCTCGATAGTTTTTGGTCGACTGAAGAATTCGTAGAATTTTTTGCCCCAAAAATATTTAGACACAAGCCTATACTGATCAGCTGGTGAAAGGTCTTGATAACGAATGACGCAAACTCGTCCTAAAACTGTTGGCAATGTAATTTCGAGATATGATCTATTTTCAGATTCTGCTAATTCTTCTAAATATGACCACAGCCTAGGATTTCGTATTTTGAGATTTGGGTTATTAACTATCCAACCTAGTGCGTCATCAAAAATCTGTTTTTTGTCGTAAAGTAGCCCTAGATACTCGTATGATTTTATTTGGTCAATGTCGCCAATTCTTGACCAAAACATGTCGTATAGTTCATCATTTAACCATTTATCTAATCTTTTGTCTTTGTCAGGAAGTAATCGCCAGATAATATACAGTATATCTCCAGCTTTCCAGAATGAATGTGCACTAGTTGTGGTTTTTATGATATGCTTGAGTGCTGGGTAAAGTTTATATAGCTCGGTAGTTTGGTGTTCTGCACCTAGATAAAAATCAATTTGTGTACTAGTCATTTCGTCACGAAGAATACGATGAATAATTTCATCATTAGCTTCTGGTGTGAACTCAATCCACCTGGGATACTCGAAAAATGCATTAAACTTATCTAAATCATCCACCCCAACATAAACTGGAGTTTGATTTGAAAATACTTCTTGAATATCTTCACCCAAAGCTTCGTTGAGTCTCTTGATAAAATTACTAGCATTTGATTCTAACTGGCTAAAATTAAAAAGCCTTTTAAATAATTTGCGTACCCCATGCTGACCAAGTTTATTCATGGCATATTTAGCCTGATATGAAGTTAAAGCTTTTTCACCATATTCAATGGTCTCTTCATCAGCACAGTACAGTCTCTTATCTAATGTGCATAGAAGTGTTTGAGCATCCTGCCAATTTACGGGACTGGTAACACTTTCGCTAGTAATTCCTGTTAAAAGCATACTGGCTAATTCTAGGTCTTTACTATCAGTAGAAAATCTGTCCTTAAACAAAAACCAATAAGGCTGGTCGTAAAAATAAACACTTGCTTCTATTAGAGTTTTTGCTGAATATCTTGTTTTAATAAGCTCTGTGGGTGGTATCTGGTTTATTTCTCGTATGATTTTTCTTACAAGGTCATGCTCGCAGTAACAACCATCAATGCAAAGCTCCCTCTCGTCACCCATAAATAGTTTGACCTTAATCTCACCAAAATATTTTTTGATAATCGCTTGGACTTTGGGGCTTTTTTCGAGATAGTCCCAAGAAAATAGTTTTATGGTTTCGGTAGGAATCTTGTCAGTGGGTTTTTCCTCTTTTGCCTTCATGTGGCTGTCTCCGTTTACCTAATTATACGGTTGACACCCTATCTAATCAACAGATTAGGCTTCGCTCTTGAAAAACCTTTGGTGCTTTTCTTTTGCTTTCTTAATCTGCCTTGCTAGTTCAGCTACGAATTCATCGGTGCGAGCTTGAGCTTGTTCGGGAGTTTCGTTGCTTGGGAATACTTCCTCGAAATCAAAACCTGCGTGTTGATAATAGAAATCTGGAAATTCTTCGCCTTTCGCATTAAGCACGATAAAACCATAGCGAAGATGAGGAAAGACATTTTTGTGAGCTTTGGCTTTTTCAGTATAGGTAATAATATCATGAGTAGTCTGAGTTTTGATTTTGCCCTCTAAAACTACGAGTGGTATCCTATCGCCATTTGCTAGTGGCTCGTAAATCAAGGCATCAGTTGCGTAAGCCTTTTGACCTTTAGCATAGTCTAAACCCTTACCAGTTTCGTTAATTTTGTCGCAAAAGTTAGTGTATGGCAGAACTGCTTGTGTAGTGATTTTGTAGCCTAGGTTTTCAATTTCGGGACGAATTAAGTCCACGAACTTTTTGATTACGTATTGTTCTGTGCCTTCTTGTTCTTCTGCTTTGAGGTTAATTGCCATTTTCTATCTCTCTTTCTTTTATTACTTATTGTATAAATAGTCGTCGGACCACCTAAATAATTCTTCAGCTGAATTGAATTCTATGAGTTGCCAATTAAGTTTTTTCGTAACATCTGGAACTGACATACTTTGAAGCTTTGTTGTGCAGTTAGTTATCTTTGCTGAATTTTCAGGAAAAGTATACATCATATAATCTTGACCTCCGCTAAACATGTCTTTCAACTCCTGCTTAACTACTGGATCATTTGATGTTCCAAGACAAACATAGTGATAAACAGTTTTTTCTGGCTGGGTTGGTTGAGCTGGAGTATTAGGCTGGCTCGGGGCAGGAGTTTGGCTAGAACTGGAGTTATTTGAGTTGCTGTTAGTGTTTGAATTACTAGGCTTCTCGACTGGTTTGGTTTGAGAACTACCACTATTCTGATTTTGGGAAGTATTAGGCTTAGAGGTATTTTGTTCTGCTGATTTATCGCCTGCGTTTGTGTCAGGGTCAGAATTTTCTGTTTTATTATCGGTTTCAGCTTCCTGTTTAGGTTTCTCATTTTCTGAGTTTTGAGCTAAGTCAGTATTTTCTTGATTTGAGGAAGTCTCTTGCTTGGGTTGGTTGTTTATAACAATTGCTACAACTCCAGCCGATACCCCAACTACCAATATTACCGAAGTCGCAATCACTGGCACTAAATGGCTAGAAATAAATAATTTAATTTTGGCGAGAAATGTTATTTTACTCATATCTACTCCTTTGAATAATCAATAATCTCAGCTATGTAGTTATATTGCTTAAGATGTTCAATGGTTTCAAGTTTGCTTTCGCGATAAAAATCGCTATCGAAATCATTCATACATAGGGGGCTAACATTGCTACGCTCGTTACTAAAGATAAGTGTGCCACGATAATACCTACATTCGGCTTTGGCATATTCATCGTAATCGTAATTTGGGTCTCGCGGCCACTCCTTGTATTTGCCAAGTTCTTCTAGATATTTTTGATATTCTTCTTCAGATGCTTCTGAGTTGATGGCTACACACTCCCAACGATGATATGAACCCTCTGATTTTGGTGCGTCAGAAATACGAACCACCTTGACCTCTACGCCCTCTTTGAAATCGCTTTTGCACCCATCTAGCATGGTAGCTTCAGCAATTCCATCAATCGCTGGTGTGGGAATGTTGTTAACAACTGGAACTTTGCCAATTAGTCCACTAATACCTGGGAAAGAATTAGCTACGGTTAGTCCAACATAGCCAACTGTTCCAATACCTAGAACCCAGCATAAGATTTTGACGAAGATTGGTTTCATATCACCCTTTCTGCCGCAACTAAAAAAAGCGACCACATGTTTAGTCGCTAAACTTTGACAAACGGAGTTTTGAAACCCTATCTGCTACACATGGTCGCATTTTCGATTTCAAAACACCTGTCAAAGGTGTAGTCCGAATATCAAAGTTTAGCTAACACCACTATACCATAAAAGTCCTAACTGCGAAAGACTATTTTTAGGTATTACAGAGGAGCCGTTAAAAAACCATGCGATATTTGCGACATATAAGCGGTTTAAACAAGCGATAAGGCTCAAACCGACCAAATATGTATGGTTAGCCTAAACCCTGCGAAATTTTGCGAATTTAAAGTGTAAGTTGCTACTTTGTGATAAATATGATATCATATATCTAATATTGAGTTAAGTTGGTAAAGTGTAATGAATATCTTCTCTGCGGATTTTATGCCTGATAATGACCTGAAATTTTTGATGGATTCATCTTACAGGAGCTTTTCGAGTATTATGGGTTTTCTTGGAAGGTATAAGGATAGATTAACTTTTGAGATGAATTCGGTAGTTTTGCTATGGAAAAAATCTGAAGAGCTTTTTAATAGGATGAAATGGCTATTGGAACGTCTGCATGGAACAATCAATAGTGCTATGCCTTGGGAGTTTCGTGAGGTTTTGGATAGTATGTTTGCAGTTAAAACTGACGAAGACGATAAAGGTGGCAAAAAGCATATAAAAGAAACATTGGTTATATGGCAAAATATGGAGCAAAACATTATAAATACTAAGCCGGTTAGGCAAGCAAAGATGATAGATAAGCAGTTAGGTATTGCTGATTACGTAGGGCATGATTTTGGCGAGGTAAATGTATTTTTGGTTGAAACAATGAAAAATGAAGCAGAGTATATTTGGCATTTACTTTCTGAGGTTGAGAGACAATTGGGTGGAGTTCGGAGAAAAGTATCACTCGAAGCGAGTGGCGAAATGATTCTTGATGGCGTAAAACATAACTTTGCTCAACCGAATTCTGTGCAATTCTTGATTTTACATAAGATTATTGGGGCTAAGACCAAACGTGTAAAGAATAGTTTACTAAATGAGGCGATAAGCAGCTTTTTTGAAAAGAAGAATGGGTCTGATAAAATCATGGATGCCGCAAAACGCAAAAGTTTGTATAATGCTCGGAATGATATTAACAAGAAATTCCGAAGTTTATTCTCGGTTGATTTTGATTTGCTAGAGATGAAAGGCGGCTACTGTTATTTAGCAGAGAAGTTGGAAGCTGTTAAAGTGCAAAAATGTCTCTGTAAAAAGTCTGGTAGAGTAAGTATTACTTCTGAAGAGGTCAAGTGTGATTAAATAGGGGCAACCAAGCGAAAGTTTGGTAGTACCACTCCAAAAATAAAAAAGGTTATGCGCATAACTCCTGTAAATTTCATGTAAAGAAAGGAGTTTAAAAATAAGTGAAGAAACTAGATATTAAATCGCTCGGTGAGCTGTTGGCGAGAGAGTATCCTTCTCAAAGATGGCTTATCGATGGCTTAGTTCCCTATGATGGACTCGTAATGATGTCGTCGGCTCCAGCTAATTATAAAACTTGGCTGATGATGCAATTTGCGATTTCTGTCGCAAAAGGAGAAAAGCTATTTGACCATTTCAGCACCGAACAATCGGGTGTACTGGTGGTGGATGAAGAAAGCGGTGAGCGTGCCCTGCAAGAAAGATTTAAGAGGCTTGGTGCTAATGAGGACCTGCCAATTTATTATTTATCTAGGCTAGGTCGAAAAGCGACGAAAGACTACATTGACAGCATTATCGAGATTTGCCAAGAAAAAGGAATTGGCTTAGTGATGTTCGATTCGCTAATCCGTTTCCACTCCGGTAATGAAAATGATTCGGTTGAGATGGCTCAAGTGATGAATGAGTTCAAGAAAATTTCGGATGCCGGAATTGCCTGCCTTATTCTTCATCATAATCGTAAATCTTCGCTACTCGGTAGTAATATGGGGGAATCTATGCGTGGGTCGGGGGATTTGTTGGCGGCTTGTGATGTCCATATTGCGATTTCCAGAAGTAAAAATGTGGTTACAATCTCGCAGAGTAAAAATCGATACTGCCAAGAAATAATGCCCATTAAGGTGAAGTTTGTAAGTGTTGGCGAGGATAGTTGGTTTGAGTTCTCGGAATATCAAAAATCGAAAGATGAAAAGATGGACGAGATGAAACAAGTAATTCTCGCAACAATTACGGAGTTCGCAGGGATTAACCGTAGCGAGTTGATGAGGCGTTTTAGGCAAAGTTCGTTAGATATGCCAGTTAATAAGGTGAACGATTTACTAAAATCTTTGCTTGAGGATGGTGATATCTATACTGAGCGTGGCGAGAAGAACGCAGTTAAATATTTTGTTAAAAGTTAAAAGAATATATTATTGGTAAGTTGTTTAAAATTCCTATCCCTATAATGGTAAAAACTAAACAGCTATCGCTAAAAGGAGTGATGATGAATAGAGAGGATTTGAGAAAATATAACTTTACGATGGAATTTGATTCTTCGGATTATGTTTGGGGGCTACAAGAGGCGGCTCGTCGCAATTTAATGAAAAAAGGTTTGTCTAGGGAAAGAGCGTGGATCTTGATGAATAATGCTGAGATTACATTTTTTAATAATCGACATGGCAAGCGAATTATATCTGTAAGATTTAATGATTTTCCGAAAGATTCGTCTTTTGTTCCTATGGATTGTCCGATGGCTACGATTGATTTATATACAGTTTCTGGAAAAGGCAAGACTGAATATTATGATGCTCCAGTTATGGCATTTGACCTTGTCGGCAAAAGAATGCTGTCGAAAGCTTATGATATTTGTTCTTTAGATTCGATGATTGGTGCGTGGGAGATTGAGAATAATATTAAGGATGATATCCGCGATACGCATATCTTTAAGCTAATTATTCGTAATGGTTTTAGACATTACATTTGTTTACCAACTAAGCAAGATTTAGTTAAACAATATAATGATTGGAGAGTATGGTAAGAAACATTGAGGTAAAATATATCGAATCCGAGGATGATGGAATTGTGGACGTTATGGTGAAGAAATATCACGCTCAACTTACTCAGCCAATTTCTGAGAGTGAGAAATCTACCCTGGCTATCGAAGGTGATGACACCTATAATATTAAGTAAGATGAAAAAGATAATGGTTGATGAATTAAAAAGCGTAAAAGTTGCGGCGGTATATATGCGTGTTTCCACTTCTGACCAAGAGGAAGACGGAACGATTGAAAACCAATGGATTGAACTTAAAAAACGTATTGCTGATGATGGCGTAAAATTACCGGAAGCTAATATTTATAGAGATGATGGGTGGAGTGGTGCGATCCTGGAAAGACCAGAGCTTGATAGACTGAGAAATGATGCGAATGAGCATAAATTTGATGTACTGTACCTTTACGATAGGGGTAGATTATCTCGTAAGCTAGTCCACCAAGAAATCGTTTTGGACGGTTTAAGGAAAAATAACATTTCGATTGTTGAGCTACATGGTATTTCGGGTGATACTCCTGAAGCTCAAATGATGGGGTCGATGATGGGGCTATTTCACGAGTATGAACGCACGAAAATTGCCGAGCGTATGCGTTTGGGCAAAACTCGCATTGTCAAAGAGAATGGCGAATTATTGGGTTATCAGCCTTGCTATGGCTACGATTTACACAAAACGGTTAAAAATGGCTCGGTGAAACAGAGAGCATATTTTACGGTTAACGAAGCAGAAGCAAAAAATGTTCGCTATATCTTTCAGCTATGTGCAGATGGTAATAGCCTTTATAGAATTCGTAAGAGGCTGAAAGACGAGGGTATTAAAGCCCCTAGAGCCGTAAGTGGGCTTTGGGGGAATACTACCCTAATTCGGATGTTGAAGAATACTACTTATATTGGTGAGCATTACTACAATAAACACGTAGCGATTGAGGCGAAATATAGCAGGAAGAAAGATAAATACTCAAAAGTGGCGAAGTCGTCGCATAAATTGAAGCCGCAGAGTGAGTGGTGGAAAGTCGAGGTTGAGCCAATTGTCAGTCGGGAACTTTTTGATAAAGTACAAATTCAGCTAGCTAAAAACGCAAAATATAATCCAAGAAATAATAGGAAGAATAGGTATTTGTTAACTGGTTTAGTGCGTTGTAGTTGTGGTAGGATGAGAGCTGGCGATCCAGCTACGGGTGGGCATTTGTATTATCGTTGCACCGATAGATTAGCCCCAAAGTTAGAACGAGAGTGTTATTCTCACGGGGTAAATGTAGCAGTACTAGATAAAAAAGTTTGGGTAACGATTTGTAATTTATTAACTCAGCCGGAAATGATTGACCGATATGTAAAGGCGATTAAAAAAGTAAAACCTGAGGATACTTTACTAAAGTCTTTGAATAGCCGGATGATAGCACTTGAGAATGAAAAGAATCGTTATATAGATGGATTTGGCAAAGGATTTATTACTGAAGAAGATTTTAAGATGAAGATGGGGCAGGTTCGAGATGAGAGGATTAGTGCGGAAACGAAAATTCTAGAATTGAAGCGTTTGACCTCTGAATTGCCACGGATTGACACTACTCTAATTGCTTCTAATATGGTAAAATTGTTGAAAGATGGTCTTACTTTTGAAGAAAAGAAAGAGTTGCTGAGGCTGGTGGTTGAAGAAATAATCGCAACTCCGAGTGAAGCTACGATTAAAGGTAAGATTCCAGTTTTTAATAAAAATTGTTTTAATGAGAAAGAGGTTGGTTTTGAACTTGAAAATTGCGATATTCAGTCTGAAAACAAATATTTTTTTGACGAAAGAAAGGTTGGTTTAAATGTTGAAGGTAGGCATTGTAGGTTTACCAAATGTGGGCAAAAGTACGCTTTTTAACGCTTTAACGAACGCGCATGCTTTGGCGGCGAATTATCCTTTTGCTACCATTGAGCCAAATGTTGGCATTGTGCCGGTACCTGATGAACGTTTGGAAGTGCTTGCCAAAATGTATGATACTGAAAAGGTTGTGCCGGCGACGGTGGAATTTGTGGACATTGCTGGCTTGGTGGCTGGTGCGAGCAAAGGCGAAGGTCTGGGCAATAAATTTTTGGCGCATATCCGCGAATGCCAGGTGATTTGTCATGTGGTGCGCGCTTTTGAAAATGATGATATTGTCCATGTGGATAATGCTATCAATCCGGCGCATGATATTGATATTATTAATACTGAGTTAGAATTAGCCGATCTCGAAACACGCGAGAAGGTAGCCGCCAAACGTAAAAAAGATCCTCAGGACGAGCAAATTCCTTATTTGACTGAGAAACCAGTGATTTATATGTTTAACGTTGACGAAACTGGGCTGAAAGATGCGGATTTGCAACAACGCCTGCGTGAATTAGTCAAACCAAACCAAGCAGTGTTCGTGAATGCTAAGTTGGAAGAAGAAATGGCTGGCATGAGCCGCGCTGAACGCCGTGAGTTTTTGCAAGAGTATGGAGTCGAAAACGATGCGCTTGCAGAGTTGATCCGGGCGGCTTACCAGACGCTGGGCTTACAGAGTTTTCTCACGGCCGGCAAAAAAGAAGTGCGCGCCTGGACCATCAAGCAAGGTGCTACGGCGCCAGAGGCGGCAGGGGTGATTCATACGGATTTTCAGCGTGGTTTTATCGCGGCCGAAGTAATGAAATATGATGATTTGCGCGAGCTAGGCAGTGAAAAAGCCGTCAAAGAAGCTGGCAAAAAACGCACTGAGGGGAAAACCTATGTGATGGAAGAAGGAGATGTGGTAGAATTCCGATTCAACGTTTAAGGAGGGCTCGTTATTGCGACGAATTTCTTCGTTAGAGACTGCGACTACTCCCTCGCCGTACCATGTAGTACGGCTCGGTCCGTTGCTCGTCTCTGCCTCGAACTTCATCCGCACTAACTTCGCCCTATAGTCGAGTTAATCATGCTTGTGCCAACTTCGCCCTGTAGTTGAGCTAACCATGTTTGTGCTATTTTTTAAGGGCAACCCATTGCTAGGTTGCCCTTAAAAGGTGCGTTTAGTCATTTTTTGCCTTGCGGACGCTCCAGTTCCCTGACCTGTCCAGCCGATTGACGGTTTTAATCCTTGAACTTGTCCAACCACTTATTGATTCCGTCTGTGGTTTTCTTGCCAAGGTCTGTCATAAAATCGTTGTAGCGTTCAAATTCTTTGCTACCGGCGATTTCACTGGCCTTTTCTTTGACCTTCTCGGCCGCGGATCCGACTACGCTGGGGGCTTTCGTAACTTTAATTTTGTACGAAACATACCCACTGAACGTGCAACCAGCCTTCTCGTCGTATTCCTCGCCGATGTAATAGGTCGGACCTTTGACCTGTGGCTCGACTTCTTTCGGGCAGAAATTTCCGCTAACCAGAAGCGGCATGCCAATCTCGTCCGGGTCTTCGAGGAAAAACGTTTTAACGCGCTCGGCGCTAATCGTTCGGCCCTGCGTCACGGTTTCGTCATAGTCATACCTGACCAAAGAATTCGGCATGTACTCTAAGAGCACGTTCTCTTCGGCCAGAATCGGTATGACGTTGTAGCCGCGGTCAATGGCTGCCTCATTAGAAGCGAGCGGATTTTCGAGGTAAACCTCGCCCCAGATGGTCTTGACCATGCCTTTCTCGACACTTACCGGAAAGAAGCTTCCCACCGAAAGCTGGGTTGGCAACAGAGGGTTGTTGTTATGATAAAAAATCGTCACCCTCAATGTTTCACCACCTGATAACGTCAGCGCCTCTGTACTGGTTGACTTGGCAGATTCAGCGGAATCCGTGGAACCCTTGGAATTCGTAGAATCTTTAGGATTCTTGGGCTCCTTGGAAGTCGTGGACTTGCCTAAGTGATTGTTCTCGCCAGAAGTGAGGTTATCAGTGGTGTCGTAGTAGACCTTTTCTTCGCCCAAATCCGTTACCGACAGGAAAAACGATTCGTTACCGTAAAATGGGTCGTCCAAAGTACGGTTAACAGCCACGACGTCATCCGGCAGTTCCTCGGTCAGGTAATATTCCCTTGCGCCAAAAGTTTCTGGCTCAGCGGAATCGACCTGCTCCTCGGTGGATGGTGTCGGTATTGGTGGCATCGGCTTACCAATATTAGTGCTTGGTGTGGCCAATGCGGTCAGGCTGGGCGTGAGCGAGAATGTTACTACGCAAGCAGCGGTTGCAGTGGCAAAAAATGACTTTCTTAATTTTATAAGGTTCATTTAGAACCCCCCTTTCTATAAGTATATACTTCTATTGTAGCACACTTTTGTTAATTTGTAAAGAGGTTATTGTAAAAAATGACCTAAATTAGTAAAAAGTAGTCAAAATCAATTGGGATTTTTGCGAAAATGCGGCTAAAAATATCTAAAATTGACCAAAAATACCTAAAATTGGCCAAAAATCAGCTAGATTTAGTCGAAAATCGATGATGCTACTCTGTAAGCGCGAACCATTCGGCGACGTGGTTGCCGTGGTTGGTAACGCTGGCAACGGCAAGGTGTGGCGTGAGTTCGGCGCAGTCGGGGTTATTCTGCAGATAGGATTCAGCGGCGCGTTCCATTCTTAGGCGTTTGTCGTGGTTGATGCGCGCGAGCGGCGTACCTTCGGTGTCGGTATTTGAGCTGTATTTTACTTCGGTGAAATAAATATTGTCGAGGTCGCGTGAGATAATGTCGACCTCGCAAAACTTGGTATGCCAGTTCTGGGCGATAATCTGGTGTCCTAGTGCCGCCTGGAGGTGACTCGTGACGGCGATTTCGGCAATATGGCCAAGCATGGTGGTGTTATGATATTGTTCTCTTTCTGTTTGACCCGAATCTGGGGCAAGTTGATGGCTCTCTAGATATTCGCGGACCGGTCTGAACGAACGGCGATGTTCTGGTGTGATGCCGTGTAGTTCTAGGGCTTCTTGATGTTTCTTGGTGCCGTAACCGCTATTGGTCTCGAATCCGTAGAATGGATATTGCTGGCTGAGGCGTTTCATGTATTCGTCACGAGCGTGTTTGGCGATGATTGAAGCGGCCGAAACTTCGCGAATCAGGGCGTCGGCCTTAGGTAAGACGGTGACGCGGTCTGCGAGTGGCGTGTTCTGGAGGAAATTTACCGTACCGTCGATGACGATTTCGTCAAAATAAGTTTTGGTGGCGAGGATTTGTTTGACGGCGCGGCGCGTGGCGAGTCGGAGGCTGGCGGAGAGGCCGTACTCATCTAATTCTTGACTGCTGACCCAGCCGAGTGCAGTAGCGGCGGCATCGGCGAGAATTTCGGCTGATAGAGTTTTGCGTTTGCTGGGAGTAAGTTTCTTAGAATCGGCGAGGCTGTCTTGCCAGGTTGGGGGGGGTTGGTAGATTCCCTTGTTTTAAGTACCACCGCCCCAACAACAAGTGGCCCTGCCCAGGGGCCACGTCCGACTTCATCGATACCAAGAATAATCTTGTTCTCAGAATTGGTTGAATTGTTGTTAGTTTTGGCCAAAATTATTCTTCTGGCTCGCCGGCACCTTTAGGGTTGACGGCTTCAGCGACGGTCTCAGGATCTTTTGCTTCGGCATCCAAAACTTGTTCTGGGGCTTCAGCTACTTGTTCTGGAGTGTCGGTTGTTTGTTCTTGGTCTGAATTCTCGGCTGTAGTCTCCTCAGTAGTCTCTGGCACAGTGGTGTCGTTCACGGCGTTGCGGTCGAAGGTGACGCCAGTAAGACGAGCTGACTTACCAGAACGCTCTCGCAAGAAGGAAAGGTTCTTGCGACGGACCTTAGCGCGGCGGACAATCTCAATCTTCTCGACGAGAGGGCTGTGAATGAGGAAAGATTTCTCAACGCCAACACCAGAGGTGACTTTGCGTACGGTGATGCGAGCGGTGTGAGAATCTTTGCGGTCGGTGCGAATCACGACGCCTTCAAAAACCTGTGAGCGGAATTTCTCGCCTTCTTTAATCTTTTGGGTAACGCGAACGGTATCGCCAGAGCGTACATCGACGACGGCTGGTTTTTTCTGGGCGTCACCAATCTTTTTCAAATCTATAAAACTCATATTATTAACCTTTTATATTACAACTGAGGTTTATTTTATCATACTTTTTCTGATTTGAGAAGGGGTGAAAAGAAGATTTTACCAAGTTTTTATTGCCTAACGAATTAGCGTGTTTTTAAGGCTAAGCGGATGCGTTCTTCGGTCGGCAAGGATGGGTCAACCTCGGCAAGAGCGGCAGTGGCTTCTTTGAGTGGGAAGCCGAGCGCCATGAGGGCGTCGAGGGCGTCATCTCGCTCTGGTTTGACGCTGGTAGGTTTAGTACTGGTGGTGCGTCCATAGACGCTTGGTTCGCCAACTTTGTCTCGGAGGTCGACGATGATGCGTTCGGCGGATTTTTTGCCGACACCGGAGGCTTTGGCGACGAAAGTTGCATCGGCATTAGCAATAGCGTTGCGTACGGTCTCAGCGTCACCGAGGCTGAGGATGGCAAGAGCGGCTTTGGGGCCGACACCATTGACGGAAATTAGCATTTCGAAGAGACGTTTCATCACGAGACTGGAGAAACCGTAGAGATCCTCGCTATTTTCGCGGATGGCGTGATAAGTGTAAAGTTTCACTTGGTCGTCAGTATGAGTGTTTTCGGCGTCGAGACTGGAGAGCAGAACTTCGTAACCAACTCCATGCACGTCGATGATGACGGAGTTTTCTTGTTTTTCGGTAACTTGGCCAATTAGGTGAGCAATCATGATTTTTTGCGTTTCTTGCCGCCGAGCAAATTAATGATAATGACGAGGATAATCATGGTGCCAAGTGCGCCTAAAGATACGTAGACTGGCCAGAGTTCTGGTTCGCTTTCGGCTGATTCGTCGGCATTTTCGCAGCCGGGCTCGTTCGGGTCGGCGCAAACTACTTCTGGCTCACCGGAAGTGCCTTCATGCTCGATATTGTCGGCGTTTGGGCAGTTTTCTTCTAGACATTCGATGGCGCCGGAGTCAGGATCGATGTCTTCGCTATTGACGCCGGTGCCAATCTCGCCGTCGCCAGTGCTACTAGTGGAGCCGTCGCTTGGTGAATTTTCGAGCAACATGATGCCTTCGTCAGCGTTAGGGTTGACGTCCTCGGCGAAAGTTGGCGTATTGATAGCAAAAGTCAAAGTTAATGCTAAAATAAGTGTAAAAAATAAATGCTTTTTCATATCTTCATTGTAACATAAATGGAAGTGATATAATATACTCATATGGCAAAATCTCATGTACAATTTGCTTGTCAACAATGTGGGGCGGTTTACAAGAACTGGACTGGCCGTTGCATTAAATGTGGGGCTTGGAGCTCGCTGGTGCAGCAATTTGACGAAGAAAGCCGTGACGAAAAGTCCGCGGTGGGTCGGGCTGGTCTATCGGGTAGGCAGCTGGATTTTGTGTCGATTAATGATTTGGAGGCTTCCGACAAGAAAGAACGGTTGCTAACCGGGTTTCATGATTTAGATATTGTGCTGGGCGGTGGAATTTTGCTTGGTAGCGTGACGGTGCTAGCTGGGCAGCCGGGGATTGGTAAATCAACTCTTCTGATGCAGATTTGTTCGCATATTTCTAAACATCGTTCGGTGCTCTATGTTTCAGGTGAGGAGTCGGCTGGTCAGGTAAAACTGCGTGCGGTGCGTCTCGGAGCGAATTCGGACAGTTTGAAATTCGCTAGTTCTACTTCGGCGAATGACATTGCTAAAACGATCGAAAGTGGCGAGTTTGACCTAGTGATTGTGGATTCGATTCAGACTTTGACGCTGGCGGAAATTTCTTCGGCGCCAGGTGGAGTGTCGCAGGTGACGAATTGTGGAAACTTGATTATTCGGGCGGCCAAATGTTCCGAAACGGCGGTGATTATCGTGGGGCATGTCACTAAGGAGGGTACGCTGGCCGGGCCAAAAGTGCTTGAGCATCTCGTGGATGTGGTGTTGAATTTTGAGGGAGATCGGTACGGTGGGTTTAAAATTATTCGTGCGGTAAAGAACCGGTTTGGCTCGACCAGTGAGGCGGCGATTTTTGAAATGAATCAGCAGGGTCTGGCGGAGGTCGAGAATCCATCGGCGGCGCTTCTAGCCGAACGGCAGAATACGGATGGTTCGATTATTCTGGCGACGCTTGAGGGGACGCGGCCAATCTTGGTCGAAATTCAGGCGCTCGTGACGCCGACTAGTTTCGGTTATCCTAAGCGGACGGCGTCGGGGTATGATTTGAACCGTTTGAATCTGTTGATCGCAGTGATTGAACGACGTACGCGATTGAAATTATCGGACAAAGATGTGTTCCTGAACGTGGTAGGTGGGATTAAATTGCGTGATTCGGCGGCGGATCTTGCGGTGTGTTTGGCGATTGCCTCGGCGGTGGCTGGAAAGAAGCTGTCGGAAGATTTTGTGGTGTTTGGTGAAGTGGGGCTTGGTGGTGAAGTGCGTTCGGCTTTTCGGCCAGATCAACGCATTGCCGAAGCGAAAAAGCTAGGGTTCAAAAATGCCATTGCGCCAGCCACGGTGAAAGATAAATTTGTGATTCCGGTGCGCGACCTCAGGACGACTCTGGTGGAGTATGTAAATGAGTAGGATTTTAGGAATTGATCCAGGGACGGGGATTTGTGGTTTTGGCGTGATTGAAGGACGTAAAGCGATAGATTATGGGGTGATTGCGACACCGGCACATACGCCGCTGCCAGAACGGTTGATGGATATTTATGAATCTCTGCACGAAATTATCGACACGAATCATCCGGTTGCGATGGCGATTGAAAAACTGTTTTTTAAGCAAAATATTACTACTGGGATTTCGGTGGCAGAGGCAAGAGGGGTTTGTCTGCTGGTGGCAAAACAGTATGAAATGCCGATTTATGAATATGCGCCAAATCAGATTAAAATGTCGATTACCGGTGACGGCCATGCTCATAAGGCGCAAATGCAAGAAATGGTGCGGCTACATTTGGGGCTAAAAACTGTGCCAAAGCCCGATGACGCAGCTGATGCGCTAGCAGTGGCGATTGTGCATAGTTTTGTGAGTGGTGTGGCTGGGTAAAATACCCAAGCGATGATAATATTTTTTGAGGATTTTAAAAAATCAAGCGCAGCTCGTTTTTTTCTAGGCTTCCTGCTCCTGCAAACAGCGGAGAGAGAAACCGTTGAGACGATTGACTATACCATCCGACGGATATACTCCTAGGATATCAAAATCAAGGTCATATACAGAAGTAGAGGCAGAGGCAACTCGTGACCAATAATGGCCGTTAAGTCCTGTATGCCTCAAAAATCCGGTACCTACGTGAGTATTGCCGCTGCGCACAAAAACCCGAAAAATATTTTTGTAGGTTATAGCTTTTTATATTTTGGCAATATTAAATCGAATCGGCAAAACCTCGGAAAATTAAATTTTTCGAGGTTCGTAAAAAAATAAGAAAATTTGCATTTTTTGGCAATTTTTAATAGTTTTTTGCGCTTTTAGAACATATTTAGTTTCAATTACATGCGCAGCGGTAACACTAATTTGAAAATCGGTTTCTTTTGGGGAGCAGGTTTTTCCGGCATTGCTTGGTCAAGCAGTGGTGCTACGTCAGAAGGTACATTTCGCTTTGATTTTCATGAGTCCGGCGTTTATCCGTCGTCCGGCCCGAGCACTCGTTACGGCGGATTCTCTCTCCGCTGTTTGCAGGAGTATGAAGAACCGTGTGCAGCGGCCGGGTTTCGCTCAATATCGGTATGTTGTGGGGACCGGGGAGGACGTCGTATCACAGTGGCATTACTGGCGTTAGCGTGTCAGAAGCTTACAACCTATTATTTAATGAAATTGGAGTTCAAACTTCTAATGGTCCGAACGATCGTTACTACGGTTTCTCTCTCCGCTGTTTGCAGGAGTAGGGCATTTATACCGCTTTGATTGAAAAAATCCCGATTCAAATTGCAATTTTGAACCGGGAATTTTTGTCTGTTACTTCTGTTATCTTGCGATTTTTACTGATTCAAAAAGGCGTTTTGAATCAGTAACGGTCAGACGCTTATGTTTTATTGTGCTATGCAGCGAATTGGGCGTGGTGCATGAATATATAAAGCGAGCGGATAGAGTGCACTTTTGCCAAAGACGTGCATGCTGGCTGGATGAGTTAGAGTTGCCTTATTGGCATAGTAGTAATATGCATAGCCAATATAGCCGATAGCGCCATTTCCCTGGAATAGATGCCCCATCGGGACAAAGTAGAATGGATTTGTGGTAAAAGTCGTGTCGGCAAATTTGATGTCATGGGTTATTTCGTCTACCGAGTTTTTGAACCAGCCTGTTTGGTCATAAGCATAAAAAAGTTGATAGTATTCGGATGTTTCGTAGCCTGTTTTTGAATTTGTTGTATTGCTGGTTGGTAAACGCCAGCCTTTAGGGCAAATATCATAATCTGCGCTAACACCGGTGTATCCTGCTGAAATTGTATTTTGCGCATAATAATTGCCAAAAAGGTAGTGTGAATCATAGGTTTTTGTTTCAGTATCGAAAGGTTTTTCTCCGTCGGTAATGAAACCTTCCTGCCAACCTTCTACGTTTTGGACAAAAGATGAACAAGTACTATCGCTTAACGAAAAGTAGGTGCTGGTTGTCCAGGTGTTGTTCTGGGCGGCCTCTTTGCAAAAACCGGTCATTTCGGTTGAACTTGGCACGTATTTTCCAGGATTAAAAGATCCATATTCCCCATCAGTTCCTTTTGAGTTGTCATGTTGTGTGCTGATAGGGATTGTCCAATTATCGGCTATGTTAGTGTTGGCTGGCGTTAATTCTTTCCCAGCTTCAAGATCTATTGCTAAATTCTGCACCATCCAACAATTCCCATCTTTGAGCTTAGATACCCAGTATTTCTTACCAT
>CAYNHE010000008.1:0-39616 GCA_964397215.1 uncultured Candidatus Saccharibacteria bacterium
CTATGACAACAATGGCCAATTGATAGACGGAGTTAAGTATTGGAATGCGGATAGTAAGTATCCACCACAAGCAACTAGCGCAAATTCAGGAAGCAATCTGCTTGCGTCTGCCAATTTTGCAAAATATATTTTAAATTATCCTGTAACTTATCGCAACTGTTCAGATAATGGAATTACTTCTATGGCTTGTACAATAACACAAGCATTAGCAAGAGATATTATTACTAACATAGAAGGCTGGACGCCAGATTATGTAGCCTCTGTAGTTGACGGTCGCGTAGTGAGTTTTGATGCTGAGAAGCGGCAGTATGACGCACATTATTTAATTGGTAACTTTTACTCATATCCTGCTGCTACTGCATCGTCTGGCACTTATAGCAACGAAAACACTGATGCTCCAGATAGCATTTGTCCAAAATGCTGGAAAATGCCAGCATTGGGGAATATCGCCAGTATTCCAACGTCAATGAAAGAAAACTCTGGTAATTACGAATATCTTTTGGCTCAATATGGACTAAGTTTTACCCAAACTAGCACTGGTGGCAACATGGATTCCAATATTTCTGGTGATGGTTATAATATCAATATTTCACCATTTTATCTTGCTAAGTTCGGTTTGAGTGGAACTGTAGCGATGTCGGAGAAGAGTAACAAGATCCTTAACTCTGGCACCGCTAGTATGATAATGAGTTCTACTACCGGTGCTGCTAGTACGGCCTTCGCAGACACTCACTACAACAAGACAGAATACATGTACCTAGGAAGAACGAAGATTACTATAACGACGGATGGTAAGAATATTGGGGAGGCTAATCCGTTACAGCGCCGCTCCATCCGTTGCCTCGCCCGTTAACTACTGTCTAAAATCACCATTTTTATCCACTAGCTAATAGAAAATAACAGGGGTAATAGTAAAAAATTACTGCCTAAAATCATCGATTTTAGTCAGTAATTTTACACAAATATATACCGAACAAAACTGGAACAGCAAAAGCGTGAACGGTCTCAAAAAGTATGGACGAGCGCCGTCGTTGTGCACAAAAATAGATAAAACCTTTTGTAAAATAAAATGTTTGTGGTAAAATGTTAGTATGGATACAAGTAGTGGGAATTTCGGAACAAACATGATGGACCAAACAAATAATTCTGGTATGCCTGGCATGCCGATTCAAGATAATACTAACTATAATTATGATGCGGCAAATTACGCAATGACCGCAGCGGATGCTGGGGCTACTGCTCAGGAGCAAGCGGCGTATGGCATGAACATGGTGCCAGAACAGTCTGCGTCTTATGATGCTGGTGGCGCCACGTCGGCTATGCCGGTTTCACCTTTTGCGCCGGTGGATGCACCTGACACAACGAGCACTTACGGTGGTGCTGACGCAACTGTAACCGCTCCGACAACGTCAACCAGCGCGACTGGTGGTCTCGGCCAGCAAGTGAGTTCTGACGCAACTTTTGCGATACCAGATTTCGGTGGAGCTAACGCTACGAGTGCGAGTACTGCTACTGTTGCTGATACGGCTGCTGCTAGTGCGACGGCTACCGGACCGGTTAAGGCGGAATTTTCTGAGGAGAAGAAGCCTGAGACCAAGAAACCAGAATCAACCGAATCTAAGAAATCTAACGTGCTCAAGAACGAAATTCCACAGGCTCAGACTGCTACAACTAGTACGGCTACCACTACGGCCGCTACAGCTGCCACTAGCGCTACTCCTGTTGCGAAGAATGATAAGAAATCAAGTGATTCGACCACTACTAAAGCAAACGGAGGTACGACCATGAATGCTAAAACCGATACTACCCCTAAGGCAACTGTCACGCCAACTAACACTACGGTCGCTCCAGCTACTGTAGCTACTAGTGCGGCAGCGACGACGGTGTCATCTACGCCAACTACCAGCGGTGTGACCATCGAGACTTTGCTTGAAGAATGTATTCGTCATAACGCGAGCGACCTGCATTTACAAGCTGGTTTACCACCAATTTTGCGTGTGGATGGTGTTCTTATTCCACAGACTACTTATCCGGTGCTTGATGATATGGCGGTACAGCAGTTGGTTTTCTCAACTCTCGATTCTAACCAAAAAGTCATTTTGACCAAGGATCGTGAATTTGACTATTCGTTTGCCTTTGGTGATTTGGGACGTTTCCGTGTGAACGCTTTCTTCGAAAAGGGAAACATGGCGGCGGCTTTTCGTCTCATTCCTAACGTGATTAAAAGCATCGAAGATCTAGGTTTGCCTGGCGTGGTGGCGACATTTGCTGACCATCCTAACGGTCTCGTCCTAGTAACTGGTCCGACTGGTTCTGGTAAATCAACTACTTTGGCTGCTTTGGTTGACAAGATTAACAGCGAGCGCGCGGTACACATTATTACGATTGAAGACCCAATTGAGTTTACCCATCGTTCTAAGCGCGCAGTGGTTGCTCAGCGTGAGGTACATTATGATACCTTTAGCTTTGCGGCGGCACTGAGAAGTATTTTGCGTGAAGACCCGGATGTAGTGCTGATTGGTGAGATGCGCGACCTAGAGACAATTCAGGCGGCGATTACTGTGGCAGAAACTGGTCACTTGGTGTTTGCTACTTTGCACACTAACTCAGCTGCCCAGTCGATTGACCGTATGATTGACGTTTTCCCAGCTCATCAACAGCCTCAGGTTAGAGCGCAGCTTGCGAACATTCTGGTTGGGATTTGTAGCCAGCGTTTGGTACCGGCTATTGACGGTGGTCGTGTAGCAGTGACAGAGATTATGGTGACTAACTCAGCGGTGCGTAGCATCATTCGTGAAGGCAAAACTCAC
This sequence comes from uncultured Candidatus Saccharibacteria bacterium, assembly GCA_964397215.1. Lineage (GTDB taxonomy): Bacteria > Patescibacteriota > Saccharimonadia > Saccharimonadales > Saccharimonadaceae > Nanosyncoccus. Next base: position 2,811 of record CAYNHE010000008.1, read on the forward strand.
CAACTTGATATGACAATTCAGACTGGTATGAGTCAGGGTATGCAGACGATGGATAGGGAACTAGCGAAGTATGTGAAGAGCGGCGTGATTTCTTACGAAAACGCTCGCGAATACGCCGTTGATACAACGGAATTTGATAGACTAGCGAGGGGCTAATGAAAAGATATACCTACAAAGCAAAAGATAAGAAAACCGGTAAGGTTTATAGCGGCACCGTACAAGCCGAAAGCGAAAACGCGGCCGGACGGATTTTGATTGAGCAGGGTTATACACCGCAGAAGATTCGTCTTGAGGATAATAGTGGCTTCTTTGCGCGCATGCAAAACCGTGTTTCCGCTAAGCAACGAATTATTTTCACTCGGCAATTTGCAACTTTGATTGGCGCAGGTTTGCCATTGTCGGCAGCACTCCGAATGGTGGCCGAGCAAACCGAAGATAAGCCGACTAAGGCCATGATTGAAGACATTTTGGCTCAGGTAGAAGGTGGTAAAACCTTGCACGAGGCTTTTGGTAAGCACCCAGATGTGTTTAACCAGCTATATTTGTCCTTGATTGCGGCAGGTGAGGCTTCGGGTACGCTTGATGTGAGTTTGAAACGACTCGCTGACCAGCAAGAAAAAGACGCGAGCATGATTTCTCGTATTCGTAGTGCGATGACTTATCCAGCGATTGTGCTCTTGGTGATTATTGCTGTGGTGGCGTTTATGTTGATTGCGGTGGTGCCAGAGGTGGAGAACCTTTATCGCGACATGGGTAAGGAATTACCGTGGATGACTAAAGCGCTGGTTGGTATGGCGAATTTCTTGATAAACTACTGGTGGCTGATTATTGCGCTACTGGGGATTTTTGTCTGGTTCGTGATGCAGTTCAGGCGTACCGATGTAGGCAAAAAATGGTTTTCACTACTTAAACTTAATGCGCCGATTTTTAAGGGGTTGTACTTGCGCTTGTACAATGCAAGGTTTGCGAGGACGGCGCAAATGCTGCTGAGCGCTGGCGTGCCGATGCTTGAAGCGATTAGGATTTCTTCTGAGGCGATGAACAACGTCGTGCTTGAGGATTTGTTGACACAAGCGGCGACTATGGTGCGTTCTGGTAAACCACTGAGCGTAGCGTTGAAGGGCAAACCATATATTCTACCGCTTTTGCCGCAAATGGCCGCAACTGGTGAACAATCTGGTAAAATCGACGAAATGCTCGGCAAGGCCGCTAAGGTTTATGAGGACGAGTTGGATGAGCGCATTGATACGATTTCGACGATGATCGAGCCGATTCTTATGGTGGCCTTGGCGATTGCGGCGGCTGGTATTATCGGTGCGGTGCTCTTCCCGATTTACAGTTTGGTTAGCGAAATGGGAATTTAGCAGAGAATTGGTCGAAAAATGTCGCAAAACGCATTGAAAACTTCCAAGATGTGGTATAATAATGCTAATGATAAAACAAAATATTTATAAGAAAGGATAAAAAGTGGCAAGATCTGCAAAATCTAGGGCGAAACTCCCACGCTCGGCAAAAAAGGCGGGAGATGGTGAATTGGGCGGTTTTACCATTATTGAAGTTGTGTTGGTGCTCGCGATCGCGGCTCTCATCTTCTTGATGGTGTTTATTGCATTGCCAACTTTGCAGCGTAACCAGCGTGACACTCAGCGTAGGAATGACCTGGCTCGTCTACAAACTCAGATTACTAACTGGCAGAGTAACAACTCTGGTAAACTACCAGGGAACAGTAACATTGATGCGATTGACGAAGACAGCGCTAAATTGGATGAAACGAACTATAAGTGTACTCGTACTACTTCTGGCGAGCAGACAACTGATGCAGCCTGCCTTATCGTCAACTATTTGAATGGTGCTGGTGATACCATGAACACCTTTACTGATCCTTCTGGTTGGACTTATGGTATTAACATTAGTACTTTTGACGCAACCGGCGACGAAAAAACTTTGACTAATGCAGACTTTGGTGAAGATGCTGGTGACGACAAGCGTTACAAAATTTATGTGATTAAAAAGGCTAAGTGTGATGACGAGTTTGCTGTTTACTCTAACAACTCTCGTGATTATGCAATTCTTTACAAACTTGAAGGTAACGGTGTTTACTGTAAAGACAATCAGTAAAATATAGAATATGCTGAAAAGGCGCTTCACAATGTGGGGCGTCTTTTTTGTTATTCAAAACAAACGGCAGGGAGTTAACAGAAAAGTAAATCGCGTTATGTAACTATTGTGGTATAATAGGTTTATGCTTGTAGATAACATAATATTGGTTCTATTATTGGTGTTTATGTTTGCGCTAGGCGCGATTTTTGGGTCGTTTGCTTGTTGTCAAGCGTGGCGCTGGCGTTGGCATGCTACTGGCAAAAAGGAACTTGGCCAGTGGTCAGTTTGTATGCACTGCAAAAAACGAATTAGATGGTATGATAATATCCCGATTATTTCTTGGTTGGTTCTGCGAGGGAAATGTCGCCATTGTCACAAACCAATTGGCATGGCAGATTTTGTGTCAGAAATTGGTTTGGCAACGGCGTTTTTCATGTTATCTTGGGCGTATTTGGTGCCGATTTTGAACAACTGGAATGTCTTGGCACTTAGACCAGAGCTTCTGGCGGTCAAATTGGCTGTTTTTATCATGACCTTAGTGATGTTGGTAGTATTGACTGTGCTAGCGGTGTATGATGCCAAGTGGGGTTTGCTGCCGACGGTCCTGCTGTTTTTGGCGGTGGTTTTCGGTCTGATGGTCTTCTTACTGAAAATGTACGAAGTAAGTTTGACGGATAATCCAGATTTGTTCGGCGAAGTACTAGGGGCGCTGGTAGGAGCATTGATTCTATCGGGGACTTGTTTTGTGATTTACAAGGGGTCAAAAGAAAGGTTGATGGGGAGTGGAGACTGGATTTTGGCCTTAGCATTGGCGTTGGCACTAGCTGATTGGTGGCTGTCGCTCTGGACGATTTTCTTGGCGAACCTGCTGGGTGACTTAATTGCTTTACCAAGCGCAATCAAAAGCGATAATCATGAGGTGCATTTTGGGCCGTTTCTGGTGTCGGCGTTTGTGATTGTGTTAATATTGGGGAACTGTTTGCCGCTACTGCTTAACTCGTTCTAACGTGTTGAGACGTTGAGCTAGGTTCTTATTTTCTAGAATAAGAAAAGCTTAAGCGGAGTCCATACTTTTTGAAGACACTAAAACATCAAGCGCAGTTCGTATTTTCTAGCGACTAAAAGCAAGGCTTGCTAGCCTTGCAGAATGAGCGCCCTGTGAAGACAGGAGCGCGAGTGGGGAGCTAGAAAATACGAACAAGCGCTTACTCCTGCAAACAGCGGAGAGAGAAACCGGATGAACGACTAGTTGGACCGGCATCCGGATAAGTTTTGGTAGCATGAAAGAAAAGGTGATATAGAGTATCGACGCTACTGGCGGTACTTGATAAATAATAGCTGTCAATTCCACTAAGGCTCACAAAACCACGTCCTATGCTAGGATAGCCGCTGCGCAAAAATGCTAGATTTTTGGGTTAATTATCAACTATTAAGATATGCGCGGTTTTTCGTTTTTTGCGCGTAGAATTTTGACGATTAACAGAGGCAGAGCTGGAAAAAGTATGCGCGGATTTGCAAAAAGCGCACATACTCTGGCATGTACAACAAGGTACATATTTTGCCTTAAAATCAATAATCTTTTGTGCGCAGCGGTTATACTGTCATAGCCCTTGGTTTTCTGAGGTCAGCAGGCTTTCACGGCTATTATTGGTCACGCAGTGGAGCTGATTCAACTGACGCATACTACCTTAATTTTACTACTTCGGGAGTGACTCCATCGACTGGTCCACATCTTGTCTACTACGGTTTCTCTCTCCGCTGTTTGCAGGAGTACGGAAAACTGTGCGCAGCGGCTATGTGATTTTGCGTGAAGGATTTGTAAAACGTGCTGGACTGTTTGCGCATTATTGGTCGTCAAGCATTCTAGATGCCGATACTATCTATAATCTCAATATTACGGATTTAGGTGTTTATCCGTCTGTAGGTCCACATCTCGATTACTTCGGTTTCTCTCTCCGCTGTTTGCAGGAGTAGGAAGCATGTAATCAATAGATAACTATCAAAAAAAGAAGTGACCTATCGATTCAGTTCAGTATCTCATTCACTTCTTATTGAGTTTAGTATAGCAAAATTAATTCAATATTACAATGAAGGGTTTATTTTTTTGTTATAGTGTTAAATTAATCCCTTTCTCCTCCTTTTAGGGTAAAATATGTTATAATTATTCCATGGAAAATATCACAAACGCGCTGAGAGTGGCGCTGGAGAAGTTGTACGGTCAAGAGGTCGCAGGGATTGATATAATTTTGACGGTGGCGCCGGCTGAGACGGGCGCTGACTATGCTTCTAATTTGGCTATGCAGTTAGCGTCGCGCGTACATCAGGCTCCACGAGCGGTTGGTGAGGCGATTATGGGCGAATTGGCGAACCAAGCGGACGAGTTTACGGTAGAAATTGCTGGGCCAGGTTTCTTGAATTTTCGCTTGAATGATCGGTATTTCGCGAACAAGGTGGCGCGCCAGGCGCAGGGTGAGATTGATTTTAGCCTAGATGATTATCGTGACAAGATGGTGGTGGCGGAGTTTTCTGATCCAAATCCATTCAAAGTTTTACACGTTGGTCACCTTTACACTTCGGTGGTGGGGGATGCGATTTCGCGTTTGCTGGAACTTGCTGGCGCAAAGGTGGTGCGAGCGAATTTTGGTGGCGATGTGGGGCTGCATGTAGCCAAGAACCTCTGGGCGGTGCAACAACGGGGGGTTTCGCTTGATGATCTGACGATGGAAATTTTGGCCGAGTGTTACGTAGAAGGCACACGAGCTTACGAAGATGACGAGCAAGCCAAAGCCGAAATCACCGCCCTGAACAAGGAAATTTATCAGATTAACGAGCAAGATTTGCACGATAGCGAACTGGCCAAGCTGTATTGGAAGGGGCGAGAACTCAGCTATAAATATTTTGAGGATTTTTATGCGAAAATCGGCCTCAAGTTTGATAAATTTTATCCGGAATCTAGTGTGGCTGGTCGAGGTTTGCAAGAGGTACGCGAGCATGTGGGCACAGTTTATGAGGAGAGCGATGGCGCGATTGTTTATAAAGGCGAAAAAGTCGGTTTGCATACACGCGTTTTTATTAATCGCGAGGGCGTGCCGACTTACGAAGCAAAAGACGTAGGGTTGATTTTTACCAAATGGGATGACTGGCATTTTGATGAGTCGGTGGTGATTACCGGTAACGAGCAGACCGATTATATGAAAGTGGTGCTAGCCAGCGTGCACGAGTATGCGCCGGAACTAGTCGATCGGACGACGCATTTGACGCATGGTATGGTGCGGTTGCCAGGGAATCAGAAAATGAGCTCGCGTAAAGGCAATTTCCTCCGTGCGGTAGATGTAATAGAGATAGTGAAGCAGAAGGCAAGTAGTTTGGCTGGGCGTCGTCCTGTGAATACGTCTTACGAGGAACTCTCGGAGGCTGCTGCCGAGAGCGTAGGGTGCGTCAGCCCCGTAAAGACGGGCGCTGACGACACCCGGTCCGAGAAAGAGGTGTTTACGGGGCGACGCCCAGTCGATGCTCTTGTCTTGGCTGCAATCAAATATGCTTTCCTCAAATATCGCGTCGGTGGAGATATTATTTTCGACCCGGCTGAATCGGTGGCGATTAGCGGAAATTCTGGTATATATATTATATATTCGTTGGTGCGCGCAGGTAAAATTTTGCAAAAAGTGAATAATGTAGGCGAATTGCAGGATTTTGCGGACGAGCATGAGCGGAAGTTGGCCAAGAAATTGGTTGGATATAACGAAATTTTAGCGCAAGCGGTGCTAGAGAAGGCCCCTTCCAAGGTTTGTGGTTATTTGTTTGAGTTGGCGCAAGAATTTTCGCGGTTCTATGAGCATGAGCAAGTGGCTGGTCACACGCGTGAAGTGGAGCGTGCAGTGCTGGTGCAGGCGTTTGTCATGGTGCTGAAACATGGTTTGCGCCTTCTAGGGATTGAGCAAATTCCGGAGGACATGTAAGCGTAAGTTTATTAAGTAAAAGAAAGGAAAAAGATGAACAAAAAAGCGATTTTACTATGGATGGACCTAGAAATGACTGGCCTCGATCCAGAAGTTGACCAAATTCTCGAAGTTGCTGCGATTGCGACAGATTGGGATTTGCAGCCGATGGCGGAAACGGAGTTTGGCGTGCAAGCCGATCCGACGCTGATGAAAGAACGTATGGTGGGCGAATTTTGGGAAGAAAATGCGCGTTCGCGTCGTGAATTGATGAAAATCAGTGCCGATGGTATCACTCTTGCCGAAGCAGAAGAAGTTTTACTCACGCTTGTGAAAGAAAATTTTGGCGCAGAAGTCATCCTCGCCGGCAATTCGATTCACCAAGACCGTAAATTTATCGATCGCTACCTGCCAAAACTAGCGAAAAAATTGCACTACCGCATGCTTGATGTGTCAGCATGGAAAGTCGTGATGGAAGGGAAGTATGGCAAAAAATTCCTCAAGCCAGAAGAACATCGCGCCCTCGAAGATATCAAAGGTAGCATCAAAGAGCTCAGTTGGTATTTGGATTATGTTAAGCTAAATAACGTCGGTCAGGACGAAGACGAAGAGGAATAATGATTGAAGTTGACAAAATCAGTGGCATTGGTGAATTTACCAGGGCGACCGAACCAGACGGTGACGCCACGCGTGAAGTTTATTCGGTGCCCGGTGGCAAGGCTTTTCTGGTGGTGCGCGCTAAGACTTACGAAGTGCGTTCGGATCGGAAACTCGCCGACAAATTGCGCGCGGACTACGAATCGGTGATGGAAAGTCGATATTTTGGCCGGAATGGTCTAGAAATTGTGCCGAGCGGACAACTGGATGATGAGGAAGTTGCCGATTTGGTGCGGCTTAGCTATAATTTAACCAGAGAAATGAGCGTAGATGCAGAGTAGGCTGACTCGACGCGGCAAAATGTTCCTGGCGATACTGATTTTTCTCGCGACGGCGAGTTTTGCAATCATTACGAATGGCTTGATGCAGGGTGATGGCATACATTTGGATTATTCGATTAGTCGTTATGTGGGGCTGGCTACGCTGTCAGCGATAATTTTTGCGCTGGGAAATTTTGTGGTGACGGATTGCATGGCGGAGCGGCTATATGAGATTGGTCGCGTGCTTAGAATGCCGAAACTTTTTTATATTCTCGTGGTAGTGACGGCGATTGCTCTGATTGGTCTGTCGGTTTGCCCGATTGGTTATTTTGACAGAGTTTTTGGAGTGGAAAGTGTGCCGAGCCAAGTGCACCAGATTTGTTCGCGGACAATGTTTGCTTGCATGTTGCTGATTTCGGTGTGGCTGGTGTTTCATCCGGAATTGACACTTTGGGCGAGGGTGTGGTGTCTGTGTTACGCGGTTTTTGCGATAATTTGCGCGACGAGTTTTATCCTGGAATTCGAGTGGTTCATGAAGGGGGTGCTGATTTTTGAAAGTTGCTATTTGTTATGGTTTATGGTTTTGATTACCAATCTAAAATGTCCAGGGCTAGAAAAAAGTTTTATCAAAAAAGTCGCAAACACGAAAAGTAGAAAAAAATCAGGAGAATGAATAATGAGTAAAACTGACAAATCAAATAACGAAAAACCAACGGCCGCACCAGCGGATGGTACGAAAATGTCCGCGCCAGCTGATGGCACGAAAGCTAGTGACAAAAAAGCGCCAGCAACCAGCAAAGCTCAAACGATTGACGACGAAAAAGCCGAGGCTCTGGCGCATTTGCACGACGAGCCAGCGCTGGCGGACGTGGTGACGGCGCCGATTAAAGCCGTGCATATCGTGGCCGAAACGCAATTTATGAAAGAATTTCGTGAGTTTCTCAATCGAGGCAGTGTGATTGACCTCGCGATTGGTGTGGCGGTCGGTGGCGCGTTCACCTCGATTGCGAAATCGTTGGTGGACGATATTATTATGCCGCTGGTTGGGTTGATTATGGGCGGCGTGAACCTGGCGGAATTTTCGCTGACCATTCCGAACATTTTTGGCGCTGACGAATCGGTGACGATTGCTTACGGAAATTTCTTGCAAAACGTGGTGAATTTCATTGTAGTGGCTTTTGCCGTGTTCCTGCTGGTGAAATTTATCAACAAACTAAACCGCAAAGAAGACGCGCGCAAGAAGGCCGCTGCTGACCAAAAAAGCTAACAATCAATCAACAGTTAAGAAGTAGCTCCTAGAACCCTGGCTTTTAGCGTTACTAAATTTCCGAATATTCTTCAAAACTATCATGGATGATTTCGAGATTGCTGCGATAATCGGTGAGAATTTTGATGAGCTCCGGCTCGTTTTTGCCGCGCTCTTCGAGCTCGGAAATCATCGACAGTAGCAGAGAAACTTCTAGGCCGATTTGGTTAGCATAAGTACGATCGAGAATGCCGTTCAAACGCGCATTATTGAGCGAAGTGCTAAGCTCGGTGAGGTGGGCAGCCTCGCTAGCCTGGGTTTCTTCGTCTGGTCGCAACACCTCTTGACTGGTCTCCTCGCCTTTAATATAAGGCTCAAGTTGGTTGGTCGAATTAGTCAACACGCCGGCTAGCGAAGTGCCAATCGAGCGTAGTTTCGAAGATTTGAGATCGCGATTATAATCGGTCAGCACAGTGTTGAGGTTGACGGTGCGTGTATAAAGTTGTTTGGTAAGATTATCTGGTTTGGCACCCAGATTGCCGAGCATACTGCCGAGAATCATTAGCAGGAAAAACAGCACGATGCCGCCAAGGGCAATTTTAATAATCGAATTGTCAAAAAGTTTAGTCTTGACCGGCGCAGTCCGCTTGACCGGGCGGTTGGATTTAGAAATTTGGTTAAGGTATTCAAGGCTATCCATAAACATATTATAGCACAGAAAACAGCAATCTCAGCAATGTGACGAAGCATTTGTGATATTTTGCTATAATAGAGATATGGATGACGCGAAGGAAGAAATTCGGGCGCGGCTACCGATAGAGGATGTGGTGTCGCAGTATGTGGAGTTGAAGCGCGCCGGGCGTACGCTAAAAGGTCGTTCGCCGTGGGGCGTGGATAAGACGCCGAGTTTTATGGTGTCGCCGGATAAGGGGATTTGGCATGATTTCTCGGCGAACAAAGGTGGCGACGTGTTTTCTTTCGTAATGGAAGTGGAGGGGATTTCTTTTCGTGAGGCATTGGAAAAGTTGGCGGCGCAGGCTGGTGTAGAACTGCAGAAATATGGTGGTGGTGATAAGGCAGTGGCAGAGCGCAAGCGACGCATGAAGGAAATTGTGGAACTGTCGTGTAAATATTATCAGTTTTGTTTGACTAAGAGTGCGCATGCGCGGCAATATGTAGAAGAAAAACGGCGCATGTCGCCAGGGACGCAGGAGATTTTTCGGATTGGTTATTCGCCGAACAATGGTAAGGCGTTGGTGGATTTTCTCACTAAACGGGGATATAAGAAGTCAGAGATGGAAGCGGCCGGCGTGTTGAATCGGTTTGGTGGGGATTTGTTCCGGGGACGCATGATGGTGCCGTTTATTGATAGTGGTGGGGTGATTGGTTATACGGCGCGGATTTTGACTAAGGGTGAGCCAAAATATCTGAATACGCCGGAGACGTTATTGTTTAATAAAAGCCGGTTTGTGTTTGGTTTGGTGCAGGCCAAGGAGGCGATTCGTCAGAATAATTTTGTGGTGATTGTGGAAGGGAACATGGATGTGATTTCGTCGCATCAGGCTGGAGTGCGCGAGGCGGTGGCGACGAGTGGCACGGCGATGACTGAACAACACCTGAAGATTTTATCGCGGCTTACGCCGGATGTGCGGCTGGCTTATGACGGCGATGCGGCTGGGGTGAAGGCGACGGAGCGAGCGATCATGATGGCTGGTGATTTGGGCGTGAATTTAAGTGTGATTTCGGATTATCATGGTGCGAAGGATCCAGATGAGTTGATTCAGAAAGATCCTTTGCTTTGGCAACAGGCAGTGCAGGATTATCGACCAGCGGTGGATTGGTTGCTGGATAAATATCAGGAGAATTTGGATCTTAGTTCGGGGTCCGGTAAGCGAGAATATTCAGATGTAGCGATGAAATTGTTGAAATTCGTGGCTGATCCGGTGGAACGTAAACATTACGAAAAGTTGGTGGCACGGCGTTTGGACTGTGACGTGGAAGATTTGCGTGCTAAAAAAGTTGAGGAAAAGCACGCTCATCGTCTCAAAGAAGTAAAAAAGCATAACGAGAATAACGATGCGCTGAAGGGGATGCGTGAAAGTTTGCAAGCGTTGGTTTACTGTGGTGGTTTGACAAGTGTGAAGGGGGTAGAAATTCCGGAAGACGAGACTAAGTTGGCGGAACTAACGATGATTTTTGAGGCGAAGTATCAGGATTTTAGTCAGGCGGCGTTAGAGCAGGAGGCGCAGGGGTTGCTCTCGAGAGTGAAGGCAGAAACGAACAAGCAAGAAGTTGAGCGACTAACGGAAGAATTGAAACAAGTGGAGGAGGAGATGGACGAGAAGCGTGAAACCGCAGGTGAGGAAGAGATGGATGCTTTGGAAGTAAAGTACAATGAACTTTTGCGCAAGATTATGGCGATTAAGAGTGGGAAATAGTTGAGCGCGGAGGGCCAAATAAGGGTTTGTATTGACATTTCCGTATAATATTCTATTATGTAAGAGAGAATTGCAAAACAATTACTAGTTTTTTGTGAATTTGGAGTTAAAAGGCGATTCTAGCGTTGGATTTATTGGCAGAAAAAGGAGGGAAGAAAATGGATGAATTCAATGACGTGGGGAATTTTGCAAAAGTGGCCGGTGATATTTTAATGGTTGTTGTAATATTTGGTGCGATAACACTGTTGGCGTTTGGGATATGGCTGACTTGTTATCAGTTGCTCTGGAAAGAGAATAAACGTAAAATCCAAGTTATCGCTGATGGGTTACATGAGCGTTTTTGGTCTGGTGATAAGTTGTGGCAGGAAGCAATTGTGTCGGCGTCGGGGTACGGGAAATTCGCAATAACGATGCGTCGACCGTTCGAATATTGCACGGATTTTTCTCTGCGAGATGCGGAAAGGTACGAGCAGGCGGTATTAGAAAAGTATAATGAACTTTTTGAACGTCGGGCGGAAGGACGATGGTATGCAGGCCAGCGGAGAAAATATGGGCCACTATATGACCAGTTGCGTCATCGGGCTGCAGTATTAAACTTGGCTATTTATCATTGCAATCGGAAAGTGGAAGTTTGGCAGGTGCTTGGTCTAGATGAGGAACATGTCGAAATGTCACTCTTTGGGGAATATGGGTATACTGAAGGATGTGTAGGAGATTTCTTGAGTGATCTGGAGCATGCTGAAGCGAAACGTCAGCGGCTGGTAGCGGAACTCAGGTATCAACCGGAGCGTGTGGAGAATTTCTGTCAGAAGGTGCGGTTTTTTAGGATTGAGACGATTCAGAAAGAGGCTGAACAGAAGAAGAAATTGCAGCAGAAAAACGAAAGAATTATGCAGTGCATGAATCATTTGCCGGAGTGGCTCCAAAAGAAAGATGAAGAGGCGGCCTTGTGACCGCTCTTTTCTATGGCAAGAGTTTTGCATTACTTTACTGCAAGATAATTTTAACAATTAGATTCTATTATTGTGTAGTTGTAAAATAAGCATAAAAACTCTTGACAAATTTGGCTTGATGTGATACAATGGAAATATAAGCATAGGCGAGGACTTAGTTCGAGCGGCTTAGGAACCTTAGGAATCAATCAGTAAAGCAGTCAAATAATTTTTGAATTTTCATAAGCACTGTACTTATTTTTATATACAAAGTATATGAAAATATCCTTTTAGAAGTTGCACGTATGTGGATGGCATAGAGTTCATCAAATTCCACTGGTGGGCTCTATGCTATCCATGTACTAGGGATGGCTTGTAGAACTATTGTAAGAGTAGCATGTGGTGTCAGAGTTTTGCTTTGGCAAACCGCATAGACAAGCAAAAGAAAGGAGAGCTCACGGTTGTGGGCGAGGTGTAGTATGAGAGAATTCAAAGGTTTTGCAAGTGTTGGTGAGAAAAATAGTTATGTTGAGGCGCTTGAGACGCTGAAACGGGAGTTCGAGTCAAAGTTTGCGGAGGCAGGGATTGAAGATGTGTTGTTTATGGATGCTGAGGCGCCGTATGTGCTGATTTGCTATCACGATTTTCAGATAGATATACTGTCCGAAAAGAGAGTTGCGCTCCGTGAACGTATCGAATGCGATGAGATTGGTTTGGTACGTAGTTCCTTAGAGGAAGAGTGTAAGCGTGATGTGACGAATCCGATGGACATGCTGAGGAGAGCCTTTGAGGTGTTGGCTTGGGAAATTGATGATCTTGATATCGGTATTGTACCGGTGGTGATGATTGACCCTGACACCCAAGTAGTTACCGGCATGACTCTGGAATGCGGTTCGAGTAAGAAGAATTTTCCGCTGAGTTATTATAATTTTGCGAAGATTAAACATGCTGTGGCTTGGCATCAGTTTTTGCATGATTGTAATGTGCTGAAGAGAGTAGAAGCCTAACGACGCTATTTATCCCAAATTTTCTTTAACTGTAACTGTAAACTGATTGATAGATTGCGCCCCGGTTGACCGGGGCCTTTCTTATGGCTGATTGGGCGAAAATTGTGAAGAAATTTTGGATGGGGCGTGAGGGGATTTTGGTGGATTTTACAGTTGATAAACTGTAATTTTTTAGTATAATGTGTTGTAATGGATAGCGATGAAGATATCTTGAATAACAAAAACGTAATGCTAGACCTTGACGAACCAGTAGCCGACGACTTGCTGGGGGAGGATGATTTTTCTGATGAAGATTTAGCGATTACGGTGGACAACGTTGACGCTTTTGCGGATGACTCGGTGCGCATGTACCTCCGGGAAATCGGTAAGATTCCGCTGCTTACGCAAGAGGAGGAGCAGGAAATCGCGATTAAGGCGATGAAGGGCGACAAGAAAGCCAAGGATAAGCTCGCCGAGGCGAACATGCGTCTCGTGGTGAGCATTGCTAAGCGCTATGGTGGGCGTGGGTTGGATTTTCTCGATTTGATTCAGGAGGGGAACACCGGCTTGCTGAGGGCGGTGGAGAAATTTGACCCGGAGAAGGGCTTTAAGTTTTCGACCTATGCGACTTGGTGGATTAGGCAGGCGATTACGCGAGCGATTGCTGATCAGGCGAGGACGATTCGTATCCCGGTGCACATGGTGGAGACAATTAACAAGGTGCTCCGGACTACGCGTAAGTTGACGCAGGAGTTGAACCGCGAGCCGACCAACGAAGAAATTGCCGAAGCGATGGGGATGGAAGTCGATAAAATTGAGAACGTGATGCGCATCAAGCAAGATATTGCGTCACTGGATGCTTCGGTGGGACGCGATGGCGATGATGAAGAGTCGGTGCTGGGGGATTTTGTCGAAGATAGTGAGCGAGATTCACCAGAGGATGCCACGGCGAACCAGATTCTTAAGGAGCAAATTGCGGAGATTCTGACAACTCTGAGCGAAAGGGAGCAGAAAATTATTCGCTTGAGGTTTGGAATTGGTGGTGGTCGGCCACATACGCTAGAAGAAGTGGGGATGGAATTTTCGGTGACGAGGGAACGAATTCGTCAGATTGAGGCGAAGGCACTAGCTAAACTACGTAAGCATAAGCAAACTAAAAAACTGCACGGTTATCTAAAATAGGAGGTGGAGATGAAGGGGATTTTTTATCGAATTATGGCGGTGACAACCAGTATTTTGCCAGATACGTGGAAGATTGGCGATATTTTGAACTTGATTTTGAATATTATTGTTTATGGTCTAGGTGCGGCGGCGACGATTGGTGTAATCATTGCTGGGATTCAGTATTTGACGGCGCGCGATAGCGAGGCGCAGGTGGCGGCGGCCAAAAAACGGCTAATAGAGGTAGTGATTGGCCTGATTGCTTGGGCGGCGATGTACACGGTGATGCGACTTTTGATTCCGAACTTCGATCCGTCGAAGATTGGTAATTAAGCGAGGCGCAAAATGTTGCGAAAGCTAGTAGTGGTTTATGACGCAGGGGCGGCTAGTATCGCGACGATTAAGAAAGAAATTATTGAGCCAGCGCGCAAAATGACCGGTATGTTGGTGGGGAAATTTGTCTGGCAGCCGGTGGGGTTTAACGAAAACGCGCGGAGGCTGGCGCAGTTTTTGCATGATGGCGATCTTGTGGTGGTGGCCGGCGGTGATGGCCTCGCAAGCATGACGATGAACGCGATTTTACGCGCGCAGCGTGAGGCGACGCTTGCGGTAATTGGTTATGGTTTAACCAATGATATTAGTGGCCTGACGCGTGTGAGACGGCCGGTATTGTATGGTGACGAGTATGTTGGCGGTATCGAAGAAATCATTCGGAAAGCGGACGAGGGGAAGACGCTGGAAGTTTTTCCATTGAAGATTAGGGTTAATGGCCGGCCTTGGCGCTATGCACTCGCGCATGCCAGTGTTGGAATGATGGCTGCTGGTCTGGCTAGTCTCGATGAAGGCAAACGCAAGAAAAGCCTTACTGGGGCGAAATGGCGAATTTTTGGTTGGTGGCTGTCGCATAAACAGCTGGAATGGTTACCCGAAGCCACGCTAAAACAGTTACCGGCGGACGCTAATGCAGAAGAGATAGAGACTACGGACCATGAGGAGAATGTTCTGGTGCCAGATGGGGAAGTTGAGAAAAAAGATTTTGATGCGTTAGAGGTGGTGTCTGGTGAAGAAGCTGCGGTATCTGGTGAAGAGGTTGTGACGACCGGTGAGGAGGCTATCTCTGGTGGAAAGAAGGGTTCTGGTGAGGAATCTTCTAGTGCTGATGATGTTTCTGCTACGGAGGTTGCTAGCCCAGAGCCTATTTCTGTAGAGGCTGCTAGCTCAGAGATCGCCGCTGGGGAGACTGTAAGCTTAGGGGATGTTTCTGCGGAAACTGCAAGTCCAGAGGAGTGGAAGTATGAGGTGATGATTCTGGGTGAACTGAGTGGTAGGAATTTGCGTGTTTCAAGAGGCTTGGCTGGCGTCCGTGAGCGAATTTCTCGCCTCAGTTGGAAATTTTATAATTGGCGGCATGGGCGTACAATGGCTTGCGCGGTGGAATTTGAAAATGACGAAGTTACAGTGTCGCTACCTGAGCAGTCGGCGACCCAAACAGAGGTTGACGCAGGGCGATTGTTGAGTCCGCGCGTAACGGATTTGGTCGTGGTAAATGGTCGCACCATGGCGAGAAAGTGGCACGGCGGCAGGTTTTATAAGAGGCCAGAAGGATTTTTGGTGAAAACCGGGCGTTTTGGTAGTCTAAATGGTGAATTAGGCTGGTCTCTGGCCGGTAGGATTTGGCGTATTCCGGGGAAGAAGGTAAAAGGGAAGATTGAACTGCGATTCCTCGAACCGCAAGATGTTTATCTGCAAACTGATAATGTTTGGCAAAAGTTGACTGGGGTAGAAACGATTGAAATCAGCAAAAGCCAACGTGGGGTGAGGGTGGTGAGATAGAGACGCTAAAGAAAATTCTAGCACTACAAGAACGCAGTGCTAGAAATCTGGAACTATTCAGCTAGGCAACGAACATTGGCGCCTCGGTAGCGAGGTGCTACGTATGTCGAAACTGATGGAGGGTCACCTGAGAATACTTCATAGCTTTCGGATGCAGAAGATCCAGAGATTGTATCGTAATAACCGGAATCTCCAGCTCTTCTAAGATAACCAGTAGAAAGATGAATATATCCTGCGTTTGTAAGATAAAGTGGTGGGCCAGCGATGTTGTATTCATTGTTCGCTATAACGTAATCAGCGGTGTCACCATTTACATTATTTAATAATGCTAAACGTTTACCGTAATCACGCATAGTGATAGTGTTTGTTCCAGAAGCAGATGTGATCGTTTTTGCGACGCCATAAGCATTTAAAAGATTGTAGATGGAACCGTTGTCAGTGTTTAAACTATTAGGTATGGAGGATTTGTTCCCAGACCTTGGGAGTGTCCAACCTTTGGGGCAAATAGTACTTGAGGCGTTTTTTGCTCCTACTGAGGTACCGGTGCCAGCAGTAACTGTATTATATTGATAGTAATTGCCTACGAGATAATGCGTGTCATAAGATTTAGTTTCATTATCGGCAGCTACGAGGGTTGTATGCCCGGTAGGCGCAGCGGTTTCGTCGGCTGGATTTTTAAGCCAAATAGTATCCTGTTTAGCTTTAAAAGTTGGTGACCAATCCGTCACATCGATAAAACCACTAGACCAGCACTTTTCGGCAAGCGTATCGGTTGATTTGATAGAATTGTAGTTGTCATTTCCACTATAGCCTTTACAGTTGAGCCGTAGAATTGGTGTAGCAAGGACGGTATTTTTCCATTTACCCCAAGAATATTGATTGCTAGAAGATTCTGAGCCAGCCTTACCAGTGAATTCTGGGCTTACTCCAGTCTGTCCAGCATTGGATGCAAGGTAAGTCGTGGAAGTAGGTACGTAATTTGTGTGATCTTCTATATCGGTGTCTGCAGAATTTAAATTTTTACTAGTAGATAAGTCAAATGCTAAATTTTGCGTCATCCAGCAGTTGCCGTCACGCAGTTTGGCAACCCAGTATTTTTTACCGTCCCTTGTATCGGTAAGTTGCTTAGTATAGTGTAAAGACGTTTTTTCGCAAACTTCTGTTGTCATGTCTTGCATGTAGCTTATGCTTCTTAAGCCACCGACGGCAGAAGGATTGGCCACGGCAGAGACTGTGACCGTACCGGTATAATAATCGGCTGGTAACGAGGTATCGACTTTAATCCCAAAATTAATATTATACTTTTTACTACCATTAGTGCTTGGTGACGACTCGCTAATAATTGGTGTGGTGGTCGAATTACTGAGATTCTTGTATGGTACAGGGTGATATGTTCCGTTGTTGATGTTGTAGCCCCAGGCGTTGTTGTTATTGGCGTTATTAAAATCACTGCCAGTCATTGGGGCGATTGCTTTGTTTGAGGTGTCGCCTTTGAGGGAACCATCAGAATTATTACTTTGCATATAGACGGCAAAGCCAGTAGTGTTGTTAGTGGCAACCACAAGTGTGGTCGGCGCTTCTGTCAGTGTGCCAGTGAGTTTGGGGACAATGTCGATATTTACTTCACTGGCAAGCCCTAGTGATACGGTGCTAGTTACGTTTGCTTCAACAGCTGTTTCGGCTATGTCGTTCACGAAATCTGTTTCGCAAGCAGCTGATCCGCACGACAGGGCCGATGTACTATGATTGATTGTAATTTGCGGTGTTATGAGGAGAGTTAGTAGTAGGATAAATAGTCCTAGGCTAGTATAAGCCAGAGCGTTAAAGTTGATAACTCTATTAACCATATATGGGTTACCTCCAAAGTTAAAACTACTATTGTTTGGTCTTAAGTTAGGGGGATTGGTTTGGTGGAAGTGAACCGGAGGTGAGAGTGAGCTTTGCATGAGGACAATAGCAAAGGGTTTTTGATTACATAAATATCCTACTATCTATATAACTATCGTACTCTCACCTAGAGGTACAAAAACGGCTCACCCCACCAAAACCAATCCCCCCATTTACCCATACAACTGCGCAGAAGGATGGAAGTAGCACGAATACGTCGTTCTTGTTCTATAATGATATCCTTTAGAACAAAAATGGCGACCACGTGCAGTCGCTAAACTAATCAGAATAAGCGCAAAGACTTAAACTGGCACCTGATCGCCACAATTTAGTCTTTGGCTTTTCAAAAATTTTCCGATTAGTTTAGCACTCTTATTATAGCACATTTTTGCAAACCGCAAGCGGATTTTAGGCAAATTTTTAGTAAAATGATTCTACTTTTGCAAAGCAATTTTTCCTACTACTATAAACAGCGGAGAGAGAAACTGAGGTAACGAACCCATGGGCCAGCTGACGGGTACGTGTTCCAAACATGAAAATTTAGCAAATTAGCGTTAAGTGTGGTGTGTCCGCTGCTAGAAGACCAGTAATTACCATTAAGACCAGCATGCCTCAATAACCCGATACGTAGGCCAACAGCGCCGCTGCGCACGAAGTTAGAAATCGATTTCTTTGAGGACGGCGTCGAGTTGTTTGTAGAGGTCATCCATGGAGCCGTCGTTCATCAGGAAATAGTCGGCAGCGACGATTGGGCCACCCTTTTCGAGGTTTTCGATTTCGCTGTAGTCGCGCTCGCGAATAGCTTTGGCGTCAAAGGGACGTTCTGGGCGTCTTGCGACGCGGTCGTAGCGCAAATTTTTTGGTGTGATAACGGCGATGAAAGTTAATTGGTCGCCAGGGAACTCGTGCTTTAGGATTTTGTATTCGGTCCAGGAATAGACGCCATCGAGGACGATGCGTTTCTGGCCGGCGGCGATGAGATCTTTGGTTTCGGCGATAGCTTGCTGGACTACCCAGTCTTTGCCCTCGTCTTGTCGGATTTTTTCACGAAAATTGCGCTCGTTATCAGGGGTAATTTCTATGCCACGTTTGGTCATTTCCTTAATAATCATGCCACCGAAATAAACTTTTGGTACGCCATGTTCGGTGAGATAGTCAACGATGACTGATTTGCCGGTGCCGGACATGCCGACAATGGCGAGAATTTTGATGTTTTTGTCGCTCATGAGCTTAATTATACCATAGGGTGGCAAATTAAGGAATGAATCGAGATGATTTATGGGGAGGAGAGAGTTTGTTCGGGAATTTTGGGAATACTTTTTGGTAAATTTGTTCGGGTTTTAGAAAATGTTTTGCGCAAATTTGGAAGGGTTGAATGTGATAATTAAACATATTTGTTGCGTTGTCGTAAAATAAACATAAAAAGTATTGACTTTTGTAACAATGTATGATACAATGGAAGTATGAGCATCGGTAAGATGGCTTATTGAACCAGTAATCTTTGGTATGTCCATAGATAATAGGTTTGAAGCAGTTATATAAATATAGCTCAATCCCACTTGTAGGATTGATTACATCTTACGAGCTAGGTACATTAAAACCATAACTGTCAAATTCACTATAAAGTGTTTGTTATATCATACGTCATTCTCATCTCTTGTATCTATTCTGTGCAGTATAAAGTTGACTAGAGGCATTTGGTCGATTTTATACTGCACAGATGCAGTAAAAACTAAAAAACGAGAGATGCCAGTTAGCCTGGCGCGCCTTAGGCGTAGAAAGAGAGGGAAATATGAAAAACAACACTATTAAAACCAACGTAGCTACTAATCAGGATTCTACGCAGAACCAGAAACAGACTTTAACTTTCGCTCAGGCGAAGAAAAAGTTTGTAGGACAGTCTATTGTAATATTACAGGGGGTCTGCGAATGCAGAGATTTCAACACTTGGGATGTTTACGAGAGTGACTGCTTTGACCGATTCGATAAATGCCCTTGTGCAGCAGGGCATTATGTGCTGGAACTGGGCGTTGACGATGTGCACGCAACTAGACGTGCTTACCATTTGGAATGTGAAAGTGTTGGCGTCACTTTTGTAGTAACGAAAGTGGGTGCAGCAAAGTTTGCATTCAAGGAAAGCTATCCTAGTCAGGACGTGTTGGATCAGATACCTGGCAATTGGGCTAACTCATGGTCGGTGAAGTACACGTTTTGTCGTGCTTGGAATCAGAAGACGGCTCAACACCTTGAGGGGAGATGGTGTATTTTTCCTTGTCAGCGCAAAAATGCCAATTGTTTGGCGGTAGCGTCTGCAAATTGGGATACATTATCACATCCGTTACCAGAGGTAAAAGGCGCGCTTGCGCATAAGTTCGTTTATGGACGTTTTGTGGGCGAGCCTGACTATGACAGAAAAGCGGCTGGTATGCAGTGTGCTCTGTTTAGGTATGATTCGGAATCAGATAAACTGGTTTTGAAATGACCTTGACAAGCATGTGGCGTGTTGCGGTGAAATTTGATGGTTGTTGGAACCCTGGTCTATGTGGCCAGGGCTTCCTTTTTTGTAAGAATGGTGCGCAGCGGCAGCCTTGATTTAGCATTGGGCTATTTAAGAGTAGCTAGTTTCTATGGCTCTTTATATTCTAGCGGTGCTTCTGTTGGCTCGTATTATCTTGAATTTGATACTTCTATCGTGCGTCCTTCGAACAACTTAGGTGTTCGTTACGGCGGTTTCTCTCTCCGCTGTTTGCAGCATAAGCACTTTCGACCCAGTCGCAACTATGAGCACCTGCAAGTCTCAGAGCTCCATCGGTTAGGTTAATTAGGCCGCTGCGCAGGTTGCTAAGAGAAACTGGTAAACTATGCTATACTAGACATATGAAGCGTCTAGTGATTATTGATGGAAAATCAGTTTTTTATCGGGGGTATTATGCGATGGGGGCGCTTTCGACGAGCGATGGTACGCCGACTGGGGGGATTTATGGGTTTGCGGCGATTGCGATGGAAATTGTAAAAAATTTGCGTCCGACCAAGGTGGTGGTAGCTTGGGATTCGAGAAGTTCAGCTGCGCGGCGGAAGGCACTTTTTGCCGATTATAAGGCTGGGCGGACTAAGCCGGGCGATGATTTTTATGCGCAAATTCCGTATCTAGAAGAGCTAATCAAGGCGCTGGGTTGGAATTTTGTTGAATGCGACGAATATGAAGCCGACGATATTATCGGCACGCTCAGCCGTCAAGTGGATGAATTGGATGAACAGGGGGAGGATTGGGAGACTTTTATTGTTTCTTCTGACCTTGATATGTTGCAGGTAGTTGACGAAAACACTCGAATGTATCGGATTTTGAAGGGTTTTACGAGTCTTGAAGAGCTCGATGTTCCGGCGGTTGAGGCGAAATATGGGATTAAAAAGGATCAGTTTCTTGATTTGAAGGCGCTAAAAGGCGATTCTTCGGATAATATTCCAGGAGTTCCAGGGGTGGGTGAAAAAACTGCCGTGAAATTGTTGGGTGAATATGGTACGGTGAAAGGAATTTATGAGAATTTGGACAAAATCGGCGGCAAAGTGCAGGAAAAATTATCAGCTGGGCGTAAAAGTGCCGAAATGTCCTATCAACTGGCCAAAATTATGACTGACGCCCCTGTTAAACTATCCGATATGAAAGATCTCGTGGTAGATAACGCGCGAATTGCGGCGGCGTTAGATAAACTGGAATTTAAGTCGCTCAAGCGGAAGTTTCTGGCAGAAGACGGTGCTACTTTTAATACCGCAAAAATGGCCTCTGAGACCTCTGAGACGCATGCCAAGCCGCTTATGGAAAACAAGCGCTCTGGTAGCCCACTTGAGGGGGTAAAACCGGCAGAGCGCACACCAGAGGGGTCAGAGAGGAAAAAGCCAATTTCTGAGGGTGGTTCTGGAGGGGTTTCTCGTGGTGCAAAAAGGGCTCAATCTCGGTTAGATTTGGGGCAGCAAACCCTCGAAATTCCGCATGAAGATCAGGATGGTACGATTATTAGTTGGGACGTGAAGGCTTTGATGCACAAAAATCCCGAAATTGCTGCAAAAATTTTGGCAGGGACGCCGTTTTGGGATTTAGGACAGGGGAGCTTTCTTTTGAACCCCTTACAGCGAGGAATCGAACCGGTAGAGGAGACGGCGGAATTTGCTCGGCAAAAAGCGGCTTTTAACGAAGAGCCAGGGCTGTATAAAATATTTGTTCAATTTGATTTACCTCTGATACCGATTCTCTATAAGATGGAAAAGGTGGGGATGCTGATTGATCGAGAGTATTTTAAGTCACTCAACGAGGAATTTACGCTTATAGTTAAAAAAATTGAACAGCAAATTTGGCTCTTGGCTGGG
The DNA here is from genome assembly GCA_964397215.1 of uncultured Candidatus Saccharibacteria bacterium. Classification (GTDB taxonomy): domain Bacteria; phylum Patescibacteriota; class Saccharimonadia; order Saccharimonadales; family Saccharimonadaceae; genus Nanosyncoccus. The sequence goes on from CAYNHE010000008.1 coordinate 24,611, forward strand.
GGAGAATTTAATATTAATTCACCGATTCAGCTGTCGGATGTGTTGTTTAGTAAACTAGGGCTGCCGACTAAAGGAATTAAAAAGACCGCCAGAGGCTATTCGACAGGGGTAAAAGAGTTGGATAAACTTGAAGGGCAGCATGAGATCATACCTCTGATTAAACAATATCGCGAGGTGGCGAAGTTGCTGTCGACCTACATTGTGCCGTTGCCAGGTTTGGCGGACGAACAGGGGCGAGTTCATACGACTTTTACCCAAAATGTGACGGCGACCGGTAGATTGTCGTCGACTAACCCGAATTTGCAAAATATTCCGGTGCGAACAGAGGAGGGAAAACGGATTCGTCGGGGATTTGTGGCGCCAACTGGCAGGGTAATCGTCAGTGCTGATTATTCGCAGTTTGAATTGAGGTTGGCGGCGGCGCTGGCTGGCGATGAAGTTTTGATTGAAGATTTTAATAATAACACCGATATTCATACAAAAACGGCCTCTGAGGCCTTTGGCGTGCCTCTGGCAGAGGTTTCTAAAGCGCAGCGCCGTGCTGCCAAGGTGATTAATTTTGGCGTGCTTTACGGCATGTCTGTGCGTGGCCTAGCGGATGCGGCAAATATGAGTTTTGGCGAGGCGAAGGATTTTATCGAAAATTACTTTGAACTGAGGCGACCGATTAAGGAATATTTGGATTTTACACTGGATCAAGCGCGAAATGAGGGGTATGTCGAGACCTATTTTGGTCGTCGTCGGCCGACGCCAGATGTGAAATCGAGTAATTTTATCGTGAGAACTGGGGCGGAGCGTGCGGCGCAGAATATGCCAATTCAGGGAACTGAGGCGGATTTGATGAAACGGGCGATGATTGAGGTGGATCAGGCTCTACCAGAGGGCGCCCAGATGATTATGCAGGTTCATGATTCGTTGATGATTGAATGCGATGAAAAACAAAAAACAGAGGTGGCTGAGATGCTGCAACGAGTAATGGAGCATGTCGCACCAGAACTTGAGGTGAAGTTGGCGGTGGAGGTGAAGACTGGTCAAAACTGGGCGGAGGTGTAGGAGGGCTCGTTCTTTTGGTACATTTTATTGCAAGTTGCGCCTGCACATCTCTAAACGTGCTATAATTGAGGTATTATGCCAGAGTTACCAGAGGTAGAGACAATCAAACGGGGTTTGGGGAAATTTATTTTGAACAAAAAAATTGTTCAGGTTGAACAGAGGTGTGAGAAGAGTTTTATTGGTGCAATAGAGAACGTTGAAGGGGCGACTGTGGTGGATTTGCGTCGGCGAGGGAAGGCGCTGCTGATAGATTTGGATAATGGGTATACGATGATGGTGCATCTTAGGATGACCGGGCAGCTAATCTGGAGGGGCTCGTTCTCGGAGCGAACTTCTTCGTTAAAGACTGCACTGCTCCCTCACCGTACTATGGAGTACGGCTCGGTCCGCGGTTCGTCTTTGCCTCGAATTTCATCTCCGATAACTTCGCCCACAACAGAGAACGCTTCAGAATTCGACGCCTCGAAGGAGCAATTTGCCGCCGGTCATCCGAGTAAAAATTTTATGGATGAGTTGCCGAACCAACAGACGCGAGTGATTTTTGTGTTCAATGATGGGACTCTGTACTTCAACGATCAGCGGAAATTTGGCTTCGTCAAAGTGCTTAAAACAGAGGCGGTTGAACAAGAAAAATTTATTGCCAAACTTGGTAAAGAGCCTTGGGAAATGCCAGTGGAAGAGTTTTATAAAATTTGTATGCAGCACAAGAATGCTTTGATCAAGGCAGTACTCTTAGATCAGAAGTTAATTGCTGGTCTGGGGAATATTTATGCCGACGAATCGCTTTTTTATGCTCACGTGCATCCGGAGCGACGAGCTGGGACACTGACGGAAACAGAGGTGGCAAAACTGCTAGAAGGTGCTTGCAAGGTGATGGACGCTTCGATTGACTCTGGTGGTTCGACGATGGCGACTTATATTCGTCCGGATGGGACAACTGGCGATTATCTGGAGAAATTTGCCCAGGTATTTCGGCGCGAGGGGCAGCCGTGTAACAGATGTGGCACAGAGATAATTAAGCTACGCGTGGCTGGGCGTGGTACGCATATTTGTCCAAAATGTCAGGAGAAAAAGTAGGGTGCTGGGACAGAGGAACTGGGGCAAAATGACTGAAAACTGTGTTGTATCGCTAAAAAAATGGGGTAAAGCCGCCGAATTGGCTGGTATGCCGCTAAAAAATGCCTCTCAGGGCGCACAGGAGGCCCATTAAGGCTATGCTAAAGGTTTACTACGGTGAAGATAGGGTTGCGGCGGAAAAGGCTGTGAAGAGCGCGCTAGGGGCCAAATACGAGGTTTTTGAGGGGGAAGATTTGACGGCGAATGATTTGCCGAGCGTTTTTCAGGGAACGAGTCTGTTTTCGACTGACAAAAGGCAAATTTTGTTGAAAAATTTAAGCGAAAATACTGAGGTTTGGGGTAAAATTCCGGAATATTTGGAAACCGAACACGACGTGGTGATTTGGGAGCCTAAAATTGACAAGCGATCGACCACCTATAAAGCGTTGAAAGCGTCAGGGGTGGAGATGAAGGAGTTTGCTGGCAAAAAACCACCAGAAATGGCGCTGGTGTTCGGAATTTTTGATCTGGCGATGCGAGATGGCAAAAAAGCCGTGCAAGAGGTAGAAAAAATCGAAACCACCCAGGACCCCTATATGTTTTTGGGGCTAATGGTGACGCAGGCGCTGAAAAAATTTGAGGCTTCGCATGGTGGGGCGAGGGAAAGACGGATTTTGAAGCTGCTATCAGAGTTGGACATGCAGATGAAGAGGTCGGGGGTGGAACCGTGGGTTCTGGTCAAAGCTACCCTAGTGAGGTTCTAGGGTAGGGGCTCGTTCATCAAAAAAACTCCCCAACAGGGGAGTTTTGTAAAAATCTATAGAGTGATTGATTATTTGGCTGCTTTGGCGATTTTGGCCAGAGAGGCTTTGCGACGAGAAGCGGTGTTCTTCTTCATGAGGCCTTTCTTGACGGCTTTATCGTATTCAGACTGCGCCTTGGCCATGTTTTCGGCGGTTGGGGCGTCTTTAAACGCCTTAAAAGCAGTTTTGATAGATTTTTTAATCTGTTGATTGTTGGCGGTGCGCTTTTCGGCTTGGCGCATAGCCTTTTTGGCGGATTTGATAATTGGCATTAAAAATTCCTCTTTGCTAAGTTTATATTAAAAACTATGACTCATTATACTCGATAAATCAAGAAATGTAAAGAGGTTTACTCAAGAAAATTTCACTAAGCAGCTTAAGAAAATTTGACCAAACAACTTAGGAAAGTTTTATCCAACAATTTAAGGCAATTTCACCAAGCAGCTCAAGAAAAATTTATCTGACAATTTAAGGCAATTTTGTCCGGCAAAAAGCCAGATTTTAAGCAAAATTTATGCTACAATAGAAGCATTAGGGATATGGTGAGGTAACCTGGTTTGGTGAGCAAAGTGGGATGACTACCGAAACATGTGCCGAGAGGATAATATTTACCCTATAACAGGAGGAAAAATGGACAAAAAGCAAACCAAAGCCAAGTCGACCAAGGCGGCAACTAAGGATACCAGTAAGACGACTAGCACAAAGGCTAAGGTAACTAAGTCAGCAACTAGCGAACCAGCTAAGACGAGCGCTAAGAGTGTTGCGAGTGCTAAAAACAGTGCCGGTAGCAATACTAAGGCTTCTAGGAGTAAAAAGTCGTCTTCGCGTACTGGTTGGATGATTGGCGGTATTGTAGCGATTATAGCGGTGCTTGCTTTGCTCGCTTTTCTGATTTTTAAGATGATTTGCGCTAATAAGACTGAAACCCTCTCTTGTACTCAAGAATCTAGCGTTGTAAAAAGTTCTGTGGTGTATGATTTTGAGGGTGGTAAGGTGAACAAGGCAGTGCTAAAATATGTTTGGGACACCTCTGTTGATGACGGTAATGACGTAATGGCGGCTGGGTTGGCGCTCCTGATGGCCTCTAAGGATGCTTTGCAAAAGGCTTACGAAAACGAGCCAGGGATTAACTTCTCTGCGACTGAGGAGGGTTCTATTTCTACAATGACTTTTGAAGTGAACGTAAAAGAGGCCAGCGCTGAAATTCGTGATAAGGTGTTAGACGATGATAACAGAGAGACATTAGACGAAATCAAAAAGCAACTTGAGGACGGTGGATATACTTGTACGGTAGAGAAATAAGCCGTTTAATCATCTCTGAATAAATAGTTTATACAGTAAAAAGCCGCCCTTACCTCTGGTAAGGGCGGTCGAGTGCTTAGATGGAGATGCTGCGGATGATACTTTTACCCATATTGAACAAATAATTTGTTCAATATGGGGTTCACTTGATCTAACCAGTAAGTTTACCTCTATAGTTTCAGGTTATCTAAGACATCGCAGGCCGGTGTGTAGGTGTAGACATTACCTAAGCGGAATTTGGGCTGTTTGAGGTCGTAACCTTGGGCTCGGTCATTCAAGATGAGGTTATCGTTCTGCAAGGCCTTGCGTAAATCTTCGTCGACCATGTTGGTACGGAGGTAATCTTTGATAGTCTCCGCGCGACGAATCAACCTGACGCGGCCATCGGTCTGCAAGAGTAATTCGCTGTGTCTCAAGCGACCGTTGTAGTTATAGCCCATGGCGTAGCCGTGCGCCCCGGTATCGTGGATAAATAAGAGGTCGCCGATTGCTACTTGGGGTAGGTTTTTACGGTTTTCGGCAAATTTGTCGTTATTCTCGCAGAGGGGGCCGGTTACATCGTAAGGGAGGCCAGTGGGCGGTAAGTTTTCTTTGCCCAGTACTGTAATGTGGTGATATGCCCCATAGATAGCTGGGCGCATCAGATCAGCGGCGCTGGCATCCAGACCGATATAGTGGCGATGGGTGTTTTTCAGATGAATTACTTTGCTCACCAAACCACCGAACGGACCGGTGATAAAACGCCCCATTTCGGTATGAATACGCAGCTGCAACCCCTTATCAGCAATCAAATCACGGTAGTTCTGGCGTACCAATTCGGCGATGGTGTAAATATCGTTGGGTTTCTGATTAGGTTCATAGGGAATTCCTACGCCACCAGAGAGGTTAACGAACTGAAAATGCACCCCGTAATCCTCGGTGATTTTGCAAACCAGCTCGAATAACATCCGTGAAAGTATATCATAATACTGTTCGCCCAAGGTGTTGCTGGCCAAAAAAGCGTGCAAACCGAAATGTTTAACCCCCAAATCCTTCAGAGTGTTAATCGCAAGATACACCTGTTCGGTGGTCATGCCGTATTTAGCCTCTTCGGGGTTGCCCATGATGCCGTTGCCGGCCTCAAAAGTGCCACCCGGATTCCATCTGATAGCGATGGTCTCAGGGAATCGACGACCGGCCAATTCCGCTGCTTCTCTTATGGCGTCGATATGAGTAATGTCGTCCAGAGTAATGGTGGCACCCATTTCGACCGCCATGATGAACTCGTGCAAGGGCGTGTCATTAGAGGTGAACATGATTTGTGGACCTCTGGCGCCAACTGCGCGAGCCAGCAACAGTTCGGCTTCGGACGAGCAGTCAAAATTGCAGCCTTCTTCGAAAAGGATCTTGAGAATCGCAAAATTCGGGTTGGCTTTGACCGCAAAAAACTCGGTGTACCCCTGATTCCACCGGAAGGCCTGATAGACTTCGCGCACGATTTCTCTAAGGTAGCCTTCGTGGTAGATATGGAAGGGAGTTTGGTAAATGTGAGCGATTTTTTGCGCCTGTTCATGGGTTAGGAAGGGAAGTTTCCGCTTCTGATTAAGAAACTCGCTGACGCTCAGCGCCTTCTGGTTAGTGGTAGTAGAATTCTGATTTTGCATCGATTATGTCCTCCATTCATAAGATTTAGGTGGGGAAGTGCAGTAAATACGGTTCGTGGTCTTTTGGTAAAATTCACCGACCATGACCAGTGGCACTTTTGCAAAAAATGCCTTAAATATGGTTTTGTAGTGCTTTTAACGGCGTTTTGACCAAAAAAATTGTTGGAAATGCCGTTAAATCCATTCGTCTAAGCATTAAAATACAAATCCCCACCAATTACCTTTTTATTATAACATATATTATGGCATATTTCTATATGTGAATTGGACCACGAAATCAAGATTTTTGATAATTTTTATGCTAAAATGGCGATATGTGGAATGTTAGTTATATCGTCTCGCAGATTTTAACAGTGATGGAATATACGCTGCTGGGGATTTCGTATTTTGCCAAGAAGCGCAAAATGGCGGTTATTCTTGACATTATTTCGATGATATGTGGAACTAGCGCGTATTTTCTGCTCGGTGCAGATTTAGGGGTGGCGCTGTCGGTGATTATCCTGCTGGCGAATTTTTATTACCTCTGGGACGAAAGTGTACGTAAGAAGCGTGACCTCAAGAAGTTGTTTTGGCATGATTATGTGGCGCTTGCGGTGGTGCTACTGGCGATTCTGGGGGTGTCGATTTGGACTTATGATGGGCCGCTGAGCCTGCTTTCGGTGGCGGCGACGGTGTTGTATGAGATTTCGATTTGGCAAAAAAGTACCAAAGTCTATAAATTCTTGGGGATTCCGGTAGCGTTTTGTTGGATGGCGTATAACGGGGTGATTGGGTCGATTTTTGGCGTGATTTGCGAGCTGACGATGCTGGTGGCGTCGATTTGGGGCTATCTGAAGGAATATCAGGCAGAAAAACTGCAAAAGTTGAGGAGGATGCGAGCGCTTAAGCGACGGAGGCGACAGGAGAGGAAACATGGAAAGAGTAAGGGTAAAAGTAAAAACAAAAGTAAAAGCAAGAGTCAGGGTGGTCGAAGGAGCAAAAGTGGTAAAAAATAGGGGTAAAAGCATTAGTAAGGTGAAAGGAAAAGTGAGGTTGACGTAGAAAGATGTCGGAACTGGTGTCTTGATACTTTGCTTATTATTGGGATAAATCCCTCTTTACCCGTGGGAATTGCTTTGTTTGTGGTATAATGAGGCTATGGATCAGAGAGTACGTAATAAGGTTTTGGAAATATCGGAGTATTTGCCTAAAGATAAAAGTGGGGCTCCAATTGTGCCGGTTGATTTGGATAAAATATTGCAGAAGTTTGGGCTGAAAGCATATAATACAAATTTTAGTAAACCAGAAATTTCAGGCGCGTTTAGTAGGGAGGAGAAACAGATATATCTTGATGCGACTGACCCGTATACAAGAAAAGTTTTTACTCTGGCTCATGAATTAGGGCATTATTTTTTGCATGACGACAAGGCGTATGATATTCTCTATCGAGAAAAGAGATCTCATGCTCGTCCTGAACTTGAAAGAGAAGCAGATGAATTTGCAGCGGAACTGCTGATGCCGGAGGCTACAATCAGATTATATTGGCCCATAGCTGAAAGTATTCAACAACTTGCCGAGATTTTTTCGGTGTCTTATTCTGCTATGGAATACCGTTTACGAAATTTGGGGTTTATTTGATATGTCTAGTCGTGATACTGATAAAATTGAAACGCCTGACGATGATTTGACAAAGTCTTTTTTGTCGATTTTTCCAGTGAATTCTCGTCCAGAAAAGCGCGACGAATTTAAGATGAGTCAAGCAAGAAAATCTAAAAAGCATAGTCAAGACGATTTGTTTTACGAACAGGTAGAAGAACAGAAGCAGCGTCGTTGGTTCCGGTGGTTTATGTTTATACTGTTTTTCTTACTACTGCTCGCACAACATGGATTAATTGCGTGGTTTATCTACTGTATGATTTTAAGAGATTTGATTAGTAATGTCCAACCACTTCTTGCCGTTATTATTCCGGCCACGCTTGGTGAAACATATGCAATAATCAATGTGATGGTAAAATTCATTTTTTCGCCTGGAAATTTTGAGCATAACAACAAATCAAAGCAATGCTAATACCAAGTTGTTAGTACTTGGACATTATGGTGGTGTTATGAATCTAGTGCAGAAAATACCAGAACAAATGTTCTGGTATTTTCTATGGTGGACTGATATGATGACGCTACGCGTCTATAATTCTGCTATGCAGAATTGCTCCTAACGTCATATCATATCATCACCCACCGGCAATTTTTCGGAAGAAAAAATAAGCCTTGCGGCTTGCTTTTTCTTCTCTCGAAATTTTGGTGGGTCGCGAGGGGCGCAGAAATTGCTTCGCAATTTCTTCCCACAGTCGTAGCGTCCAGAAAGAAAGTAAACTTTCTCTCTGTCCTACAGCCGCTCCTGCGTGCCGAACCCAGCGCTGACGCGCTTCGGGTTCTCGCCCCACAACTTATTACTAGAATAGAAAATACCAGAACATTTGTTCTGGTATTTTCTATGGTGGGTCGCGAGGGGCTCGAACCCCCGACCTTCTCGGTGTAAACGAGACGCTCTAGCCAACTGAGCTAGCGACCCTAATCTGGTAATATGGTTACGTCTGGCCAAGTTGGTTAGAAGTCTCGTAAACGAGACGCGATTTCTATTTTCTTACCATCTGACGACGGTTCGGCATCCAACTGAGCTTGCGACCCCAACACTCCATATTTTAGCACAAATAATGTGTTTTGGGAAGAAAAATGGTGGAAATTTTTGCGCGTTTCTCCTACTTCTTGCAAACAGCGGAGAGAGAAACCGTAGTAACGAAAATGTGGTCCATGTGACGGAAACACTCCTGTGTCACGAAAGAAGAGACCGAATGCGCCATTAGACGAAAAACCGCTTCGCGACCAATAAAAACCGTTAACGCTTGTACCTCTTAAGAATCCAACACCTAAATCATTATGGCCGCTGCGCACGGGTTCTCTGTACTCCTGCAAACAGCGGAGAGAGAAACCGGGGTAACGAGCATACGGACCGTCTGAGGGGTACACTCCCAATTGTTCGAAAATAAGGTAGTAAGCAACACTATCGCTGCCCCCAGTTTGTGGCCAATAACGACCATGAAAACCTGCCAATCTTATAAGTCCATGATTTGTATCTACACCGCCGCTGCGCACAAGAAAAAGCGCCAGAGATCTGACGCTATGGGGTTTGACTTGTGTGATTTGATTTGTTATGTGGTTAGAAATATTTTGGCTGGGCGAGCTCTGGTGTATGGTAAAAATCGTGAATACGGCAGAGTGTTCTCTCATTCGGATGCAGAATCAGAATCGGTATTTCATGCTCATCGGACGCACGCTTCGCATAATCATTGGCACGATTGATACACAGCACGCAGTCATATTTGAGTGGTGTACGGTGAATAATCGGCCCAGTGTAAGTAACCGTATGTGATTTGATGGAAAGCTGCGAGTAAGTTTTGAACGACAGGGAAGCTTTGACCAAATCTTCGGCGTCCAACAGCTCTTCGCGGTAAGGCCCTAATTCCATGCGATTGCGCGCCCAACTTCTGGTGTCAGCATCCATCGAGCTGATTAAACCAATCATTTGCGGCGTAATGTCCGAACGGATACCATACCAAACCAAACCGGGGAAGTGCGATAAGTTTTGCTCGCTGGACAGCGTAAAACTTAGATAAGCTCGCTCCTTGATGGTTTCTGCGGCGGTCGGTTGCTCGTAATTAGTGCGAACGCGTCCGAGAATATAGAACTTTTCGGTAGCGCAGTCCAGATGGTTGACTGGTTTTGGTAATTCGTTGACCGGGTACAGTGACTGAATGATGTTCTCGGTGGCGTACTGACGGCACTCACGATAGGTCTCGACCAATTGAGCTCGTGGCATGCGCTCGATAGCTTTTGCAGACTTCGTCATTTTCTTGTGAAAATACGACGAACCTTCAATTAGATCGATTAAGGTTGCTATGTCCAGACCATTTTCGACATCTGTTTCACTGAAATTGGCGTAGGGACTGACCTCTTTAACATCGGCAAAATCGTTTGCGATTGCCTTTTTCAGCTCCTCGCCGCTTAAAGTAATGGTGGTCAGCCCTAAAGTATTGTTTTTCGTAACCATAAAATCCCTCCTTTTGACTAAAAATTAAGTTTCACCCCTGTTTTACCCCTATTTTCCCACTACAGATAGAGTCATGCAAGATGACTTAATATAATTGTAGCATACTTAGCGCTAAAAGTCAATCATGAATTCCCGAAAAACCTAGTGAGAAAAATCAACCACGAACTTCCTTGAAGAACTTAGCGAAAAAGTCAACCAATAAATTCGCTGAAAATGTGCTATAATTAATAGGTATAATTTAATTCTGAGGCGACTCAGGCATCTGGGCAACCAGGGAAAGGATAAAGCGATGGATAACGAAAACGCCGAAAAAATGCGACACACCCTCAGCCACGTTTTGGCAGCTGCGGTGAAGGAGCTTTATCCAACAACAACTTTTGGGGTGGGTCCGGCGATTGAACACGGGTTTTATTATGATATGGATTTCGCTGACGAAAAAGTTGGCGAGGAAGACCTCAAGAAAATCGAGAAAAAGATGCATGGCATCATCGCTCGTGGTGGCAGGCTAGTAGCGCGTGAAGTACCACGAGCCGAAGCAATTGCTTGGGCTAAGGAAAACGGTCAGAAGTTCAAGGTGGAATTGATTAAGGATTTGCCAGATGAAGAGGTGATTGGCTTCTATGACATTGTGGCGCCAGATGGTACGGTAGTGTTTACGGATATGTGCAAGGGGCCACACGTAGAAGATCTCAAGGAAATTGGTGCATGGAAGCTGGAGCGGATTGCCGGTGCTTATTGGCGTGGCGATGAGAAGCGAGAGATGCTGACGCGGATTTATGGCGTGGCTTTTGCTACCGAAGATGAGCTGAAGGCTTACGAGACTCAGCAAGAAGAGGCCAAGAAACGTGATCACCGCAAGATTGGTAAGGAACTGGATTTGTTTGCTTTTTCGGATTTGGTGGGATCGGGTTTGCCACTGTTTACGCCGAGAGGGACGATTTTGCGCGAAATGTTGAATGAGTTGGCGCAAGGCTATCGTGAACGTTGTGGCTATCGCAAAGTTTGCATTCCGCACATTGCTAATGTTGACCTCTATAAGACCTCTGGGCATTATCAGAAGTTCCCAGAACTTTTGAAGTTTGTCAGCTCGGAGAGTGGTGATGAGTTGGCGTTGAAACCGGTTAACTGTCCACATCATAGTCAGTTGTTTGCGAGTGCGCCGCGTTCTTACAAGGAATTGCCGGTGAAATATCTTGAGACGACGATGGTTTATCGTGACGAACGCAAGGGGGAATTGGGCGGTTTGTCGAGGGTGCGCGCGATTACGCAGGACGATTCGCACGTGTTCTGTACTGAAGATCAGGTGGAAGGCGTGTTTGGTGAGTTGATTGAGAGTGCTAAAGACCTCTATAAGAAAGTGGGGATGAAACTGACTTTGAGACTAAGTTTCCGCGATGATGGCGATGGCTACATCGGTGATGAAAAAATGTGGGAAAAAGCGCAGGCTTCGATTGAGCGCATGGCGAAGAAATTTGAGATGGAATATTTTATCGGGGTAGGTGAAGCGGCGATGTATGGACCAAAGATGGACTTTATGGCGGTGGACGCGCTTGGTCGCGAATGGCAACTCGCTACGGTGCAGCTTGACTATGCGATGCCGGCGCGATTTGGACTAGAATACACCGATGCGGATGGTAGCAAGAAAACGCCAATTATGATTCACTGTGCATTGCTGGGGGCGATTGAGCGATTTATGAGTATTTTCATCGAACATACGGCCGGTTGGTTCCCAATGTGGTGCGCGCCAGAGGCGGTGCGAATCGTGACGATTGGTGAAGTGGGTGAGTACGTCGAGAAAGTAAAAAATGTTCTCAGCGGTGTCGTGCTGAATGAACCGGTGCGGAATAATGAGCTTCGTTATAGCGTTGATGATAGTGACGAAAGTCTCGGCAAGAAGATTCGCCGTGCGGTTGGCATGAAGATTCCAGTAATCTTAATCATCGGCGAAAAAGACGTTGAAGCTGGACAGGTAAGCTGGCGCACTCAGGATGAGGAAGGCAAGGTTAAACTTGATGAACTCGCCGAGTGGCTACGCGCCAGAGGTGATGGATTGAAATAGGAAGAGGGGCGCTGGGGGATTCTTGCGTGATTATTCGGTGTAGTCGAAATAGTCGTCTTCACGTGCGAGGGTGCGGCGGACACTTTCGTGGTCGGCTTTGCCTTTCTTGTAGGCTTTAATGGCGTCGGCGGCTTCGCCGGAATGTTCGGCGGCCCATTTGGCGCGTTCGAGAGTTTCTTGTTCACTATTTTTGCTGAAAAATCCCATTTAGTCCTCCTTTTTGAGATATTTGAGAATTAGTTGTTGAAATTTGGTATAGATAGCGAAAATTTGTGGATAGCTCTCGGCGGTGTCGTCAGAAACTGGGAAGTAGCAGTTGATGACTTTGTCTGGGTTCTGGGGTGCGTAGGTGCCGCCAAGATTGGCGATCTGGTGAATAATGTCATCGAGATGGTGGGCGAAATAAGTCTGGAAAACGGCTGGGTCGGTGAGGCGGATTTCGACTTTGCGAGTGCCGGGCCGATTGCCTTTGGCAAGGCCGAATTGGACGCCGGCTGGTTGGCCGAGGAGTTTGGCGAGATGCGAACTTGGAGCATAGAGGTCGTTATGTTGACCGAGACGCATGGCAGCGAGGATGCCGGTTGAATCTTGGGCTTGGTAGGTGGTTTGGAAATTTTGCCAATACTCGTCCCAGAAACCGTGCGGCTCTCTTGCGGCGCGAGTTCGTGAGTTTCTAGCCCCAGAGGACTTGAGTTGAACACTATTGGATGAATGGGTGGAAATGGAGTTTTCGTCTAGGAGGTCGAGGAGGTATTTTCCGGACCAGTGGGAGTCACAGTAGGCCATGAGGTTGCTGACAGAGAAGTTGGGTTTTGCCAGAATTGTCATAAGTTCGTTGGCGGCTGGATTGTCTAGGTCGGTAAAATTAAACTGGTTGATGAATCTAAGATCTTCGTGGTCGTCGGCGTAATCGTCGTAGAAAAACCACAATTCGTCTCCGATGAGGAAACCGAAACGTTTGTATTTGACTCGCAGGTAGGATTTGAGCTGCTGTAAAATGTGAAAATTACAGAGAGTGATGCCTTGGCGTTTGGCTTCGATGATGATGGAGCTGTTGGCGAACATGATGTCGCCACGTTTGGTTTCGTGACCGACCTGGACTGGGAATTCCAGTGTGATGTCTGACCAGCCTAGAATTTCGCGGAGATTGGCAACAGCGGCATTGACCAGCTCTTGTTCGTTCGTAAGAGGTCGGGAGAGGGAATTACAAAATTGTTGCCAATAGTTCATGGGAATATTATAACATAAAGAGATGTTTGGGTGAGAATGAACTGGCGAAAATGGTTAAGATAGATATATTGGTGGGGTGTGATATAATGAAGAGGTAAACATGCATCCGTAGCTCAGTGGATTAGAGCACTTGTCTTCGGAACAAGGGGTCGTGGGTTCGAGTCCCTCCGGATGTACCAGATAACCACAGAAAATCTTTGGATTTTGTGGGGTTATCTGGTCCGGAGATTACGAATCAGTAGCTAGAATGGCTGGGTTCGTCACGTAGGAGTGGCGGTAGGCAAAGAAAATAAATTTATTTATTTTCTTTAGCCGCTACGACTACGGAAAGCCTTACGAAGTAAGGCTTAATCCCTCCGGATGTACCAAGTTTTGTTAGATTTTGTGATAGTTTGGGTGATGGCAGGTTTTCAGTAAATTAATTCTAAAGGAGGTGGTGATGGCGTTCGCTAAGAAACGTATTCGTATTGTTTGTCCGGAAGGCGGTAGTAAAATTTTATTCCCCAGTTATGAGAGCGCTAAGGTGTACGTGGAGGATTTAGCCCAGCGCGCTAGGCGTCCAGAGAAAATTAAACCTACGCGGATTTATTATTGCAAAGCGTGCGGTGGGTTTCACACCTCGACCTCGTTTACGAGTCGGTTTGGGCGTATGTCGCCTAAGGCGCGAGCGGAAGTTTTGCAGTTGCAGACCGATATGGCGACCTCCGAAGAAAAGAATCGCAACGTGGTGATTGGGGGAATTTATCGGCATTTTAAGGGTGATTATTATAAAGTGTTGCATATTGCGCGCCACACCGACACTAACGAGCCGCTGGTGATTTATCAGTTGCTTTATCGTAAAAACAAAAAGATTTGGGCGCGGCCGTTCCAGGAATTTTTATCAGAAGTCGATCACGGAAAACATCCTTATGCGAAGCAAAAATATCGTTTTGAGTTTCAGAAGGGGAAGGAGTAGAGGCGTCGATTTAATAATTATACTTTTAACCACATTTGGGTAGATGAGACCTTTGATTACTGGTATTCATATTAGATGCTACTAGACTTTTTGGCAAAAAGTGATATAATAGGTAATATGAAACAATATCTTAACGAGTTCGTAGATGAGAGTTTTATTATGGGCATGGGTGTTTTTACTTTTGCGTTGGTGATTATTGTAATCTTTGTAATAGTGTTAGGTTTTAGAAAATCTACATCATCAAAACAAAATAAATTTGATGCTCATCTAGTCGTTGCCCATAATGTCGAAGAGGTCGTAAAAGTTGACTCTGTTAAAAATTCCCAATATTCTTATCGTTTGCGGAGGCACTTGATGACTTCGTATGAAGAGCAGGTTTTTGGTGTATTGTGTGATATCTTTGATGGGAAGTGCTATGTACTTCCTCAAGTGCATCTGTCTAAATTACTGGATCATAAGGTGAGGGGACAGAGTTGGCAGGGTGCTTTTGCGCATATTAATGGAAAATCTGTGGATTTTGTTTTGTTGAGAAAAAGAGACTTATCACCAATGTGCGCGATTGAAATTGATGATTGGACTCATCGATTAGATAAGCGTAAGGAGCGAGATGCTGAAATTGAGCGAATGTTTGCGAATGTTGGTTTGCCGCTTGTGCGGTTAAAATATGTGGAATATATGACAAAACAAGAAATTGTTGACCAGATTGCTAAAACTATTAGAACTGTTTAGAGAAGTAAAATACCCTCTATCAGGAGGGTACTTTACTTGGAGCCGTTGACTGGGCTTGAACCAGCGACCTGCTCGTTACGAATGAGCTGCTC
>CAYNHE010000009.1:0-38290 GCA_964397215.1 uncultured Candidatus Saccharibacteria bacterium
CTTCTAAGTACTTAGAAGCACACCGTTGGTGTGCTTCGTTTTTTCATTTTGCTTGAGGAGCGTATGTTATAATAGTTTTAACTAACGGAGACCCATGATGGAGGAAACTTTCAAATTTCTTAAACAATTGCCGGTGAATTTTCTGGCGACTGTCAAACGAGACGAAAACGGCATAGCTCTGCCGGCCTGTCGGCCGTTTGGCGATCCAGTATTGTTTGAGGGCAAAATTTACATGCTCACCCACGCCCACAAGTCGGTTGCTCAGCAAATCGCCGCCGATAATCACGTTTGCATTGTGGCTTATGACGGCAAAGATGGCCAGAATAGTGAAACTTGGCTACGTGTTGAAGCCGAAGCAGTTGACGACAGTGACAACGCGGCGGCCAAGCAAGCAATTATTGATGAGTTTGACTGGGCGGAAGAATGTGGTTACACGCTAGACAACCCTGAGTTCAAATGTTACTATCTTGCGAATGCTCGGTCCGAAGTGCGCGACTCGGAGGGCGAGGTGTTAGCGAGCTACAAGTTCTAGATTAAATCTGGCACCGAGGCAGTTGCAAAATGGGGGGATTTTATGATAAAATGACAGTAGTGGCACTGTGGCGGAGTGGTTACGCAGCGGTCTGCAAAACCGTGTACACCGGTTCAATTCCGGTCGGTGCCTCCAGTGACTTTGGTGTTAACCGTAGGTTGACGACAAAGCCACTGTTTTTTGCGTTGACTGGAAAAGAACCGGGAACCGGGTCGCCCATGCGAGTGGCCGTAGACAAAAAATGTATTTATACTTTTTTTAGTCGCTATGAGCATGGCCAGATTTTGCTCAGCAAAATCTGGTTTTCCGGTCGACACCAGCGAAATCTAATTTTCCGCACGAAAAAGGGTCGTACAAGAAACGTACGACCTTTTTTCATAAAGAACAACAAAGAAAAGGAGAACCACTATGGGACAACCTGCTTGATTACCGCACGAAGTCGTTTTACGGATTTGGCGGAACGGGCTGTTCAACCTGAATAGTAACGGTGATAGGCGCCGATTTTACGGTGGTTTCGACGTCCATCGCGTAGGCGGTAACCGTGTATTGTCCGGGGGTGGCCAAATCATGTGGCCCCTCGAGATACAAATTCCACTCCGCTGGTGACGACCAGTCATCAAATTGACAACTAAAGTTGGATTTGATGACTTCGTAAGTCGGGTTCGGTGACAAATGTAAAAGTCCATCCGCCGAATTCAGCTGTAAAGAAATCGCTTTGGCGGTTTCAATAGGCTGTTCATCGACTTTTTCGCCAGTTTTTACCGGATCATCATACACCGCATCAATCAACCACTCCGCTTTTTGCTCTTCTGTGGCCGTGAGCCAAGGGTTATTCTCATTAGGATCGGTGGGATCCCAGTTGCAGTACGGGGTTGGACATTTACTGCTGATACGCTGAATCATTGGCTTACCAAGTGGTCCGGGGCTATCGTAGTCATTTTCGATAATTACGATAGTTCCCTCTTTGATATGCTGATACATCCAATACGCATCGCCAGCGCGCATGCGGATACAACCGTGCGAAGCCGCTTTGCCGAGGTTATTGAACATACTAAGATTCAACGTATCATGCCGGAACGTGTCAGGGTCATTAATATCCCTAGGCGGTGCGTAGGTACAAGAATGAAACAACCTTGAAGATTGAAACCGCACCAACCACTGCGCGTAGCTGCCGCCGTCCATCTTCTGCATTTTGTAATGCCATTCTTTGCCTTCCGGCGCACCAACCGTGTAAGTTCCCAACTTAGTATTATTACCAAGTCCCACTGATACGGTGATCGCCTTATACGGATAGTCAAATTCTCCGCTGCCCGGATAGGTTTCAGTGTAAACTGTCACTGTGTTCCAGACGTGGTTGACGAAAATCCGCCAGTTCATCTCATCCTCAGTAATATCATGCACCGTGATGACGGGCTCTTCACTGGTAGTTCCCTCCTGTCCTACCGAATTTGAAGTTTGCTCCACATCATTCACTACCTGCCGATCGGCCACCGTTACGCTACCCTGATTACTCTGATTCACCTCGCCAAATGTACCTTCGGTCACGCTAATCAGCCCCATGACTGCGCACAGGAATACTGCGATGCCAAGAGTAAACGGCGCAATTTTGGTGAATTTGCGGAAAAACATTCTGAAGGCTTTTTCGGCTTGGTAGCCTTCGCCTCCTTCGCTTCTTGCATTATCTACGGTTTCGTTTTCTTCGTAGTATAATGCGTTGGATTGAGTTTTTTGGCTCAATCAAATCACTCCCTTCTCCATAAAGTAAAATAGCGTTGCCGAATTGAGTACAAGAAACAATTGGACAACTTATCTATTTTAACACATCAAATCAATCTAGTCAACGCTTTTTACCATGATCTTCGAGGAAAAACTTGCGTGTGACAAAATTAAACACCATACCAAAAGCGGTAGTCACAACTTTTGCAAGCATCGGATTCCAATTCAGACTATAAGTCAAGTAGCTCAGCAACGCCTCGTCAAAGACCAAAAACGCAATTCCGTTCATCACAGTAAACTCGACAATCAGTCGCCGTTTAGTCTTGCGACTGGTTGTATCAAACACCCACGTCGTACTGGCCCAGAAGTTAAAGATTGTCGAAATCCCGAACGCGATAGCGCTAGCGATTGGCACCGCCAGACCGATAGTGTGATAACAGACGAAATAAACCACCCAGTTAATACCGGTATTAATAAAGCCCACGATGACGAATTTGGCGAGTTGCTGCAGATTTTTGGTAAAACGCGTGAGATGTAACAACTTACACCACCATTCCACGACACCTTCCACCCAGTTAAAAAAGCGGTCGCCCAGCCGTACCAGAAAATTTTTCTGCTTTTTCATAATTTTCATTATAGCACATTCGGACATAAATTTAACCGTTTCTATGAGTCGTTAAGCCGATTTTTAGCTAAGTTCTCTTGTGTTTTATGTTTAGATATGCTATAATGAATATAATATATAATTGGTTGTCAAGAGACGATTTATGGTGAGATTTTGGGATAATTTGATGCGCAAAAAAGGACTTTTTCTGGTCTTGCTAGCGGTTTTTATGTTGGTAAGTCTAGTGACATACAACTTTTTTGCCAGCCAAGCAAAACTAGCCAAGAATCATAGTCAAAACGACCTAAATGTGACCGAGCAGCCTAGTTCCGGCTATGTAAATTCCCTTGTGATAAAAATCCAAGACGGCTACGAACTGACTTTCACCAAGAATTTCACCCAAGCCGAGGTTAAAATCACCAATACACCGCTCACCAACCCGGCAAGCGTGCGGATTTTTGACAAAAACGGACGTCTAGTAACTGGCGAATATACCACAATGGTCGAGCCAACCATAGATGCTGCGGCTAATAACACAGAGAGGGCGAGCAGTGAGACTAACCAGAACCTTACAGGGAAAACTCCGAGCCCTACAGACGAAACCCTGGCCGAAGAGGGTTCGCTTGAGGCTCCCGTCACGCCGCAACCGGTGCAATACATTCTGGCCACCGAGAGTAAGTCGTACACGGTCAATCTAGAAATTGGTAGTACGATTGAAATTACTTCCCCCGATTTGACTGTGCTAAGTAGCCTATCGGGTCAAATTGCGCCGAGTTTCATGCCGTCTGCCGCCGCCGAGACTTATGTGGTGATGCTTGCTGGTCTGCGAAAATCGACCTGGGACGTTAAGCGTGGCAATGCCGAAATGTATGGTCTGGTGCGCGATTATTTTTCGACCGCGCTCCGGCAATATGCTGCCGAGATGCCTGACGAAGTCCTAAATAACAAAAATCTCGACACCAAGGACAAGTCTCAAGCTCTAGTCGCCTATTATCAGCTAACGAGTCCAGATCAGGTGGAGTTTCGCGATTTTATTGAGAACTTACAACGTGGCGGTTTACCACAGATTAGCTACACTGGACGTACCGAATATACCGTGGGCGAAAAAGTCGATTTTATCGATTTGGTAACCGCTACCGACCCTGAGGACGGCGAAGTTACAAAAATCTCCCTACAGACTGACGCCGACCTCCAGAAACCGGGCAATTATCAACTGACTTTTTCTGCCACAGATAGCGACAAAAACACTTCGACCCTCGACGTTAACATCGCCGTCGTCGACAATTACCAGAACCGTCCGGCCGACCCGAACCAGAACGATGACGGTAAGGGCAACCTGCAAAATACAAATAGTGGAGTCAGTAGCCTTTATCCGAGCGGCATCACCACTATTATCAAGAATCTCGTTAACGAAAAATCTCTAGCCGACCAGCAAGAACCGCAGCAGACTCCCGAGGATAATGCGGATTCGACCGACGCCACACCAGAAGAGCCGGTTCAAATTCCTGATGACAGCTCAACTAAAACACCCGTCCAGAATACGCCAACCTCACCCCAGACCGAAACCACCGCAGACGAGAATTCTGGCCTCAAGTTTTGGCAAATCGCTCTTGGAGTTGTCGGTGTCGTGGTCATTATCGTGCTGATTCGCTTTATTTCTGACCATTACATCCGTTAATGTACGGCCTCAGTCACGACGCAAAATTTTAACTTTTGCCCCAGAGGTACTAATTGTTCTAGAATATGTTATAATTATCTTATGAAAAAAGTAAATACCAGCCCACTGAGTGGCACGCAGGAACTACTGCCGGCCCTGCAACAAGAGTTTGACCGGCTTAAAGGCGAGATTAACCGAGTTTACGCTGGGCATGGTTTTTTACATATTGAGACACCAGTCATTGACCGCACGGAAATTTTGCTAGCCAAAGCTGGCGGCGACACCGAGAAGCAGATTTATAAAATTGTCAAAACCAAAGAGGCCACATCAAGCGCCGATCAAGCATTGCGGTTTGATCACACGGTGCCGTTGGCGCGTTACGTAGTCGAACACAGCAATGATTTGACTTTCCCTTTTAAGGTGACACAGATTGCGCGCAATTTCCGCGGCGAACGCGCCCAGCGCGGACGTTTTCGCGAATTTTACCAATGCGACGTGGATGTGATTGGCTGGAATACCTTGAGTACAGCTTATGACGCCGAAGTCATCGCCGTTCTAATTGAAGCTCTACAAGTCTTGCCGCTCCCCGGTGATTTTCGCGTGCGCGTGAATAACCGCAAGATTCTTTCTGGTTTACTAGAAAGTCTCAACTTAAGCGCCCAGACTACAGATTTTCTTGACATTATCGACCACGCCGAAAAAGTTCCGCTTGAAAAAACTCGCGCAGCTTTGTCTACCTTAGCGAACGAGCAGGCTACGCAAATTTTGCTAGATTTCATTGAAATTTGCGGTCAGCCAAGTGAAGCTCTGGCTAAACTACGAGCACTCCAGATTGATAACGAATTGTTCGATGAAGGTGTGGCCGAGTTAGAAGCGGTGCTAAATCTAGTCACCACGCTTGCGCCACAAACCAACGTGGTCGCCGACATGAAAATCGTGCGTGGGCTGGATTATTATACCGGCACGGTTTTTGAAACGATGATGGACGATTATCCAGAGATTGGCTCGATTTGTTCGGGCGGTCGCTATGATGATTTGGCCAGCAATTACACCGATCAAAAAATGCCTGGCGTCGGTGGCTCGATTGGTCTAACCCGGCTGTTTTTTATTCTCAATGAGTATGGCGCGGTGCAAGCAGAGAATATTTTACCAATTGATTACTGTTTAATCCCGATGAATCTCGATACCGAAGTGATTAGTTTCACCAATCGGCTGGCCGAAACTTGGCGAAACGCTGGCAAATTAGTCGACATCGTCCTCTCTGACAAGAAGTTAGGTGACAAAATGAAATACGCCAGCAAAATCGCCAAACTCGCCGTGGTCATCGGCGAGGACGAAGTAAACTCTGGCGAAGTCCAGGTAAAAAATCTCACGACCGGCGAGGTGAGTACGATTAAGGTCTAATTCCCTCCGTTTTCACTATAAAAGACCCCTTAGTGGGTCTTTTAAGTTTATAGCCTAGATTTCATCTTAGCGCGCGAGGCAACGGACGTTAAAACCGCCGAGCTTACCGTTGTGATTTGAAGCGTAAACATTATCTTTGGTGGCAGCGAATTGATAAGCGCTGGTTTGATTATCTTGAAAACTTGTAGACATCCAAAATCCACCATCAATACCCAAGGATCTAATTGATCCCGTATACATTGCAACCACTCCGCCATGAACGTGATAGATTGGCTTAAGATCCACGCGGACACCGTCACTACTCACAACGCCAGTATATGCCTTAGCATTATTCGCATACCATCCGTCTAGGCGGCCGGCAGGGTCTGTAGTCGACTGTCCAGTCTCAGGATAGCCATAGGCTCGCAATAGTCGATATGCGCTATCTGGTCGATCTAGCGGCCAATATTGATTACTAGCACGATTAGTACCGCCTACTGAAAGTCTCCATCCACTAGGGCAAATACTACCAGTCGCGTCGTTGAGTGTAAATTCTTGCCCGGCCGTAACATTGGTCGACAAAACAAGGCCAGTCTGAGCCGTTGCAGCACTCCATGTGTAGTAGTTCCCTAACAAATAGTGCGTATCATATTTATTATCAATGATAGTTGTTTCGTCCGTGGCTATAGGTTCATTGCTAGCGATTAGTTGCTCCTGTTCAGTATCTTTAATAAACTGTGGGCATTTGTCGGCAATTTTATAACCAAAATAGGTGGAATTATTATTAGGATTGCCTTCTGTATAGCCTAGAGGCTGCAATTCTTCTGGTAGGGATTGGGCGCAACGCTCTACCCCGTTTCCAGTCGGATTAGATACTACAAGTTTACCAAGATTCCACGACCTCACTACATCTTTTAGCTCTGTGTTTGTTCTGGTGTCCATTCTTGGTATTTCCACTTCCGTTCCGCTGATTGTTTCGGTTGCTTCTATGACCTCCGAACTAATGTCGCCGGGTTTGCTATAAGTTTTATATTTTGTAATACTAGCCGGCACGGTCCAATCTTCGCTAACATCCGAATCGGCTGGCGTGAGGGTTTTGATGTAACGAGAGTAGTAATCTGGTGCATTCTCTGGACGCTCGCCTAGATTTAATGCTAAATTCTGCGTCATCCAACAGTTACCATCAGCTAATTTGGCAACCCAGTATTTATTACCGTCGCGTAAATCATACAGTTGTTTGGTGATAGGGTTCAGAAAATAAGGAGAGGTTTTGTCGGTTGTGTTAGTATCATGATTGTAGGCAGAGAGGGTGTTCTCGCAAATCTCCGGAGTCATATCTTGCATATAGACCAAATCTTCTAAGCTCGAAATCGTGTTTGGATTAGCCACTACAGAAACGATAATGTTATTGCTATATTCACCTGCCATTAAACTAGGGGTAATATGCACACCGAAGGCAAGATTATAATTATAAAGTTCTTCGCTGGCTATGGCGGACGGTTCATTATAAATTTCTTGAGTACTAGTTGGCACAGCGTGATATGTACTATATTCCGTTGCTTCCGTAGTGCCGGGTTCGAGATTGTAGCCCCAAGTATTGCCAGCGAAGGCAGTGCCGACCGTAGAATCAGCAATAGAATCTATGCGACCATTGGCACCAATCAGTTGATTAGACACCACGCTAGATAAGAAAATTTTGTAACCCTCTGGATTATTAGTAGTAATTCCTAGAGTTGTATTTCCGATTGCAAAAGTTCCCGTGCTAGTCGGAGTAGCGTCAATATCTACTCTGGAGTCTAGAGCAATTCCCACCATGACAGCATTATGTACGCTGACTCTACTAACCGCCGTGTCTGATGCGTTAGAGAGCGCAGAAGAAGTCCGTGGGCTAACCGTAGCTAGCAGACCTAAAATTAGAAGCATCATTGAGCTTAAACTCAAGCCACCAATTAGGTTAAAAGTTCTATATCGGCCTAAAAATCTAGGTTTTCTTGGCTTGCTTTCTTTTGTTTTCACTTGTGGGCCTCCTCCGTTGCTGATTGTATTATTTTTAATCACCGGTGAGGATGCCTGTCTAAAGTATTGCACTTAGTTGGCGAAATTATTCACTTGTCCTACTATTGCAAATAAGACTGGTTTCAAAAACTTGCAATATAGCCGTTTCGGAACATCCTTAACAAAAAGCAGGCACCGTCTACCGGTGTTCACCCACAAAACGACTATTTATAACAAAAGTGTGTTGCGGACCGATAACAGTACCTGCTTATTACACTCTTGTTATAAAAATCGCTATTTCAAAATTTAATCGTTTATTATGGGTGAACATTTTTATTATATCACGCTTATGCAGTAACGCAATAAAAAAGTGTTGTTATTTTGACAACATAAACAGTATGAGATGCAAAAATGGTTAAATATGTTCCTACGTAGAATACCTTTTGTAAGACCAACTTCTCATAAACCATACCCTAGCAACTGACAGTATTACTTTTGAGGACCGGATGGTCGGTCGCTTCGCTCCCTCTCCTTGGGCGTCGGTTCGGAAGAAAGTACAAGCACTTTCTTCACTCACACTCCTACGAGGTTCGCCACGGCCCGTCGTTACGGGCGTGTCGCATCCTGCGCTCTCGCTCGTAAGCTCCGAGAGCTCCTCCAAAGCAACACTGCCAGTAGCTAAGATATGCTTCACACTAATCTTACAAAAGGTACTCTACGTAAGGACATACTCAATCAAAAGCAGCCCCTATATTGCTTACGTTGCAATTATTCCTACTCCTGCAAACAGCGGAGAGAGAAACCGGAGTAACGATCCATCGGACCATTAGAAGGATACACTACGGCTAATCCAAAAAGAAGTCCCGATGCTTTGTCATTATTACCACTGCTGCTACTCGGCCAATATCGACCATGATAGCCAGCATACCTTAGGTGGCCTATGACGGAATTTGCAAAGCCGCTGCGCAAAAACGACAACTAAAAAGGATGCTTTAAGACCTCGAAAAATTGAATTTTTCGAGGTTTGTGAGTTGTAATTAACAGAGGCCAGACGAAAAATGGAACTTACAAATTTTCATTTTTTCGAGGTTTATAAATTCTGCAATTTTGATGCCTTTTTGACTTTTTAGTATTCTTGGAACACATTTTTTACTATTCTCGTGCGCAGCGGTCACGCCGACATGGTCCTCGGTTTCTTGAGGGCCGCAGGCATCCATGGCTACTATTGGTCGCGTAGCGGCGTTGCATCTACTACTGCGTACGACCTCTACTTCTATGCCTCTGGGGTGTACCCGTCGAACGGCCCGTACTATCGTTTCTTCGGTTTCTCTCTCCGCTGTTTGCAGGAGTATGGACTTCGCTTAGCCTTTTATTATTCTAGAAAATACGAACCGCGCTTGACTATTAGCGCAATCAAAACTTGATTTTGGTTTATGTAGGTTATTGGGTGAGGAATACTTTTGTAGTATTGGCGTGAAGTGTATCTTGGCAGCTGGGTAGCGTCCCTTACGAGAAGCTCTCGGAGCCAGCTTGGCGCCGATTCAAGCATTCGAGAGAAAAGAAAGTTTTACTTTCTTTTCCGAGAATGAGCAGAATCGGGAGACGGCGAAGCCGGCGATGAGCGCAGGGCGCTTCGAGGAAGGGAGCCTGCCCAGCTGCCAAAATATACTACATATTCTAGCAACACTACCAGTTGCTGGAATATATTACAGCCCAGCCTCCAAATACATTTTCACATAATCCCAATCCCAGCCCGAATCAAAGCCGTAATTGGTATATTTATTAAACTGAAAAGTCGGCATGCCTTGCGCAACCTGCAGGGCGCGACGGGTGTTTTCGGTGATCTCAGAAACTTTATCATGATTTTTTACGCAATTATCGAAATCATCGCCCAAGCCTACCTCGTGACCAATTTTTAGCCAGTAATCGTCCGGCATATCTTTAATCGCTGGTGAAGTTTTACTATCGCCAATGCCTTTGGAATGATAGTCGTCCCAAAGCGATTGCAGAGCGTTGTGATAATAATCCCAGAATTTCCCTTCATCCATAGCGCAGTAAGCCGCTTCAGCCGAGTCGCGCGAAGCCTGCGCATCGCTCGCCTCATAGAGATAATCCGTGAGACGCACCTCAAAAAGCACTTTATTTTCTTCTAGGAATTGGTTAAACTCATCTTGATTCCACATCACCTGCCGCGAAAAAACATCGCAGTACGGGCACATCAAATCAGTGTACATTACGTAAAGTTTATTGGCATCTTTACTACCAATCGTAGCGGCTTCGTTCCAAATCTTGTTGGCCGGCGCCTGCTGGGCGGCCGAACTGCCAAACACCAAAGCAAATACCGCTACCACCACCGCAATAATTGCCACTAATCTAATTTTACTTCCCATCATTACTCCTTTTCTCGGTTATTATCATTGCATAGGCGTCGTTGCCAACTTTTTTGAGTGCTAAGAGGGCAATAATAATTGACCCAGCTGTTAGCACGCCAGATACCACGCCAGCCAACGCAAACCCACTCGTGCTAAATAGCGTACCTAGCATCGGCATTAACAGAGTAGTACCACAAGTCGGGCAGCCCGATCCGAGAACTGCGAGTCCAGCCGCCAAGCCAACATTCTGGATGTTTTCGGCGTTGGTCGCCGCGTCAGCTACCTGCATTTTGCGATTACGACGACGTTTACGCCAAACCATCGCAATCAGCCCAATCAAGAGACTCTGGATCACCGTCACAGTAAAAGTCAGCAACCAATCCCAGAAATTCCGCCCCACCCCAAACAGCGACAAGAAGCCATCCCAAATAATCTTCATTTTACCACCAGCATCCACTTGCCAGAACAGACTAAGGGCCGCCGTGCTACTTGACAAGAGGCTCATAATCGTACCAAAAACGACGAAGGTTGCCAGCGTCACGATAATGAACTTCTTGTTCGTCGAAGCCAGCAAAATCCCATGGGCACCGATCTTCCATTCGTCGCACCACTTGAGGAGTTTTGAGCGAAATTTGGTCAGCTTCCTCCGTAGTTCTAGATAGCCGGGGTCGAGTTTGGTCACCGTTACTCCTGAATTCCTGGTACTGGGAAGCCGAGCGCCAACTCGCGTACTTCTTCACGCATTTTGGCCAGTTCAGCATTGTTATCAAGTTCGTCTTCTTCGGTAGTTTGGCAAATTTTCGCCACGCGTTCCATCCAATCAGCGATTTTTACCATTTCAGCCTTTCCTAAACCACGCGTCGTCATGGCTGGCGTACCAAGTCGTACTCCACTTGGGCGGAAAGCGCCACCTTTATCAGTTGGCAAAGCATTAGCATTCAAGGTCAGACCGATTTTGTCTAGTGCCACCTCATATTTTTTACCATCAAAGCCAAAGCTATTCTGAATATCTACCAGAATCAAGTGGTTCTCAGTGCCGTTGCCCTGCAGTTTGAAACCGCGTTTTTTCAGCTCTTCCGCCAGAGTCTTGGCGTTTTCGACGATTTTCTTGGCATATCCCTGAAATTCTGGCGTCGCATCCTCGCCAAGCATCACCGCTTTCGCTGCAATCACATGCTCTAACGGACCACCTTGAGTCCCTGGGAAAACCGCCCGATCAATCAACGTTGGAATATTTTCGAGTTTATGCTCAGTTTTCTTAAGCGGATTGCCCACTTTACCTTTGCTAAGGATCATACCACCACGCGGCCCACGCAAAGTCTTGTGAGTCGTCGTAGTCATCACCTGAAAACCGTGGTCAAGTGGATTTGGGTGGACACCGCCAGCAATCAAACCTGCCACATGCGCCATGTCGGCCATGAGAAGAACCTCGTCGCCAGATTCGGCTGCAACATCGGCAGCAATCTTGGCTACTCGGTCAAAGTCTGGCACTTTCATAAAGGCAGAATAACCCACCAAAATTAGTTTAGGATGGTGTTCGTGCGCCAGACGTTCCAGCTCATCGTAGTCAATATCGCCATCTTCGGTCACGCCGTAGCCAACAAAATGATAAATCTTCGCACTACGCGTAACTGGCGAACCATGAGTCAAGTGTCCACCGGCCGGCAGAGACATTGCCAGCACCGTATCGCCCGGCTGCAACCAAGAAAAGTACACTGCTTCGTTCGCGTTCGCTCCAGAATGTGGTTGCACGTTAGCATGATCGGCATGAAAAAGGTCTTTTGCGCGCTCAATGGCAAGAGTCTCAATCTGGTCAATATTCTCTTGGCCCCCGTAATAGCGCTTGCCTGGGTAGCCCTCGCTATATTTGTTGGTCAGAATAGAACCCATCGCCTTCAACACCGCTGGAGACACATAGTTCTCGCTAGGAATTAACTCCAGCCCTTCGCTTTGACGCTTTTTTTCTGCTTCGATTAGTTCAAAAACTTGGTCTGTCATATTGCCTCCACATTACTTAAGATAATCATAGCACGTTTGCGAAAGGTAAAAAAGTCTTGACAAATTACACACGGTGTGCTACAATATAGATAATCCTTGTAGAAGGTATAGGATTTTGTTAGGGCCGGAGACTCTTTTTTGTTGGTAAATCACGGATTGGAGCTTATTGCGCTTGAATTAAGGTTTTTACTTGATTCGGAGTTTATTTTACTTGAATTTACCCCTGATATTCAGTTTTTAAGAAACTAACTCCGGCTTGTTTTAGTCTTTGCCAGTCATCAGAGAGCAAATCGCTCGGCAAACATTCGTACACGAACACCCAATGCTCATCCATTAGGCCAGCGTTCTTGAGGTGAAGGGCGTAATCTTCCAAACTTTCTAGCGCCGTCTGGAGATGAAAATGCCGCGCATAAATCAGCGCGCAGAGCGTTAGGATACAACTATTTTGACGAATTATCATATCAATGTCAAATTTATTCAGGCTTACATCATATTTAACAGCTAGTTGCAAGGCGCGAGCCACCGCGTCCAAATGTCGATCCGCGAGATAAGTATCAAAAATCCGGTTGAGATAATTCTTGAGAATTTTAGGTTTGATGCCACAAGGTTCATAAGCATACTGGTCCAAAATATGCACGAGATATGGATAAAGCAGAGCCAGTGAAGTGGCAGTGCTGACGATGTATTCTTTGGCATGATCGGTCAAGAGACAGAGGTATTTTGCGCTCACCAAAATTTTAATGCCATAAAAAACGATGGCCGCGTCATCACCATTTTCTTCCATCAATTCGACACAATGGTTGAGAAAAAGGCTGACGTCTCGACAACGCAAAGTATCCGGACTGTGGTCGAGCAGCAGGCGACTTTCCTGAATTTTGTTACGCCAACGATCAATTTTGGCAGACGGCAGGCGGTGAATAGTGGTTTTTGAGCGGTTGACTGAAAGCCCATAATATCGTAACCATTCGCTTAATTCTAGAATAAATTGGTGAGCCTCGTCGATGGTTGAAACATAACATTCGTAATCGTCAATCGTACGAACATAATCCCAATCGGCAAGCTCTTTATCAATCGCGACTAGCAGAGCTTCGGAGAGCAAATTGGAGGTATGCGGACCAATTGGAATGCCTTGTTTAGCATTGCCGGTCGATTTGAGCAGATGCAAACTGAGTTGCTGATGCCAAGGTTTAGTGTCGTCAAGGGTGGTTTTACCAGCGAGCGCCCAAGAAATCGCATGAACATGGATGCTCGCGAAACATTTGGCGATATCGGTATGTACCAGATAGCGTTTGCCCAGCGCAAGATCCTGTTCGGGGAAGCCATCCTTATAGACATGGCGATAGTTCATCTCAAAAAGGCTGGTGGTTCCTCGCCTTTTACGCACGTGAACCCGGCTACGTTTATAAGTGTCGTCTCCGGTTTTCTCCCGAAAGTGCGCCCGAAGTTCCGGCCAGTAGTCGCGCAGCGCCGCGCAAAGTCGTTCGTGCGCCATCGGCGTCGGAATGCCAAAAGTGCGTGGCAAA
This sequence comes from uncultured Candidatus Saccharibacteria bacterium, assembly GCA_964397215.1. Taxonomy (GTDB): domain Bacteria; phylum Patescibacteriota; class Saccharimonadia; order Saccharimonadales; family Saccharimonadaceae; genus Nanosyncoccus. The sequence continues at coordinate 13,781 of CAYNHE010000009.1, forward strand.
TTATTGTTCCGAGTAATGTCAAAACGCGCATAATTGTAGGCTTGAGGCAAAAAATTGGCTGGCTCCTGATGTAAATTGATTGATTTCTGACACAGGTCGGTTGACTTCTGATGGAGGCAAAAGTCCAAAAAGTTCGCCCCATCAAAAATCGGTGGCAATTTTTCCGAGAAGAGACCATGTTCCACGAAGCCGTTATAAAGTTCTTCTGCCGAAATACAGCTCAAAAAATCGGCGTACTTCTTAGGCATTTTGGCGAGTTGTGGTTAAAAATTTTTGGTTTTTGGTGTAGGACATTTTGGTTTTTGTAGGACTTTGTTAAATTAAATCATAAACTAAATTATCGCACTAGCATGGTGCTGAGAAACTGAAATTTTTGCTAGTGGTGCAAGGTTCGAGCAGAATTGACTAGATTGATAGTTAATTCTGACGGACCGACTGGTGCCCGAAAATGGGACTTGTAGCGAAGCGGCGGCGTAGGCCGCTTCCCATACGATTTGTATTCACCGGCATATTGTATGGTTGGTGCCCGAAATGGGATTTGAACCCATATGGATTTCTCCATTCGATTTTAAGTCGAACGCGTATACCAATTCCGCCATTCGGGCAAAGGAAAGGCTCCCTCCTTGTATTATACCACAGAATTCCTAATCTTTCCTAACAAAATATTCCTTGCCTAGCCCACAAAGCGGACATTTGTAGTCATCTGGGACTTCTTCGCCATAGTAAACGTAGCCACAGGCTTTGCAGACCCACGCCGTCTCGCCAGCTTCGGTCGCAACCTTGGTTAAATCATCTTTATGTTCCTGATAATAGGCGTACGACATCGGGTTAGCCCCATCGTCAAAAACGTCGCCTTCAATCAGTTTGCCGATAAAAATCGTATGCGTGTCGTTTTCGATTTGGTCGAACTTTTCAAAAACCATATAGCCCAGAGATTGCTGCAAAACTGGTACCTCGGCAACTGTCGTCGTGGCGCACTTGGCGAGTTTATCGATATCCCTGGACGAGTTAAAGCCAAAAGTCTGAATAATGTCTGCTCCGCAATTTTCGCCCAGCACTGACAGTGCAAAACGCTCGTTCTCAGACAAAAGTTTATGAGAATGGTTATTTTTAGCAACCGCCACCGCCACTAGAACGTGATCGTCGCTACTACCCACGCGAGAAACCGCGTCAACTATACAGCCGCCGCCTTTAGTCGTTAGAGCGTACATGCCTTGAGTAATTTTATGCGTGATTTTGGAATTTTTCATCGTTTCCTCCGTTTGACCCATTATATCATAAGTCTACGGTTTAAGAGTATTTTTGTAAAAAGAGGGGTTACTTTTTTCGGGAAATATGCTAAAATAATCTCAGTGGCTCTGTAGCTCAGTTGGTAGAGCAGAGGCCTGAAGAGCCTTGTGTCGACGGTTCAAGTCCGCCCGGAGCCACCAACCAATAAAAACAACCCGTCTGGGTTGATTTTTTGAGTTGCTATGTTCACATGTTATGGCACCCACGCATATGTTTACCTTCCGGCTAAAACACTTCTGAGTCAATTCATAAGTGTTTTCACGTTTTAACCCCCACTTCTTGCGAAGCAGGGGTTTAATTTTAGAAAAAGTTTATACTATATACGTCGGAATAACAAATTTCCCTAAAATTTCAGGGTACATAACCGCATTAGCCAGCAAAGGCCACGCACAGCGCCTCGGCACGCTTAGCCTTTTTCCACGATGATGGAGTGGTCGAACTCGCCGGCGAGCGGTGGGTTTTCCAGCAAAGCGCGCACCTGACGAGCGATTTTCACAACCTCTCTTTTGGGGTAATACCCGCCGTTGGGCGAGGTAGCCGGGATTTCGCTTTTGGCATAAATGCCGACGACGGTTTTCGCACCCAAATCTTTCAGAGCCTGAATAGCCGACAAGCGCAAAAGATGATCACTCGCGCTTTCGCCAAACATCACAGTCAGCACGCTTTGCCCCTCGCTCAGCGGCCGCTTAGCAGCCCTCGTGGGCAGATTGCCCTTTCCGCCATAACCTGTGGCGAGTTTCGGGATGCACTGCGTACATTTTTGATAAACTTCCTCTTTTAATTCACAGTCTGCACCGAACAAAACAATGCCGACCGGCTGAGGCAATTCGGTGATTTTCGCTAAAACCGCCTCAGACATGCTTACCTTGGTTTCTAACCATTTTTCTCCCATTTTTATCCCTCCTTCTCTGGTGAAAAATCTTGGTATCTCTTTCTATTGTATCACACCTTAGTCTGTTTGTCAAGCATTTTATGAAAAATTTGTCGCTTAGGGCTGATTTTACATCAATTGGAAGAATTGCGGCGCTTGGTACCGATTTTACATCAACGATGAGAAAATTTTGAGAATTTCCGCCATCAAACGCTGCCAGAGATCAAGGTGCGCTTCCCCACTAGTCACGAGCGCCGACTGTTTGATGGTGGCGAGAAAATCTTTTTTCATCTGCTTAATACTAGTGTCTTGGTAGAGCCAGACGCCGCACTCAAAATGGTGCACCAGCGAGCGATAATCGAGGTTCACCGTACCGCAAGTGGCAACTTTGTCATCACAGACAAAATTCTTAGCGTGGATAAATCCGGGCGTGAATTCATAGACTTTTACTCCGCTGCGGATGAGGATTTCGTAATTGGAGCGCGTCATCCAAAAAATGATTTTCTTGTCCGGAATGTGTGGAACGATAATTCGCACGTCGACGCCACGTTTGGCCGCCAGAACTAGCGCATCCATCAGCTCGTATTCGCAGATCAGATACGGCGTCGTAATGTAGAGATAATCGCGCGCGGCGTTAATCAGGTTAAGATAGACATCTTTGGCATTTTCTTCCGGATAAAACGCGTGTGGGCCGTCACCATACGGAATCACCACGCTTGGCGTAGTTTTAGTCTGGTGCGATTTAGCAGTAGTTTTGACAAAGAAACGTTTTTCATCCAACGTCACCGCGCTCTGCCCATTCCAAAGTTCGAGAAACATCGCCGTAAAACTTGTCGCCGCCGTGCCAACAATCCGAATCGCACTATCCTTCCAATAGCCAAAACGCTCATGCTTATTAATATATTCGTCAGCCAAATTAGCTCCACCAGTGTAACTAATTTGATTGTCGATTACCACGATTTTGCGATGATCGCGGTTGTTATAGGCGCGCGAAAGCACCGGCTGGATTTGGTTAGCAATCAGCGTGTGGATGCCGATGTTTTGCATGGCGCGCTCGAAACCAATCGGCAGCCGATTCATGCAGCCAAAATCATCATACATCAGGTAAATTTCTACGCCTTCCTCGACTTTGCGCCGGAGAATTTCAGCAATCGAGCCCCACATTTCTCCTGGTTCAATGATAAAAAATTCCAGCAGGATAAAATCTTGTGCTTTTTCTAAATCAGCGAGCAAAGCTTGCCAAAAATCTTCGCCAGTGGCAAAATAAGTCGTCTGATTCCCGGCATAGGCGGCAAAACCACTCGCTCCAACCAGATAATGCGCCTGTCCGTAAGCGGTCTGGTCGGTTTTTGGAATGAGAGTCAGCGTGTTTTTGGGCAAAAATTTTGCCGTCTTACTGACTGAAGCCTGAAATTTATGCAGAGTTTTCTTAAAACGTTCATTACTCGTAAGAAGTAGAAATATCAGCGCCCCCACTATGCCAAATGCGAGAATGATGACGAGCCAGGGCAGTTTCAGCTCTGGACTTTCGTAATGGTTAATTACGTAGAAAAAAATCGCTACCGAAACAATCAACGACAAGAAATAAAGCGGAGCAAACCTCAGACAGGCGTACCAATAAACCGTAGTCACCAAAATCAACTCCAGCAAAATCATTAGCGCACACAAGAAATAGCGCGAAGTGATAAATCGCCAAAGTTGTTTCATAGTATAATTATACAATAAAATGTAAGTTTTGCGGAAAAGTTTATACTAAGAACCAAGGTCACAATCTCAGAGCAGTGCTCCAAGCCATGACAATATCAGCGCGCTCTAGTTTTGCGGCCGTGGCTGGCTCGCCATTTAGCAATTTCGCCGTGGTTACCCGAAAGCAAAACTTCTGGCACTTTGTCGCCCCGAAACTCGGCCGGTTTAGTATACTGTGGATATTCGAGATTGCGACATTCGTCGTCGGCAAAACTTTCCGCTAGCGCCGAACTAGCGCCACCTAGCACCCCTGGCAAAAGCCGCGACACCGAATCGATAATAATCAGCGCCGCCAATTCCCCACCGGTCAGAACATAATTCCCCAGCGAAATCGGGTAGTCAACCAAGCGCATAATCCGCTCGTCATAACCTTCGTAGTGCGGACAGATGATAATAAAATGTTTAGTTTCGTTCATCGGCCTAGTTTCGCCCACCAGCTTAGTTTCACTCATCAACGCACTCTCGCTGATTGACTTAGCGTCATTAGCTGGCTTAGTCTCGCCGACCGACTTATTCTGCCCAGTCGATTTGGCCGATTTGGTTGACGACTTTGTTTCATCAGTAGGTTTTTTGCGCAGCGAAATCTCGCGCACGCGCTCGGCGATATTGTCTAACTCCTTGTCCATGCCAGCAAACTGCCGCGCCAAACTTTCATCCCAAACTGTGCCAACCGGCGTCGGCAAAATCACTTCGGCCGCTGGGCTATGCTGTTTCACGCTTTCTACGGCGGCAAAAACCGGCTCCACCCGGAGCAACATACCATCGCCGCCGCCATACGGTGTATCGTCCACCGATTTATGCGGACCGAGACCAAAATCACGCAAATTCACATATTCAATCTCAATAATGCCATTTTTTTGCGCTTTAAAAAGCATCGAACTATCCAAATACGGCCGCAACGCCTCCTGAAAAAGCGTGATGATGGTAAATTTGATGAGAGGACGTGAACTCTGCTCGCGACGTTCTGGCAAAACAGCGTTTTCCATATCCGACATTTTTAGTGTTTCACTGGGATTTTCCATATTATTATTTTATGATATTTTTAGATAAAAGTCAATTGATGGTGAGGTTTTAGGCTTGAGACTAAGCGTAACTATAGAAATTGCAGTGGGGCGTGGAAAAATGTTGTAAAAATTACAACATTTTTTATAGATTTTTCATTTTGCTCGTGTTTTACTTAAGGTGCAACAGTTTAATCATTAAGCAATTGTGATTTTTGCGTTGATTGATGAACAAAATAAAAAGGACATCATGAGGCAGTCCTGAAAGTTTTGTGCATCAATTGTATCGCAATGCTTGATTAGGCTGTTGCACCCTCGTGATGTCCTTTTTATTATTGGTGGCAAGAATTGCTTTGTTTAGCCTTAAAACAAACCAATAAAAGAACGGTAGCTGCCTAGATACCGTTCTTTCGCTGATGCGCGCCCACCCGTGGGGCACATTGGTTTGTTTTAATCCGCTGTTTTTGTTTTTGTCAAGTCTCCACACTCCACTAAACTGTCAGTGGAACCCCTGTGAAGCGTACCAGCTTATGTTTATAATATACCACGCTAGACATTCCGTCAATGCTTTTTCTAAGAAAAATGTTGTAAAAATTACAACATTAGACTATACTACTTTGAACATAAATAAAGGCCGCGTTGGCAGCCTTTATATTCGCTTACGGTTCTTCGTCGCATGCAGTCACACCCCCTTCCTTCAAGCGTCTGATTTTGAACTTAAAGTAGTACCAGCAATCATAGAACATTAGCACAATAACAAGACAATGCATAACTATCATGAGTCTTGCAACTAGATGCACTATGCCTATTGACGTTGGACGTTCTACCGCCATCCAAGCACACAGTTTGGCCGCGAGACCCAAGAACGGCTTCTGATACATTTTTACCTCAAATTCTTGAGTCGACCAATGCCCAGTCAGGACAACACCAGCCGCTTCGGATTCCTGCACCATGCGCTGCATTGTTCCAAATTCATCGAAGACATACAGATAGTTGTTCGGCGTGAGCCACCAACCGTTTCGCACGACTTTAGGCTTCCCCGATAAGTCCCCGACAAATGTATACGAAGGTATCTCATCTGAGTAGTAGAAAGTCGCGACGTATTCTTCCTCGCTGTTCTTCGCCTGACTACGCACTGCGCATACCTCGCTCACATTACGCGGATAGTCTTCTTCATCCAGACTATCATATGCATCGATTTTTCCGAGCATCATAAGATAATCATCATGAGCATACTTTGTGCTAAAAGTCAATACTTTTTATGCTTTTTGGGCTGAAAATGCAACGTCCTTACCAATCCTCAACTAGCGTAAATTCTTTCCCGGCGATCGAAATAATCGAATCCGGTTCCGCACCCTGAGAGGTCAGCTCGGCGCGGATGCCCATTTTTTTCATGATGTCACGCAAGCGGTTGACCGAGGCGTAATTATTAAGATCGGTGCGGCGAGCGAATTTTTCGATTTTTTGGCCAGTTACAATGAACTTAGACACTGGGTTGCCCTCTTCGTTTTCAACGTCCTCGGCGCGCTCGACCTTCCAGGCTTTGCTAAGTTGCTCTTTGCCTAACGTGATGACTGGCAAATTTTTCGTATCAGGACCGTCTGGCAAAATTTCCGCGACTAGTTCGTCAAACTCGCCATCCGGATCGTCACTAGATTTTTCACTCATTAGGATGACTTCGTCAGTCTCTGCCACTACATTTTTGATAGCGCGGAGCAGAGGTTCGATTCCCTGATGAGCGCTGGCCGAAATCGCATAGACCTGCGCCAGCGGATTTTCGCGGAGAATATTAGCCATCTGCATGTCGATGATTTCTTGGTCAATGCCCTCGCATTTGGTCAGCGAAACGATTTCTGGCTTCTCTGCCAGAGCGCCGTAGTTTTCTAGCTCACGGCGAATCGTCCGATAAGCCACCCCAGCGTCATCGTTATAAACATCTATGAGGTGAAGCAACACGCGCGTACGTTCCACATGGCGCAAAAACTCATGACCGAGACCTTTGCCGTCGGCTGCGCCTTCGATCAGGCCCGGAATGTCAGCAATTAGCAACTCTTGCTCATCAATAGTCGCCACGCCGAGCTGCGGTGTCAAAGTCGTAAAAGGATAGTTGGCGATTTCTGGAGTAGCGTTGCTTACGACGCTGAGAAAAGTGGATTTGCCAGCGTTTGGCAGGCCGACCAGCCCAACATCGGCGAGTAGCTTCAATTCCAACTCAGCCTCAAATTCATCACCTGGCTCACCAACTTCGGCAATGGTAGGGGTCTGACGCGTCGAACTCTTAAAATGGGCGTTGCCAAACCCACCGTCACCACCTTTAGCAATCACAGCCTCTTCTTGGTCATGGGTAAGGTCGGCGATGATTTCACCGTCGCGTTTGACCATGGTGCCGATTGGGACTTCGACAATAGTGTCTTTGCCACTGCGTCCAGCACTGCGCGAACCGGCGCCATTACGGCCGTTTTCGGCTTTAATCTCTGGATTTAAGCGAAAATCGATGAGAGTATTAGTGTCTTTGTCAGCGCGAAAAATAATGCTGCCACCGCGTCCGCCGTCGCCGCCGTCTGGACCGCCTTTAGGAATGTAAATTTCATGACGAAACGAGACTGCGCCGTCGCCGCCTTTGCCGGCTTTTAACTTGACTTTGGCAGTGTCGACGAACATCGTCCTGGCTCCTAGTGAATGTAATTAAAGTTACGAGTTGCACTAGCTGGAATCGTTGACTCAGTGATGACATAGGCACGATAACCATAGTTCATTTCGCGCACTAGGATACTGCCATCTGAATTTACCTTAAGCACAACACCGACGTGGCCGTACCAGCCGGATGGCGTCTGGAAGACTGCGCCGTACTCTGGATTACGGTCGACACGAAGACCTAGCGCCTGAGCGCTCCTCGCCCACGAGTTAGCGTTACCGCGTAAGCTGGTTGGCAGAGGCATACCATGCGCACCGCGCCACCAGAAGGCATACCAAGTACACTGACCGAAGGCGAATTGGTTACCATAATCACGGTTGTAAAGGTTGATACCTTCAGATACCACATGCATACCTTGACGATCAGAAGTGGAGCCATAGTAGCTATAGTTATAGGTCGGGCGTCGAACAACGTATTCTGGTCGCTCGGTTACTGGCAACGAGCCGCCCGGCAGAACGATCTGCATACCTTCTACGATTGGCGAGCTTTCTAGGTCGTTATAAGCCACAATCTGTGCCGCCGCTGAGCCATACTTAGACGCTACGCCATCTACGGTATCTCCAGCCTTGACGGTATAAACAATACCAGCCACGGTCGGAATCTTCAGCACATCGCCAGGATTAATATCGGTCGTCTTGAGACCGTTACTCCAACGAATCTGGTCAGTCGTGATGCGGTATTTGTTAGCGATGCTCTGCATGGTCTCACCCTCACCCACCACGTAGGTCTGCACGCCACGAGAAATGTTGGTGTTAACTAAGTTTGGTTTCTCGATTTTGTCGGCGCTAGTCTGAGAAATTTCTTTCATAACGGAGACGGTCACATAGTTGCTAGACACTGTATCAACGCTAGCAAGGTCAAAACTGCTGGACAAACTAGCCACCACATAGAGTTCTGACAACTGGTCAGCCGAAACATTATAGTCACTGTCAGCAATCGCAGTCATGCTTAGCGTGTCAGAGTCAGCACTAACTTTGTTCTCTGAACCAATCTGAGCGACCGCAAAAATGCCGGCAGCCACTACTAGATAGGGCACCACGCGGCCAAAAGACCGCCAAAAACTATTTTTTTGGTTTACTTTCTTTTTCATAAATCAATATTACAGAGTTCGTGACAATAGGTGTTCTTATTCTGGTTATGCCCTTCCTCTGTGTCACTATAATACATCACACCATCGTCTCCTGTCAAGAAGAAAAGCATATTCTCCATGCTGCCATCAGGGGTAGTTACTCCTTGTAGAGCCGTCAAACCAGGGTTACAAATCGGTCCATACGGCAAACCAGCGTGCAAACGCGTATTATAAGGGCTATCAATGGTCAATTTAGCCGCATTATCAGGGTAATTAGCCTTTTCTTCGTCACTTAACAGATTATAAGCATAGCTAACCGTCACATCACTACCGAGACTCATATTGTTCGCGAGGCGATTAAGGAAGATTTTAGCAACTTTGGCCTGATCTTCGGCGGAATTAGCCTCTTTTTGGACGATTGAGGCGAGCGTAATTCCCTGATAGAGGTTCAAACCTTGCGCAGCAAAACTATCTTTAATTCCATGGGCTTCGAGAGTTTTTGCCGTCTCAGCTAGCATAGTTTTAACAATGTTTTCGACGCTTTCGGTTAGATAGAACTCGTAAGTTTCACCGAAGAGATAGCCTTCTAGTCCAGTTTCGGCTGGTTTACCGTCAAAAATCCAGCCAAACTCCTCACCTGAGTAATCTTTGGCTAGAGCCGCATCGATTTCTTCATCCCGATAACCCTGTTCGCGCAACGCGTCCTTGAAATCCCAAAGCGTCTCCCCTGGGCGAAACATCAACCGATAGACATCTCCGCCGTCACCGACAATCATCGTATCAAGGATTTCTTTGACACTCATACCGGAGTTAAGGTCGTACTCGCCGACTTTAATCGTGGCATCACTATAATTGAGGCGATAATAAATTTGAAAGGCTAGCGTACTGCGAATCAGTCCGGCACTCTTGAGGTCGTCAGCTATGTCGCTCACGCTAGAGCCCGAAGCGATTTTAAAAGCTACGTTAATACAATCCTTACCAGTGCATTCTTCGACTGGCTTGAGGCCTTGATCATAATATAGATATGAACCGGCGCCAGCGGCTGCCACGATGACGAGCAACGCGACAATTGCAGTCCAAATGTGATGTTTTTTGCGTGCTTTCACGGAATTTCTCCTAACTGAGGCGGCTTTGGTAGTGGATTTTTTGCCCATTTTTTCTTCTAGAAAGTCCTGGAGAATAATGGTGGCCGCTTCGGAATCGATGTCACCCTTTTTGTAACCTTTTTTGCGACTGCTGAGGCGTTTTTCGGCTTCGACACTAGTGAGGCTTTCATCTTGGAAGCAAATCTTGGCGGTCGGAATAGCGCGCTTGAGTTGCTTGGCGAACTCTCTAACATAAGCACTCTGCTTAGTCTCTTGGCCTTCGGAGTTGCGTGGCAACCCTAACACAAAACAGTTGATATCCCAAGCCCTGGCTAGACTGGCGATTTTTTTAAACTCGGTACCATCTACCTCGACTGCTGAATATGGAACGGCGATGCGGACATTGGAGTCAGCTTTGGCCACCCCAATTCGTTTAGTGCCTACGTCTAGCGCGATCAACTTCATTGGCTTAGTTCCCCTCTACTGTCAGTTTAATGGTAACTTTGTTGTCGTCTTTTGGAACGGAACTCACCCAGAAGAACGATGGTTTTACCTCTACGGAGCTAACGCCGTTAATCGAACGGAGCAAAGATTGGACTTCGCCGATTTTCTTGCCTTTAACCTTTTCGCGGAGTTCTGCCTCAGTTACAGTTGGGCCGGTCTCAATTGAAGTCTTGAGACGCGCTTCTTCTTCAATCTTGGTAAATCGTTCAAAATATGGGTTGCCGATTGAGTAAATTTTCTGGTCGCTAGCGAGGTTAGTCTTCTTATTAATATACTCCTCGACCGCTTGCTTATCGACTACGTAAATGGAATACTTGGTTACAGCGGTAAGTTTAACCTTGGAGTTATCGCTAACTTCTTCGCCGACGGCTGGTTCAGGCTTCAAATCGCCAACTTCGACACTGTAACTTGGGTTGATGGCGATCTGGTTCTCTGGGTCAATCTTGGCCATCAGGGCTTCTTTGCCATCGGTGGCGGAGTTGTCGTCACGAGCTTCGGCGGCCTTGTTGACGTCAGCCTGAGTAACTACAGTGACGGCCTTAGAAGTGCCACCGGAGATAGCGGTTTTGCTAGTCACAGAGATTGATACCGCTAGAGCTTCGCCATTATTGTATTTGGCAGTGATACTGATAGGCTTCCAAGTTGTACTGGTGCTAGCGTCATAGGTTGAGCCAAAATTGGCAGCTTCAATTGTCACATCAACCGTCTCAGTACATGAACTAATCGAGCAACTCTGAGGCATGTGAGTCAAATCACCGTCCCAGCTAAAACCCACCCCGTCACCGGCAATGACATATTTAAGTCCGGTGCTAGATTCTAACTCAGTGCCCTTCGGCAAAGATACGCTGTAGCCACCCTTGCCCTGAGCAATGGCAAGGTTGGCGGTGTATTTCAAAGTTACCTTACCGGTTGCCTTGTCACCGCGCTCTTCGGTGCCAGTAGCAGTGAATTCAGTCTCGAATTTCTGCTCGTTTTCGAGTTTTTCGGCGAAAAAGACGCCATTATCGATATCTTCGGCACCGCGATCAGTAGTAAAACGCACTGCTTCAGAAAAGTTACTTGAGGAAGTATTCATGGCCACTGTAATATCGACAGCTGGGGCAAAAACGAACGCCCAAACCGCAAGCACAATCACCGCAATCCCAGCAATTACCCCTGGGATAATAAACTTGCTATATTTGCCAAAATCGAATTTACCTAGTTTAGTACTTGGGGATTTGGCCTTTTTGCCGTCTTTTTTGCTCGCTGTGAGGCTTTCGGAGTCGAGGTCGAGTGAGTCCGCACTTTTCTTCTCCGACGCCGTAGCGGCCGTTTTAGAGGTCTCTCCAGGCATTTTAGCGGCATTTTTGTCATTTTTGGCGGATTTTGCGTCTTTAGCGCTGGATTTTTCGCCTTTTTCCTCTAATTCTTCGTCAATAATCTGTTCTTCACCTTCGGAAGCCTTAACCATCTCTGGAGTTGGTACAACTGGACGGCTCTGCAGAGTCTTAGCGACTGGAATTTGAGCCGCCATCGCGAGTTTAATCACCGCTGGATCCGCAGTTACAATCACAACGACTTTTTCGCACTCTTTAGCAGCCTTGGCCACAAGTTTCATATTCACCGCACTACGAAGCATAGTGGCTTTTTTGGGTGGAACTAGGGCCACCAGTTTTTGTTCAGCCCGTTGGAGCTTGGTTAAGATGTCGGTGATATCATCTTCCGGCTCCAAATAAATAACTTCCTTATTCATATACATCAAGTTTATCACACTTTTTCTTGCTTGTGTTAAAAAAGGTTTGAGCAAAACTTTTAACACAAGATATGATATAATCTGTACTAAGGAGGTGGTTATTTTGAAGTATATCAAAATTTCTAGTCAGCAGGCCAAAGAGTCAAACTGGAACTACAATCCGAATGGGGCAACTGAGAACGAGCAGTGGTTGGATGGCGATAAAGTGCGCTGTCAGGTTTATCCGCTTGCCGAACTTGACAAAACTGTGGTTTTGGCGCGGATTGAGGCTGGGGCTTTTCACGGTCGGACGGTAGCCAAAAGCGACTATTATTACACAGTATTGCTGGGGAGGGGCGAATTTTTCTTCTATGACGGAGAGCAAATCGCAGAAACCGTACCGGTACAGAAGGGCGATGTTCTGATGATTCCGGCCAAAGTCGATTATAATTATCAGGCCCAGCATCAGGATTTGGAGGTTCATCTCTTGATGAATAATCTCTGGGATGTCGATAATGAATAGGCGGTTTCAGGAGAATTCTGACGATTTTGTCGGTTGCGAAAATTTTTGCAGATTACTACAGATTTTGGCGGATCCCAACAAATCTAGGTGAATCTAGTGAACTTTTGACAAAATTTTGATAAAAAGAAGGCTGGTGTTTTGTCCAGCCTCTTTTTTTACCTTAAGTTACGATATTGGTCCATCTCGGCGAATAACTCGCTCGTAGGCATCAAAAGCCGCGAGCAGAAATATGAATCCGTCAAACGCATAGTATCCACTCCATGTTTGTACCACAGACTCACCGCGCTGGCGTAATCATACATCTCAGTCTGATACCATTTTGCCGGCGTGAAATTGTTCGGCACGTAGAACGCTTTACCATCCGGCAATCTCCAGAGTGTATCTGGGTTCCACTGGCAGATTAGTTGTTTTTCCTGCCGATACAGCTCTGGGCGCTCGCGTGCCATTCTCTCGGCGTACTCATTGATGTCTTGAGCTGCCGTCGTGTCGTCATAATTCGGGAAACTAACTGCGGTGCGAGCGTAACCTTTTTGCTCCAGATAGCAAGCGAGTTTACTCCACTGATAGTAAAACTTTTTCGCCCGATTTGTTAAAGCGTCCGCTGGGGCGCTACCGATAAAGAACACATGCCTGATTTTGGTTGGGGCGGCCTGCAACAAACGGTATGCGACCAAAGCCCCTAACCCGCCTTGAGCATGAATTTCTACTCCGCTAAAGTCCGGTTGCTCACTTAATTGCTTAACCTTGGCATCGATAGACGAGTCAAGATCGGTACAATCAAGTTCATATTCAAAGATCGAACGATCCAGAATTATACCTTGAGCGAGATAGTGTTCAACTAGCCGTTCAAGATAAATCTGAGCAGCCAGCATGAATTGAATACCGCCCGGAATGACGACAATCCTTGGAGGACCAGCGATTGCCTCCTGAACGCACATCTCGGTCGGCGAATTCTGTCTTCTCGCTTGTTTGGCCTTAGCCTTTTTGCGTGATTGTCTCCCCATTTCACCACCTCCTCTGATTGGGGATTTTTGTTTGGTCTTATTTTAACAGGTTTCGGTCTGGGGTGCAAGGTTATTACTGACGAGCCAGGTTTTTAATACCAGATATTCGCTTAGTTGCGTCAATTTTAATAGTGAGGTTTTCGGTGATAAACATTTACTTTTTGTGGGCGCTTGTGCTAAAATAAGCGTAATGGCATTGTTTAAGTCTAAAAAACCGGCTCTGCAAACGACGGCGAATCCAGCCAATTCGTCGGCTTTTGCTGAGTTGGCGTTGAATTATATTACAGATGGCGTGTTGCTGATTGACGGTAATGGCGTGGTCAAATACACTAATCCAGCTGCGGCGACGATGGCTGGCTACGGTAGCCCAACTAATATGATTGGACTGAATTATCAGTTTGTGCTAAAACTTGAGACGGCCGAGGGCCTGCCAGTAGATGATGCTCAGAGTAAACTTGCCCAAGCGATTGCCAATAATCAGGCTTTCACCACGAGGGAGTATCTACTGATTTCGGCGCAGAGCGAGCGCAAGGCAGCGATTTCGATTACCCTAACACCGACCGGCGGACCAAAAGCTGACAAAATCATCACCTTCCGCGATATTACCAAAGAACTTGAGGAAGAAAGCAAGCAGAGCGAGTTTATTTCGACAGCTAGCCACGAGATGCGGACGCCGGTGGCGAGCATTGAAGGCTATCTTGGGTTGGCGCTGAATCCGCAGACTGCTACGATTGATGAGCGCGCACATAAATATTTGACTGAGGCGCATAATGCGAGCCAGCATCTGGGGCATTTGTTCAAAGATTTGTTGGACGTGACCAAACTCGATGACGGGCGTCTAAGAGTACGGCTGGTGCCAGTCGAGATTGTGTCGCTAGTGCAACAGATCGCCGCCGACCATCAGAAGGATATGGTGGCGAAACATTTGAAATACAGTTTCGGTACGGCCGATGTAGTTAATCAGGAGAAAAAGGTGGAGCCGTTGGTTTATGCGGCGGTGGACGTGGACTTTTTGCGCGAAATTCTCGATAACTTGATTGAAAACGCGATTAAATATACTCCGGACGGAGGCGAAATCTGGGTGAACTGCCGTGGTGACGGCGACAAAGTTTTGGTTAACGTAACGGATACCGGAATTGGGGTTTCGGCCGAGGATGCTGGGCATATTTTCCAGAAGTTTTACCGTGTTGATAATTCCCAGACCAGGAGCGTCGGTGGAACCGGACTCGGCCTCTACATCGTCAAGCAGCGTGTCGAAGCGATGGGTGGGCGAGTTTGGGTCGAAAGTGCGTTTGGCGACGGATCAACGTTCTTCTTCAGTCTGCCGAGGTTAACTGATGCTGAGTATAAGAAGCGCTTGCTGGCTTATCAGAACGAACAGGCGCGGCAGGCTTTTGCCAAGCCACAGAGTGGCGCCGTAGCCAGCATCGAGATGGTGCCAACCGGCCCAATTGCTGAAATGATGAAAAAAGCTCAAGCCGAAAAGGCCACTGCCCCACTTCCGCTAGCCAATGCACAGACCGCTAAGCCAGGGGCGCAGACTGCTGGAACGGTGAGTACTGGAGTTAAGACGCCTAATGCGGTAGCTTCTGGGGCGCAGGCTACTGGAGCGGCGAGTGCTGGAGTGCCGATTGCTGGAGCACAGACGGCACAGCCGACACAACAAGCGGCACCAACCAAACCAGCGCTGGCACCGACCGGGCAGGCGCAACCGCCTACTACGACAGCTCCGAGTGCGACGGCTAGTAGCACGGTAGCGCCGACTTCGCCACCGGCCGCTCCGACTGGGCCACAAGCACAACCAGAACAGCTACAGACACAGTCGCAACCGCCGATCCCAACGCCACTAGCTTCAACACCGCCAGTTCAAACATCATCTCAAGCAGTTCAACCATCGCAAAATATTAATCAAGGAGTAAACCAATGAGCAAAATCATGTTAGTCGAAGACGATAACAGTCTACGCGAAATCTACAGCATCCGTTTGACCGCCGAAGGTTATACGATTGTTTCGGCTGGCGATGGCGAAGAGGCTCTGGCGGTGGCGGTGCGCGAACGCCCGGATTTGATTATTTCCGATGTGATGATGCCAAAAATTTCTGGTTTTGACATGCTTGACATTTTGCGTTCCACCCCTGAGACGCGCGATATTAAAGTAATCATGATGACCGCGCTCTCATCTGAAGATCAGCGTCAACGTGGCGAAGGCCTCGGTGCCGACCGTTATCTGGTTAAAAGCCAGGTTGGCATTGAGGATGTAGTAAACGTCGTGCATGACGTGCTTGGTGACCGCAATACAGATGGCGTGGTTGACACTTCTACCCCAGCTAATGACATGGTCGCGCCGGCAACTCCGGGCGAAATTCCTACCGCACCGGAAATGTTCTAGACGCAGTCTAGTAGTGGTATAATTATTACATGGGTGAACAGAGTAGTGGCGAGAAGATTCGCTTGAATAAGTTTTTGGCGGAAAGATTGGGGATTTCGCGCCGGCAAGCGGACGATTTGATTGCGGCAGGACTGATTAGTTGGCGGCGAACTGAAACGCCGGGCGTGGTTCTGGGCGTGGCTAATAGTGGAGCACAAGATGCCCTTCGTGAGGCTAAAGGTTCATCAGAAAGCACTTTTTCTGGGACTCAAGGTTCGTCAGAAAACACTTGGCAAGCCGCCAAATTGGGCGACCGTATTGACAAATCTTATGAAGTGTGCTACAATGGAGGTAGACTAGAACAATCTGGTCAGGGTTTTGGTGGTTCCAACAAGCATAATACAGTAAAATCTCACCAAAAACTACCAGATTTTTGTAAAAATTTGCCAAAAACTCCCGATGGGAGATTTTTGATTCCCTCGCAAGCGGCATATCTGTATTACGGCCTGAATAAGCCGGTCGGCTATGTTTGCTCGCGTCGAGCACAAGGCGATGCGCCAACGATTTATGAAATTTTGCCGGCGGAGCTCGGCTCGCTAAAAACCGTTGGTCGCCTCGATAAGGATTCCTCCGGCTTGATTTTGCTCACCAATGATGGCGATTTTGCTTTCCAGATGACACATCCTAAATTTATCAAGACCAAGGTGTATTTGGTGGAGTTGGACCGTGATTTGGCGCCGCTTCATCAGCAAGAAATCGCTGATTATGGGGTAGAGATTGGCGACGGCGTTTCGCGCTTGGGGCTCGTCAAGTTGTCGGAGGCGGAGTTTAAGGAGAAAATGGGCAAAAATCTACCGGAGAAGGTAGACGCTCGGCAAGCTCCGCGGAAGCGTGACGATGGAGGAGTACGGAAGTTTTTCCAGGTGACAATGAGTGAGGGGCGCAATCGGCAGATTAGACGGACTTTTGCTGCGCTGGGATATGAGGTGGTGCGACTACATCGAGTGCAGTTTGGCAAATATTGCCTGGGCGAGTTGGCTCCCGGAGAATACATGCCGGTGCCGAAGGTATAGAAGGTGAGTTAGCTCTAGCGTGTTTTAGTGCGGTTTTGTGTTTTCGGAGATTTTTAGAGATGCTTAGAAATGTTTGAGAATTTTTGGAGATTTTTGGAATTTGGCATAAGAATTTTTGGCGCAAAATAACCCCCACCTAAGTGAGGGCTGAGATTATAGAACGCCTTAGGGCGTTCTACGGTTTGGAGGCCTCCAAACTTTGCTGATACAGATCCCATAAGGTTTCCACATGCGATTCATTGGCGGCTGCGGATTCTTTTTTGACAAAACTGGCGGAATCTTCTCCGGCCGAAACGTCAATCGTCCAAGAGAGGACGGCGGCGTGTTTTTCGCCGGTGGGCATGTTGCCATCCATTTCGTTAGCGCCCAGGAGAACGCCGTCTTTACCTGCAAACAGAGTCCACGCGTCCAGTTTGGTACCGTCCACCAGAGAATTGCTGCGCAAAACGACCGAATCTTCGCGATAATTGAGCTGCAGAACCGACTTATCACTCTCTACCGTCGCGGTTTCACCAGATGCAACATCGGTTGCCGCCATGTCAGCAGACGTTGAATCGTCCGGTGCTGCGAGGTCAGGACTTGCAATGAGTTCAATGGTTTCGTAATATGGTGTAGCGTTATCGGCGGTGACGAGGACTTCGACCTGAGCGGTTTCGCTGGACCGAAGACTTCTCGGCATACGTACGAAGGTGCGTACATTCTGAGCGGCTTCACGGTTAACCTGCACAGTCAACGTGAAATTATAACACTGACCGTTAGAAATGGTAATGGCCGGCGAGGTAGGATCAGCCTGTTTAATCAAGCCATTCTCTAACCAGTAAACGCTCAGGAATTCCGTATCGCTCACGTTAGCGTAGGCGACGGCCATGACGTCATCCTGACGATAGGCATCGTTAATCACGGCACGACCGCTTGATAATAGTCGGTTGGTTAAGTTCTGGCTTGCTTCAGCGACCTGACTGGCTTGCCCAGTGGCCTGTTGAACTTTGCCGATTGCGGCGCGGTCTGCTGGATTTTTCACTATCAAAACAACTAGCAAAACCAACGCTACTATCATAAACACGCCCAAACCAGCAAAGCAGCCTGTCGTTAGCCGGAAAGCCGTCAGAACTCTTTGTCTTTCTTTTTTCTGCATTTTTCCCTCCTTAGTTTTAGTTTCGCTGGACCAATGAATCATGTAAAATAACCAAAAAGTCCCCCGAAACCTTTTTCCATGCTCAATATTAGCACAGAACAATAGAAAAAGCAAGAAAAGCTTGCCAGAGATTACTCTGCTCCGATTCATTGTTTGGGAAGAATTTCATGAGATTGCCGATTTTGTTGCACGAATACCCCCATTACTCCCCACCTAATTCTGCAAAAGTTTGGCTAGTTTAGACTTAATGCCGGAATCTTCCGGAGAACCAGCCAAGGTATCGAGCGCAACCCTCAGGAGGCCGAGAGCGGTCATGTACGAATAGTCGAGGCTCACGCTAGTGCCGTTTTCGATGCCTGGAACGTCATTACTCTCCACGAGATGTACAACTGGGCGCCGCGAGAACGGTAATTCCTTAAACCAATCTGTCGTCGCCAAAACTTCTTGCAACTCTGTCAGACCGGCGCCGCCACCGCACAGGAGGATTTTGTTAGGGAGCATTTCGCTTAGGTTGAATTCGTCGAGAGTGATTTCTACACCAGAAAGCCATACCGCAAGGTTGCGTTGGATGGCCAGCTCCATTTTGTCCTTCAGGTCGGCAGGAACTTTGGTTGGGTTCTTGATGCTGAGTTTGTAGCGCTCGGCGGTTTCGAAATCTACGTTAAGAACTTCGGCAATTTGTCTGGTGAAACTCCGGCCGCCAATGCTAAACATCTTGGTTCCCTCAACGCCACCATCGTCGATAACTGCGATATCAGTGGTACCACCACCGATATCCATCACTACCGCAGAGAAATTACTGTCTAAATCGTCACCCAGACAGGCTCGGCAAACTGCAAACGGTTCAACCGCCACAGCAAGCAAATCAAGGCTGAGCTCGGCGCAAACTTTTTCGATGGCAGAAATGTGAACCAGTGGCGCAAAAGCCGTATAGAACTGAATCACCACATCTGTACCCTTAAAACCAATCGGGTTACTAATTTTATAACCATCAATACTGATGCTAACGATAGCCGAGTTGATTAGACGAACTTCGACGTTCGGGTTATTGGTCTCATCGGCAATTTCTTGTTTAGCCTTAGCGCCGGCACGGTCCTGGACACGTTTGATAATCAGGGCCATTTCTTGCTCAGTCAAAGGCTTATTACCGTTCTTGCGACGATAACGCACAGTGCTGGTGTTCCCCTTCACAAGTTCTCCGGCGATACCTACAACGGTGAGCTTGCTGGTGACACCGGCCATTTTTTCAGCTTGACTGAGCGCGCGCTCACAGACTTCGACCACACCCGGAATATCAGCAATCGCACCAGCGTAAACATTACCGGTGCCTTGCCTGGCGCGTCCAATCCCGATGACTTCGAGACCATTTTTCTTCTGTGCAGCAATAACTGCTTTAACATATTCAGTACCAATATCTAGTGCCAGCACAGTATTATCTGGGCGTCGAGTCTCCGCAGGCTTATCAGAAAGAGTATCGATGAGCTCCGACTCTTGCTCATTGCGAGTAGAATCAGCGTTTTCTCCCTGAAATTTTTTGATTTTATCTAAAAACCCCATATCTTACTCCTAAATCAATGTCACTCCGCTATTATTCTCCAGATGAATTCCTTGATAAAATTCAGTGACCGTATCTGAAATATCGTCAATCAAATCGGTAATTGGGCGATAATTCTCCGGCACAATAATGTTAGCTTGCTTATAAGTAAAGGTTAAATTAACCATCGCCGTAGCATCGTCATCTGTAATGCGAGAAACCAGATGTTTCAGCTCGTGACCCCACCGACTGATTTCTAGAAAAGCTTCAACCTTGGTGTCACCATCAAAAGTTTGCTCAAGCTCACCAGCGGTGACTTCGTTAAAGTCCTCAGTACTCAAATCGACCTCTGGATAATTATCATGCACGCAGTCCAAAAGGCGCTTTGTCGTGCGTAAATCTGCTAAGCCATTCACGAAACCAGCCATTTTGTGATAATCTGGCACTAGATTATAATAATCCGTACCGTCAAAAGATTTGCCGTAAGAGCTGCCATCGTCGAAACGTATTTCGTCGACTTTAGCCAAATCGATAAAATTGTTACTAGAGTAAAGCTCGCCGAGTTCAGTGCGAACATCATTATCCAATTCTTGAGTGACGCAAGTTTGCAAGTTCTCAAGCCGTTCAGCGTCTTCCTTATCAAGTTCGAGAGCAGTCGAGATTTCTTGCACATCAATCCGCCACCACTCATTATCAACAATCTCAATTGCCTCATAGAGCCAGCCGAGGTCGTCTTCGCCAACACCAAACTCAGTCAAAGTATCGATGAGCCCACTAAGCTGCAAGTACATCACCCCGTCCTGCATTACTGCAGTACCAGCATCAAGATTAATCTCAGAACCGTCCTTGAGATTACCACGCAATGCTACATGTGAAGCGTTAGGCAGACGAGTGGAAGCCGAATCAAAGAAAACTATCAGCTCCTCAAGCTGAGAATTTTGGTCGTTCGATTCTAGCAGAATTGAGCCGTCAAGTGCCACGTTCTCGGCCGAGAAAAGTTTGTTCATGGCGTCAGAGGTGACTTTAGCTGAACTATTATAAACGCACACCCAAGCGCAAGCAACAGCAATCAACAAAATTGCGACAACTCCTAGAATAATGCCGACGATAAAACCAGTTTTGCTAGAATGAGCGCAAGGCTGTTCAGGCTCTATCTCCACGACCGGTTCAGCAGTCGTCTCAGTTGCGGTTGGTTGTTTGGTTGGTTTTGGTTGCTGGGCCGATTTCGCTTCCATTAGTCCTCCATAAGCATTTATAATTATTGTACCACATTTTTTTAAATGCTATAATGAAATTATGGATAATTTTACGATTAAAAATATTAAGGCTCGGCAAGTTCTTGACAGCCGAGGAAATCCGACCGTTGAAGCGGATGTTTTTCTCGATAACGGCGCGATGGGGCGTGCGATTGCGCCTTCTGGAGCATCGACAGGTTCGGGAGAAGCCCTAGAGTTACGCGACAACGACAAGAACCAGTACGGTGGTAAAAGCGTCAGCAAAGCCGTTTGGAACGTTAACAATCCGATTCGCGATCTTCTGGTGGGTAATTCGGCCGATCAGCGTCAAGTTGATAAAATGATGATTGAACTTGATGGCACCGATAATAAGAGCAAATTAGGAGCTAACGCAATCTTGGCAGTTTCCCTAGCTACGGCCAAAGCTATGGCACGCGCTCATGGTATGGCGTTCTATGAATATGTTGGTTTGATTGCTGGTACGAGTGATTCAATGTGCTTACCAATGCTGATGATGAATGTGATGAACGGTGGTTGCCATGCCGATTGGTGTACAGATTTTCAGGAGTATATGATTATTCCAAAAGGCGCCGGAACAATGACAGAAGCTGTTCGGATGGGTGCCGAAGTTTTTCACGAACTAAAGAAAGTGCTAAAAGATCGTGGCTACCCGGTCACCGTAGGTGACGAAGGCGGTTATGGCCCACTGGTACGCGACGGCAATACTGAGCCGTTGGATTGCATCATGGAGGCGATTCAGGCAGCGCATTATCGTCCTGGAGTTGATATTTGTTTGGGTATGGATGTAGCGGCGAGCGAGTTTTGGAATGAAGACCATTACGAACTAAAAACCGATGGTTCATGGAAAACCTCTGAGGATATGATTGATTGGTATGAATGGATTATCGATAATTATCCAGTAGTTTCGATTGAAGACGGCCTCGACGAATCCGACTGGGAAGGCTGGCACCTAATGACCGAGCGGCTCGGTGACCGTTTGCAGATTGTTGGTGATGATTTGTTCGTAACAAATACCAAACTTTTGAAACGCGGTATCGACGAACAGACGGCAAATGCAATTCTGGTCAAACCAAATCAAATCGGTTCACTTTCCGAGACTATCGACGCCGTCTTGATGGCGCAAGGCGCTGGATACAATACCGTGATTTCTCACCGCTCTGGTGATACCGAAGATACTTCGATTGCGCATATTGCGGTTGGATTGGGAGCAGGCCAAATCAAAACCGGTAGCTTGTCGCGTTCAGAGCGAATCGCTAAGTACAACGAGTTGATGAGAATTGCTGAAGACGAACCGGAATTAAAATTTAAGGCAGTGTTTAAGTAAAAAGCCGCCCGTAATCAAGTTTAGTGGGTGATACCTAAGTATCACCCACTTTTAATGCTGGCAGGTTGACGGTCCATTGTCTCCTACTTCCTACTCCCGCAAACAGCGGAGAGAGAAACCGTAGTAACGACCATAGGGACCATATGAGGTAGTTACTGTGAAGGGATTTGCATGAAAACGATATAGCGTGCTAGAAGTTGCACCGCTAGGTGACCAATAATCGCTATTTGTGCTAGTATATCTTAAAAATCCATAATCGATATTAATGATGCCGCTGCGCAAAAATGCTAAATTTTTGGGTTAATTATCAACTATTAAGATATGACGGTTTTTCGATTTCCGCGCGCATAATTTAGACGATTAACAGGGGTAGAGCAAGAAAAAAGTGTGCGCGGTTTTGCAAAAAGCGCACATACTCTAGCATGCTCAACAAATCAATATTTTGTCCTAAAAATAAGCATCTTTCGTGCGCAGCGGCCTAGTCGAGTTAGGGGCTGGTCTTCTGTGGGGAGCAGGTATTGCTAGCCGTTGTTGGTCGCATAGCGGTACCGATTCAACTACTGCATACTATATTTCTTTCAATGACCTAGGAATGTATCCGTCAGGTGGTCCAGCCTATCGTTCCTACGGGTTCTCTCTCCGCTGTTTGCAGGAGTAGGGATAATTGCAGCGTGAGTAATATAAGGCACTAAGGTTTCTTCTGAGGAGCTCTCGCAGGTTACGACCGAGAGCGCAGGATGCGACACGCCCGTAACGACGGGCCGTGGCGACATCCGGTCCTCAGTAGGAATCTTAGTGCCTTATATTACTTATGTTGAACTGCGGAGGATAGTGAGTAAAGGAAAGTATTTATACTTTCCTTTCGAACGACGCACGCAGCGGAATTTTCTTACGGAAAATTCCGTAACTTTTTTAAAATCTGCTTTATACTAGGCGTGGAACAGCGGAGGTCCCTGGACACAAGTTGGTCGATACTTAATAGTAAAGGTTAACATTTAGAAGATGTGGAAGGGATGCCTATGGATAGAGTAGTTCTTGAGTATTCGGTCACAGACCATACCACCCATGTCACTCGTAGAGTGAAAATTACCCCTCAGCAAAGCTGAGGGGTAATTAACCAAATTAATATAGGTTCATTTTAACACGATTTTTAAAGAGTGTCTATACCTTTGCTGTTCCAGCCTCGTTTACCCTTACGAGGCTTCCTTTCTCCCCATATATTTCTTGGTCAGAGATAAATCTCTGACCAAGAAAGGTTACTGAGCGAGGCAACGAACTGGAGTAGCAAAATTGCGCCCACTAACAAGCTGATATGGATATGTAGCATTAAATATAGTATAGAGACGATAATACTTGTCAGCATCGCCTGCGGTACCCGAAGGATACTTGCCATCAATACCTGCCGTACGAAGGTAACCCGTATCTAAGACAACTTCTCCGCTACGTACAATATAGAGTGGGCTTCCAGAGATATTGAATTGTTTTTCGGAAACACTATATGTTTCTTGCACGTTACTGTCGACAAGATTATTAGCAGTCAGCTTTTTATTATAATCTCTCATCGTAACCATGTAAGAGCCTGCTGTCGAATCAGGCGTATTAGATAGACCATACGCATTAAGCAAATTATAAAATGTGCCGTTATTATTATTTGAAGTACCGACAATGTTAGAATTGTTACCCGAACGTGGTAGTGTCCAGCCTTTAGGACAAACACTGCTTGGAACGTTTGCATTTGTAATAGTACTTCCTGCTCCAGCGGTAGCCGTATTAAACTGGTAATAGTTCCCCACTAGATAATGCGCATCGTAAGCTTGATTACTTTGATTGACCGCTATCAAACCTTTATAAGTGTACGGATACATTTTTACTACTGCCGTATCATTAGGTACCCTAATCATAGCAGCTTCATCGTAACTATTACCAGCTTCGAGCACTATGCTACCATTTTGCGCCGTATAGGTCGGGCTCCAGGTCTCCACGTTCATAAAACCTTCCCCGGAGCAGACATCGTAGAGTTGTTCGCTAGAAATAATAGCGTCGTACTGATTGCCGCTTCCGCGACTACATGAACGCGCAAGGCGTGGCGTAGCCAATACCGTATTTTGCCAAATTCCCCATGAATACTCATTAGTAGATAGAGTATCGCCTGTATCCCCGGCCGTCGTAGCGTCAAAAGCTGGTGACCAAGTGCGGTCGTTGCTAGGGGCAGTGTTTTGTGAACCTTGAGGTTGGCTATCGTTGGTTCTCGTGTTGCTTTTTGGTGCCCAATCACTTGTCACATCCGTATCGGCTGGCGTTAAGGTTTTGTCGGTGGAGAGA
>CAYNHE010000010.1:0-32595 GCA_964397215.1 uncultured Candidatus Saccharibacteria bacterium
TACCAGTAAAATAACCGTCACCTTTTTACAGGGGTGACGGTTATCGTGTTCCAATGGTAACAATAGGAGCCTGCATCTCTCAAGAAACCAAGATTTATGTAGGTGAGGCCGCTGCGCACGAGAGATTAAAATTACAAAATCAGACCCAAATCTTGCCAAAATGTTGCTAAAAACCGATTTTCCTGATTTCTCTAAACCTCGAAAAATTCGATTTTTCGAGGTTTTGAAATATCCCTTTTTGTTGCCGTTTTTGCAAGGAACCGTAAGTATGTTAGGTGATAAAAAATCGATTTCTATCACCTGGTGATTCATTAATAACAGAGGTGACGCAGAAAATCCAGGTGATAAATTTTTATTTTTTCTCACCTACAGAAATTATGAAAATCCGTAATTTTGGCGTATTTTTAGCAAAATTTGGGTATAATCTTATGTTTTTAGTGTTTTTTGGCTCATTTTTCTGCGCAGCGGTAATATTTATCTGGAGTACAGCTTCTTGCGGACTGCAGACATCTATGGCTTTTACTGGTCGCGTAGCAGTGGCGCCTCTACTCTTACGTATAACTTTCACTTCAATACCTCAGGAGTGACTCCATCACATGGTCCAGACTATCGTTACAACGGTTTTTCTCTCCGCTGTTTGCAGGAGTAGGAAGACTTGCCTGGTAGCGCAAAATAGTAAAAAATGTTAAAATTAGGTAATGGAGATTAAAGAAGATTTTGACAACCTCATAAGCGTATCCGCTAATTGTGCGTTGTTGAAAATTCATAAAGATGTGCCGATTTCAAGCCTTACTACCATGCGGTTAGGTGGCGCAGCTTGCTACGAAACGCATGTCAAGACGCCAGCCGAGATTCCCTGTGCACTAGACTATGCCAGCGAGCGCAAATTACCAGTTTGGATCATGGGAGCTGGCGCTAATACAATTGGCACCGACGAAGGCTACAATGGCATTATTTTGCATAGTGAAATGACTGGTATCAAAATTCTTAGCGAACACGATAACAAGATTCTAATTCGTGCTAATGCTGGTGAAATTTGGGATGATTTAGTAGATTTTGCGACCACGCGCGGATATTCAGGAATTGAGGCGATGAGTTTAATTCCTGGAACAGTGGGTGCGGCTCCAGTGCAGAATATCGGAGCTTACGGTCAGGATATTGCGAGCGTGCTAAAAGCCGTTTATGCTTATGATTCGGTGGAGAGAAAGTTTGTTTTGCTTGATCAAGTTGATGAGCTCGCCATGGACTATCGATGTACCTATTTCAATCATGGCGAAGGCGAGAAATATATTATTTTTGCAATCGCGATTGAACTAACTAAGGGCAATCTTAAACCACCTTTTTACGCGAGTTTGCAGAGATACATTGATGAGCATCACGAAACGGATTTTTCGCCGCAGAATATTCGGCGCATGGTTTGCGAGATTCGACGTTCTAAGTTGCCAGATCCGGAGTTTGAAGCTAGCGCAGGTAGTTTTTTCAAGAATATTATTATTCCGGCTGAGCAAATTCGCGAAATAGAGGAGCGTGGGATTCCGGTTTGGCATAATTCCGATGGGACCGGTAAGGTTAATGCTGGCTGGCTGATTGAACATTCGGGTTTGAAAGGCGAGAATTTGTTTGGGTTCCAAGTTTCTGACAAAGCAGCGTTGATTCTGATTAATCGTAGTGCGACGAGTTATGCCGATTTGGCGCGCGCTCGCCAAAAAATTATCGACACCGTGGAGGCTAAGTTTGGCTTTCGCCTAGAGCAAGAACCAGTAGAGATACCTGCTCGACCAGCCTACGATCCGACTCTTGGCATTGCAGTAAATTATAAAAAGGAGAAGCAAAAATGAAAATTTTAGACGGCGGTGAATTAGCCGGTTTTATGAAAGAAGCCCAAGTAGCTCGCGTGCGAAGCCTAGTGGGGCGCAGCGTCCAGCCAAAACTTGCCATTATTCGCGATGGTGATAATCCGGTCATCGTTAAATATGTCAACCTTAAACAACAGTATGGCGAAGATATTGGTGTCGTAGTAGAAGATTGGCACAATCAAGATACTGTAGCGCTGATCGAAAAAGCCAATGCCGATTCAAGCGTGCATGGTTTCATCGTGCAACTGCCGCTTCAGTCCGGCAATCTAGACGAGATCTTGGGCCACATCAATCCAGATAAAGACGTTGATGGCCTAAATCCGACTGGTGAAGTTTTTGAATCAGCGACAGCCACGGCCAT
This sequence comes from uncultured Candidatus Saccharibacteria bacterium, assembly GCA_964397215.1. Lineage (GTDB taxonomy): Bacteria > Patescibacteriota > Saccharimonadia > Saccharimonadales > Saccharimonadaceae > Nanosyncoccus. Next base: position 2,218 of record CAYNHE010000010.1, read on the forward strand.
TAATTATTTGTTAGCTGGTTATAATATTGATTTAACAGCACACAAAATCGCCCTTGTTGGACATGGACGACTAGTGGGTGCGCCGCTTGAAAAAATGTGGCGAAATTCCGGTTTGGATGTCACCGTGTTTGACCGAAAAAGCGACCTTACGGACTTAGTGAATTATGACATGATTGTTAGCGCCACTGGTACACCGCATTTGATCAAATCTGAGATGGTCAGAAATGGTGCCATTGTAGTCGATGCCGGCACAGCGAGTGAAGATGGCGTGCTAGTAGGCGATCTTGATGATGCGGTGCGCGAACGTGATGATTTGACCGCCATCACACCAAAAATCGGTGGCGTTGGTCCGTTGACCGTAACGGCGCTCTTCGAGCATGTGCTAATTGCGGCAGAAAAAAGTGTTCAGTAACGCAGGAATAAGCGACTTTTAGTCTCGCTTTAACATCACCGTGAACGCTTCGCTTGGAATGTCAATCTTACCAAAGCGCTTCATGCGCGCTTTGCCTTTTTTCTGTTTTTCAAGAAGTTTGGCCTTGCGATCGCGATCGCCGGTGTGAATCTTAACTAAAACATCTTTGCGGTAGGCGCCGATGGTTTCACGTGCGATAATTTTTGCACCAATGGCAGCTTGAAGGGCAACTTCAAAATTCTGACGCGGAATGACTTCTTTAAGTTTTTTAGTAATTTCCCGACCTAGAGCGTCGGCTTCAGTACGATGGCACATAATGCTCAGTGCATCAATCCGATTGCCAGCGACCAAAAAATCAAGGCGTACCAAATCTTCGGGGCGATAATCGGCTAACTCATAGTTAAAACTGGCGTAACCGGAGGTCACAGATTTAAGCTGATCATAAAAATCTGTCAGCAAGTTCGCCATTGGCGCCTCAAAATCAATCACCGCACGGTCTTCAATATAGCTAAGATTAGTTTGGTGACCACGTTTTTCGTTAATGAGTCCGAGCACGCCGCCAATCATGGTTTGCGGCAAGATAATTTCGCCTTTCACCCATGGTTCGCGAATTTCTAAAATCGTCGATTGGTCCGGCAAATCAGCCGCGGAACGCACGTTAAGTTCCGTGCCATCGCTTAGAGTCACTTCATAATTTGTGCTAGGATTAGTGATAACAAGATCCAGATTGAACTCACGCTCCAATCGTTCCCGAATAATATCCATGTGAAGTAGTCCTAGGAAGCCAATCCGCAAACCAAAACCTAACACAGGCGAATTCTCTGGCTCAAAAACTAAAGCCGAATCAGAAAGACTGAGTTTTTCGACGGCGTCTTTGAGATCCTGATATTGGTCGTTGGATACAGGGAAAAATCCAGCATAAACAAACGGCAACACATTTTTGTAGCCAGGCAGTGGCGCGGTGGCCGGAGTTTTAGTAAGAGTAATTGTATCGCCAACGCGAGCTTCGCGTGTAGTCTTAAGGTTGGTCACGATGTAGCCGATTTCGCCTTCGCCCAGACTATCTTTGGGAGACATTTTTGGCGTTAAAACTCCTACTTCTAGAGCGAGACCGTTGGTGCTGGTGGCCATCATGCGAATTTCGGAACTTTTGGGAATGGCGCCGTTAAAAACTCGCACATACAGCACAACGCCGCGATAATCATCGAAATACGAATCGAAAATCAGCGCACGAGTCGGACATGTTAGATGCGTTTTACCCTTTTCGCAGGCTGCATTCATCTCGCGCCCAACTCGTGGCGCTGGCGCTTTGGCAATAATCGCGTCCAGAATGTCCGTGACACCCTGACCGGTTTTGCCCGAAGCCGGAATGATGTCTTCTGGCTGACAACCAAGCAAATTGACGATTTGTGCAGAGACTTTTTCGACATCCGCCGCCGGCAAATCGACTTTATTAATAACCGGAATAATATATAAATCTTGCTCAAGCGCGAGGTAAACATTAGCCAGCGTCTGAGCCTGAATGCCCTGCGTTGCATCAACAACTAGCACGGCCGTCTCGACGGCTTGCAGAGAACGCGAAACTTCATAAGAAAAGTCGACATGCCCTGGAGTGTCAATTAAGTTCAGTTCGTAATCTTTCCAATGCATTTGTACCGGGGCGAGTTTAATCGTAATGCCCTTTTCACGCTCAAGTTCCATCGAATCAAGTAACTGCGCCTTCATCTCGCGTTTCGCAACGGTGCCAGTTAGTTCCATCATGCGATCAGCAATAGTAGATTTGCCATGGTCAATATGAGCGATAATGCAAAAATTCCGAATTTTGTCTAACATAATTATAATTATAGCATTTTTATCTGAAGTTGTCACTCTTTGCTTTGGACACAAAATACCATGCTAGCTTCAGCATGGTATTTTGTTACGTAGCGCTTAGTCAGCGACCTTTTTGAGATAAATAGTACTTGAATCAGTGGTAAAGTTAACCATCTGTGCGCTGTCACTGCCAGTTACCACAAACAAGATTTTAAACGTAGTATCAGTGCTAGTATCTTCCTGGGTTTTAGTTGTACCATCCGTATGAAGAATTTCTGGCCGAAGCTCAAGGTAATAAATATCATTAATTGTAACCTGACCATCACTTTGTTGGGTAAGATTATCGACCTTGTCTTGACTAATACCTAGCGCATTTGTAGCATTAGAGCCACGGAGAAACTTTTTTGCTTCACCCGTGTAATAATTGTCAGACAAGTCATTGTAATCTTTGTACCAATAAAAATCGCCGTCTTTTTCGAACACCCAATAGTCGCCACTGCTCGCTTTCCAGCTACCAACTGCTGCCGCTGGGATAAAACTTGATACGTCAGAATTAGATTCTGAACTAGAATCAGGTTTATTATTTGATTCGTTAGTCGACATTGGCGTACCGCTGCCGAGCTGGCTAATAACACTAATTGCAACACTAACGACAATCAATATTGCACAAACAATCGCGTAGATTAAGAAGCCTTTTTTAAAACTTGGGCTGAGTTGATTCTTGGCCGCAGAATTAGTTGACATAGTAGACATAACTGGTGCTGGGCTTGGCCGGTTCATTCCGGTGGTCGGTTGGGACGCAGTTGTTGACTGAGCGATAGCCTCCGGCTGTGCCGCGTTAACTGCTTGTGCGGCAGCTGGAGTTGGCTCCGGTTGATTATTAACCGCGTCTGATGAGGTCTCAGTTGGTTGCTCTGCTGGTTCTTGATTTGGCAGAGTTGGAGCGCCAACGTGATTAATTGGGTTGTTTTCGTCCATAATATTCCTCTCTTAATTAAAATTTTTCACAAGTTCCTGATGTATTCTCAACGAACCAATCATTAAATTCAATTAGATAGTTCTCGATACCACCTACTTCTTTCACGTAATCATTGGCGCCGTCCATGTCGTAAGAAATATTTTTAGCATTGTAACCAGTAATTTGTTCGTCGTTATACATAATAGTAATATCGCCACGTGATGACGTACAACGGAGTTTGTGTGAGGTGAGCGAAACAATAGCAAAAATCACGCAACCGAGCGTGACAAATCCTAGCAGAACGCTGCCAATAATAATTAGGACTTTTTTCATTTTTATTCCTTTTTAAGTTAGAGTTATTTTATTCATTATAGCATAATCATTTTAAACTTTGCTAATTTTAGAGAACAGAATTGTTCGGTACCTGTTCGGCTTAAACTTTAATTGTGCACATACGCGGTTTCACATTGCTTTTACAGAGAATATACCCTATAATAAATTCAGTTACCATATCAGAGGTAATAAGAAGGAGGGAGTTGAAAAAATGACAGTAAGTAAACAAGATAACCCCACAGCCCAACCAAAGCCAGTCGAGGAGTACAAGATGAATACTGTCGTGTTCGTACTTTTAACACGAGGAAACGGCAGTCGACGCGAAATGTTGTTCCAGCTCAGAAAAAACACTTCATACATGTCTGGTATGTATGATTTTTCCGCGAGTGGAAAAATCGATCCGGGTGAGAGTGCGAAGGACGCAGTTTTACGTGAAGCCTATGAAGAAGCCAAAGTAGTGATTGATCCACGAGATCTGCACTTTTTCCACGTCCGTCACGAAACGGCCGAGAATCATCTAAAACTTTTCTTCTGGGCCGAAAAGTGGACCGTCGATGGTCAAGAAAATGCAAATCCGCAAATTGGCGAACCAGAAAAATGCGGTGGGCTGCAATGGACAACCTATCAAAATTTGCCAGAGAATCTTATTCCCTTTTTGCGACAGGTGTTATACTATGGGTTACTGCGCGAACCGTATAGCGACGATTTACATGATGCCAAGCTGTAAATCCTATGAACCTAAGTTGCAACCAAAGTTCCTTCTGGGACCTCTTAAGTGAGGTCCCGATTTTTTGTGCTAGTTTTAGCCGACTTTTGTTCGGTTGATGTTCGGGCTTTTGAAAGTTTTGTTCAGGTTTGTTCGGTTTATTTGGCGTTTCGCGCCATAATGAGTATAATATATAGTATGAAAAAAATCCTAGCGGTTTCGGGTGGTGTCGATTCAGTCGTTATGCTAGATTTTTGTTGCCATGTTTATCCGCGTGAAGATTTAGTTGTGGCACATTTTAATCATGGTATTCGAGATAATGCCGACGATGACGAATTGTTTGTAAAAAATTTAGCGCACGAATATCAAGTAGAGTTCGTGAGTCAGCATGGCGAACTGGGCAAAAACGCTTCAGAAAATTTAGCGCGCGAGAAACGTTACGAGTTTTTGCGAGCTGTGGCTAGTAAATTTGCAGGCGAAATCTACACTGCTCATCACCTGGACGATTTAGTCGAAACAGTGCTGATTAATTTAGTGCGTGGCACTGGTTGGCGAGGACTTGCCGTTTTAAATTTGTCAGATGTGAAGCGACCGTTTTTAGAAACTGAGTTTTTTTACGAGCCACTGGATAAATCGGCGGTTTTTGAATATGCGGCGAAACGAGGGTTGAGGTTTCGGGAAGACCAGACAAATACGGATACTAAATTCCTGCGTAACTTAGTCCGCGAAAAGTTACATGACATGGGCTTAACCTACGAAGATAAGTTAAAACTTTGGCAACTCGTTAAAAATCAGCAGAGGCTAGGCCGCGAGATTGACGAAAGTGTTACGAGTTGTCTACCAAACGATGGAATTTTTCAGCGCAAATGGTTCACAGAATTGGATGATAATTTAGCCATCGAGATTCTCCGTGCGGCAACACTGGCTGTGGGGATTTCAGCTACTCGACCACAGCTGCGGAATTTTCTTACTGCGATTAGAACTTATAATTCGGGCAAACAATTTAATCTGCCGAATGATTTTTTGGTAAAATTTAGCAAGACCGATTTTACACTAAAATCTCAGTAACTTCATTGTCAGGAATGTTGCTATGATATTCGTTGTCGGATTTTTATCGATGTTTTAAGGCCCAATATTCCTCCAATGTTAAATCGTTCTGAGAAATTTCGGCGGCGGCTGGCTGCCCAACATAGCGAAAATGCCAAGCCTCGTAGGCATAGCCAGTAAGATTTTCGTAGGCTTCTGGGTAACGCAAAATAAATCCGTAGCGCCAAGCGTTTTCGGCGAGCCACTTCGCTGCCGGATGTTGAGCAAAAGTATTAGTAGTTTCACCGATGACGAAAATATCCAGCGCTCGGCCAGTTTGGTGCTCGGAATAGCCAGGGAGTGCAGCATAGTTCAAGGCCGCATCTTCGCCTACCGAAGCAACCCATGAATTATAAACTTCGGTTTGGTCAGCATAGCCCCGATAGCCAGAAGTAACATAGAGACGAAAACCCGATTCCAAGGCCGCATCGTAGAGGGCGAGAAAATTTTCTTTGGTCTCACGTTCAATCTCCACACCCACTGCACCGTATTCCGCTCCAAGTTCAGTAATGTCCGGAATAAAACTTTCGTCCAAGAAATAATATTTATTCACTAGCATAAGATGATTATCGTCCAGATTCGTCGGAGTAGTATTAGTATAATATTCGTAATCACGATTAGCGTTCACGGCCGAGATAATTTGATCAGTCGACAAAATTTCTGCAGATTCTGCTTGACCCAAATCCGACTCAGACTGGTCCACATCTAGTTCAATGTCTGGCTCCGCCTGGTCGATATCCGACTCAGAACTTGCCACGTGCTTAGTAAGATAGTTAAAATACCTTTCACGATTTGCAGAAATATATCTCTCATGCAGCAAGATTGACAACATGTCAGCCGTATAGGCAAGGTTTTCATCATAATCTGGGTGGTTAACTAGTCGAACGGTGCTGGCTGGGCCAAGTTGATTACGGTCTAAGGCGGCTAAATATTTGAGAAAATTTTCAGCCGCAAAATTTTCAGCCGCAAGCAACTCAATATATTGAGTAGAATGGGCGCGGTCAACTAACTCATCTAGGGCATTCTCGTCAAGTTTACATGCGAACTCCCTGGCTTCTTCGGCGGAATAGCCAAGTCGTTGTAGTCTCTGCTCAGGAGAAAAATAAAAAGTTGCCGCTATAGTCATAATGCCGACCAAAATCACCAAAACACCTAGTCCAAACGTTTTCTTTCTCATCATTACTAGTATAACATTTTTGAGTGACAGAAAAGTGTCTTTTATTAGAGTTTGATTTGTAGTATAATCAGCGTAACTTAAGTGGAGTTAGATAGAGATTTATTATGATTACCAAAGCAATTATACCAGTGGCTGGTTGGGGTACTAGGCGTCTGCCAATTACGAAGATTATTGAGAAGTCTATGCTGCCGGTTGGCAACCGTCCCCTCGTCGATTATTCGGTACGCGAATTGATTGCGGCTGGGGTCACAGATATTTATATGGTGATTTCTAACGTGGAGCCATGTCAGGTGAAGGCTTTTTACCAAGATAATGATGCACTAAATCGTTACCTGACTGAGCGAGGCAAAGAAGATAGCCTGAAGCTTGCTAAGACTCTACCTGACCACGTACATATTCACTATGTGACCCAGGATCCTTCTGGTAAATACGGTACGGCTGTGCCAGTAGCGCTCGCGACGCTCGAATATGATATTAATGAACCGGTACTGGTAGTGATGGGCGATGATTTTATCTGGAATCCTGGCGGTCAATCAGCTAGCGAATCTCTGCTTGAATCAGTCAAGAATGACTCTGAATCGGCCATTCTAGGTATGGAAGTGCCTCATGATCAAGTCGAAAAATACGGTGTGCTTTCGGTAAAAGATGGTTTGCTCACAGATATCGTTGAAAAGCCTAGCCTGAAGGATGCGCCGTCTAACTTAATTAATGTTGGTCAATATATCTTAACCCCAGAATTACTACAAGAGGTGGTTGCTTATGTCTGCATGCATGATTTTGCACCGAAAGGACCAGAATACCTTTTGACCGACCCGATTGCTACTTATATTAAGAAGGGTGGCGTGATGCGCGTGGTGCATTCTGACGGTGAGCACTTGGATGGCGGTAGTCTAGAAGGCTGGATTCACGCCAACAATGTGGTTTGCGGTGAATAAACATTAGTTAAATACATGATTTTAATGAATTAGGCTTTTAGTTTTAACCCGTTTAATGCATAATTTTGAGAAGTTTTTGGGCGGTTTTGGGGTATTTTGATGAGTTTTTGATAATTTTTATGCGTTTAATGGGTTAAGATAGAAGAATCTTATTCATTTTACGCATAAATGTGTTAAAATGGAGGAATGAGTAAACGAGTAAAATCTGCAGAATATCAAGTTGCTATTGGCGATCGCATCGCTAAATTACGTCAGAAACACGGTTGGACCCAGGCTGAATTAGGAGAAAAAATCGGTACTAGCCAGTCGGCGATACACCGAGTCGAGAAAGGGCTTCAGAATATTTCTCTTGATATGATTAGCAAATTATCGCAGGTTTTTGGTACGCAGATTTTGACAGTTAACGACACTGATTCGCAAAGTTATAAGATTCATGGCGGTAAAACTTTACATGGTACAGCCGTTATCAATACTAGCAAAAATGCCGCAGTAGCTTTACTCTGTGCTTCCCTCCTTAATAAAGGTACTACTAGGTTACATCATTTGGCGAGAATTGAAGAAGTTTTTCGGATTATTGAAGTACTAGAATCAATTGGCATGCGCTGCGAGTGGGAGAATGACGAGCGCGATTTGTTAATTACGCCGCCAGAAAAACTTTCGGTTCACAATATTGATGTCGAATCCGCTCGCAAAACTCGTTCGATTCTAATGTTGATGGGACCGCTCCTGCACCGATACAAGAAGTTTCGTTTGCCTTATGCCGGTGGCTGTACGCTCGGAACTCGGACGATTGAACCACATCTCCGCGCGCTAAAAGAGTTTGGCTTGCAGGTTGATTCGACCAGTTGTAGTGGGTTTTACGATATTAATGTTGAGCCGGTTAAGCGTCGCGATATGCGTTTTCTTGAGCAGGTGAAAACCAAATTTCCGCCTAAGCGCATCGCGTTGATTGAGCGAGGTGACACGGTAACTGAAAATATTTTGATGGCGGCCGCGCTTTATCCAGGAGAAACTACTATTGTGGGAGCATCACCGAATTACATGGTGCAAGATTTATGTTTCTTCTTAGAAAAACTTGGGGTGCGCATCAAAGGTATCGGCAGTACAACGCTTGTGGTACGCGGACAAGCTGAGATCAACACCGATGTCGAATACACGCCAGCCGAAGATCCAATTGAAGCAATGAGTTTTATCGCGGCGGCGCTTGTCACAAAATCTAACATCACGATTAAACGTGCGCCGATTGAATTTCTAGAAGTGGAATTGGAAATTTTGCAGTCGATGGGTGCCGAAATTGAACGTTCACCAGAGTATTACAGCAATAATGGTCGCACGCGATTAGTCGACTTAAAAGTGAAAAAATCCGATTTAGTAGCGCCGACTGACAAAATCGCACCGATGCCATTCCCTGGTCTGAATATTGATAATTTGCCGTTTTTCTCCGTGATTGCTGCCACAGCCAAAGGACGTACACTAATTCACGATTGGGTGTTCGAAAACCGAGCAGTCTACGTGACCTACCTAGAAAACCTCAACGCGCATGTCGAATTAATGGACGCGCATCGAGTGTTTGTCGAGGGGCCAACCAATTGGCGCGCGGCAGAGTTGGTTGCTCCACCGGCTTTGCGACCGGCCGTGGTGGTTTTGATTGCGATGTTGGCGGCGCCGGGGACTTCGATTCTCAGAAATATTTATTCAATTAACCGTGGCTACCAAGATTTTGCCGCTCGGTTAAACAATCTAGGCGCAGACATTGAGCCGCTGACTGGCGTGTAGGCAGAAGTTGTCGGGTCGAAAATTGGTCTCGATTGCGTGGTTTTTGATGCAAAAACGCTTATGAAGATTGCAGGAATACGGGCGAAAATTATTTTTAATCGAGCTCGAAAAACTCACTGAAAACGCTAATGTTGTAAAAATTACAACATTTTTATAACAGGGGTGAGTTTTACAAAATTGCAATAAATCGGGGGGTTAGGGACTTGTAACTTTTTTAAAATCTGCTTTATACTCTGAGCATACGTGCGCGTTCGTCCAACGCACGTCGTACACATGACGATTTGAGCGAGCGGGGCGGACTCCTCCTGCAACCATAATGCAAAAATCGTCTCAAAAAAACTGGCACGGCGCATCCCAACGTCAAATTTTACTATGCGAGTTTCCATCCAATGATTCTAACTAGTAAAATACCCTGATAAGGCTCCTCTGGTTCAATCTAGACTGCGAACTTGATGCTGCAGTAAACACTTGAATCTAACTACCCAGAGGATTGTTCTTTGTCTTACCGGGGCTGTACCCGTATATTCTATATCTTTTGGGGTGCGCTATCATGATGTAAAAATAATTTTAAGTTAAATAAGGAGGTATTCTAAAGCGTTTTTAACTAAAAGAGAGCAATCGGTGTTATAATTAAAGTAATAAAGAGAGGTAATATGGCAAAAAAATCGACAAAATCAGATACTTTGGTGGGCGCGGAAGATTCTGGCAAGAAGCAGGCGTTGGACTTGGCGATTGCACAGATTACAAAACAATTTGGTGATGGTTCTATTATGAAACTTGGCGAGACGCAGAAGATTGATGTGGAACTTTTGCCGTCTGGATCGCTTTCGCTAGATCTGGCGCTAGGTGGCGGCTACCCTAAGGGGCGCATTATCGAAATTTACGGTCCGGAGTCATCCGGTAAGACTACTTTGGCACTTCACGCCATTGCCGAAGTGCAGAAGCAAGGTGGTCAGGCGGCGTTCATCGACGCAGAGCACGCACTAGATCCAGCTTATGCAAAACGCATCGGTGTCGACACTGACAATTTGTTCATTTCTCAGCCAGATAACGGCGAGTCAGCGCTAGAGATTTGTGAGACTTTGGTGCGTAGTGGCGCGGTTGATTTAATCGTGGTGGACTCGGTGGCCGCGCTAGTGCCGCAAGCCGAGATTGACGGCGACATGGGTGATGCGCAGATGGGGCTTCAGGCAAGGTTAATGTCACAAGCGATGCGCAAACTGACCGGTATTATTTCTAAATCGAAGGCTACCGTAATTTTCATTAACCAGATTCGTATGAAAATTGGTGTGATGTTTGGCAATCCAGAGACTACCACTGGTGGTAACGCACTCAAATTCTACGCTTCAGTACGTATGGATATTCGTCGAATTGGCCAGATTAAAGAAGGTGATAATATTTCCGGTAACCGTACCAAGGTCAAAATTGTCAAGAACAAGATTGCTGCACCATTTAGGACAGCCGAGTTTGACATCATGTACAATGAAGGCATTAGTAAAATTGGCGATATTCTTGATTTGGCAGTACAATATGGCGTTATTGATAAGGCCGGAGCATTCTTGAAGTATAACGGCGAGACTTTGGCGCAGGGGCGTGAAGCAGCCAAAAAGTTACTACGCGAAAATCCAGAATTACTAGCCGAAATTGACGAAAAAGTCCGTATTGCCGCAGGTTTAATTAAAGATCCCGACGTAGTAGTATCAGCTGAAGTCGAGTAGACTTATGCTAGAAATTGAAGGTCTCGGTGATGAATGGGTGAAAGCCACCGAAGAGTTGATGGGCGAAGATGGGCTACTGGATGATAAGGACGAGGTTTATGAGGCGGATGGTGGGGTTGACGACAAAAGTTTGGGCTTAGATGTTCTAGAGGAGGACGATACAGAGTTAGATCCGGCAGCCAAACGTCGCAGAGAAGCGGAGGATATTTACGGGTCGATAGAGGAAGAGGCCGAAGTTTGGCAGGTTTTTGCTAGTAGCGAATATACTATTACTAAGTTGACTGCTGGCGTACGCGACCCAAATCGAGTTAACGTGTTTCTAGACTCGCATTTTGCTTTTTCCCTCGATATTACGCAAGTAGTGGATTTTGGCCTTAAGGTTGGACAAAAGGTTTCTAACGAGCGTTACGAAGAGCTGAAACACGCTTCGGAATTTGGTAAATTGTATCAACGTACACTTGAGTGGGCGATGACGAGACCGCATTCGATCTATGAAGTCAAACTATATCTCAAACGACGACAGATTAAGCGCCGCATGCTCAACAAACAGCGCGAGCATGAAGAACTTAGACCATTAGCAGAATTTCCGGACGAGATGATTGCGGCAGTCCTGGAGCGTTTAGTAGAAAAACGTTACATCGACGATCAGAAATTTGCGGAGTACTACGTCGAAAATCGCTACGTACGACGTGGCATTAGTCAAAAACGACTGCGTATGGAACTTTACAAAAAGGGTGTGGCGCCAGACATCGCTAATGCTGCACTGAAGAAGATTGAGCGCCCCGAAGATGAAGAAATCATGAAAGTCATCGCGAAAAAACGCAAAAAATATAATGATTTTCAGTTGGCTGGGTATTTAACGAGACAAGGATTTAATTTCCAACAATCCAAAGAAGCCGTCGCCAAATGGAACGAAGAACATGCCGGAGAACAGGGATAGCGCGCAAGTATAATTTCTAACTTGCAGGACTGCACCGTCTTACGATTGCTGCTCTTTAGCATGACCATCGGTAGCGAGCTTGCGCTCGCGAAATGGATTTACAAATGCAGTAGAAGCTGCTGCTGGAGTGACCGCCGCCTTAACAGTCGATTTTTCGTCTTTAATAATTACTTTATAGTCGGTAACTGAATCAATCTGACTACGTGAAATCAATAGCTCCGGATCAAGCAAAGATTTAATCCATGGACGCTGGACGACAAGTTGTTGGACAGTCCAAGTAGCTGGTTCGACGTTAAAATCAGTAACTTTACCAAGTTTTTTGCCAGATTTGCTTTCTACTTTAAGGCCGGTGAGCGAAAAATTAAGTTTCAGCACTGTCTTAATTCTAATAATGTCTTCGCCGTCCACAAATTCATCACTCGAATCGACAATCATACCAATCTGCGAAAACTCACGGATACTATCAACCGGCAAAATATCCCTACCAACTTCGTCCGCCGTCAGATTTGTAATGCGGAAAGCGATAATTTTTAACTCGTTAGGGTCTACAATCGCTTCAGTAACGCGCGCAATCGTGCCGCCGACATGTAGGCTCAAGATAGGGCAACCGATAAGGTTAGTTACACTAATTAACATAACTTAATTATAGCATACTCCTGTATTACTTAACAGTAATAAGCGGTTTTTGCCATGGTGCTGGATAATCTGGTTCACCAATCAGAGTGGCAATTGTGGCGGCTAGGTTAGCGAGGCCAGGTTCCTTCAGATTAGCCTTCCGATATTTCTTGGCATTTGGCGTGTTATCGTAAAATATGCAAGGCACTGGGTTAGTAGTGTGCGAAGTTTTTGGTACGCCTTTTTTATCAAGTAGTTCTTCAGCATTGCCATGGTCGGCCGTAACAATCATCACGCCACCAAGTTCATCAACTTTCTGAGCGAGACGTTGCAACTGTAAATCGATTGCTTCCAGCGCGATGATTGTTGGCTCAAGTTCAGCAAAATGCCCAACCATGTCGCCGCCCGGATAATTCAGGCGGACAAAATCAAATTTAGCCATTTTTTCGATTGCGAGGTCGGTGATTTCAGCAGACTTCATCCATGGACGCTGATTAAACGGTACTTGATCGGACGGAATCTCGATTTGTTCTTCGCGTGGCGCTTTACGATAACTATTACCGTTGAAATAATAAGTGACGTGACCAAATTTCACAGTTTCCGAAATAGCCAACTGCGAAAGTTTGTGTTGCCCAAGAAAACGGTTCAACGTCGTATCAATCTGGACTGGTGGCACCAGAGTATGAGCTGGAATATGCTTATCACTATCATATTCGGTCATACTGGCAAAATAAACCGCCGGTACCCGATTGCGTTTAAACTTATCGAAACCGTCTTCCGTGAAGGCTCGTGAAATTTCAAGAGCCCGATCAGCACGAAAATCATAGTAAATAAAAGCATCGCCATCATTAACGCGGCCCACTGGCTTGCCAGATTCACCAACAACGACAAAGGCCGGCAGATATTGATCTTGGACTTTAGGATTTTCGCGACGTAAAATCTCGATGGCTTCAGTAGCCGAAGCAAAATTACGCGGAGCACGACCATCAACCATCATGTCCCAACCAAGTTTTACCATTGACCAATCGTTTTCGTAGCGGTCAGCTGTAGCCACCATGCGACCGGCGCCAGTTGCGATTTTGATGTCGGCGTCTTTGAATTTGGCACAGAATTTTTCGAGACGTTCGATGTATTTTGGCTCGGATTGCGGAGCAACATCACGACCGTCAAAAATCACGTGGATGCGCATGCGGCGAATACCGTCTTCGTATGCGTGAGCAATCATTTGCTCAAGGTATTTAATGTCACTATGCACGCCGCCATCAGAAAAAATCCCAGCAAAATGCAAAGTTGGCTCTCCTTTGCGCTTGATAGTCTGGGTAGTGTTTTTGGTGGCCTCCGCGGTGGCAGCCGTTCGCTCGTCTTTACGCATTTCTTCGACAATAGCTGCGTTATATTTGGCTTCTTTGTCCCATTTTTTGGCAACGGAGACGATCTTTTTGGTGAGGTTAGGTAAGCGAGAAATTGTATCAGAAGTTGCCGTTGTGGCAGTTTTGGCGCCCTGGTTGATTTTGGCTTTGTTTTCTTCTCGACCGGCAATTGCGTCGGCCTTTTCGTCGAGGAATTTAGCCACGTCAACCGCCGCTTCAGAAATTTTGGCTGAGCCCATCACGAGTTGTTGCGATACATCCACCACCGTGTTTTTAACTTGTTCAGCGACCGTTGTGCTGCTGGTGGTAGTTTTGTCAGAGTTAGCTTGAGAAGTTTTGTTAGCTTCGGTTTGATCGGCTCCGTTAGCGTTAGCCTGAGCAGTCTTGTCGGAGTTGGTTTGCGAGGTTTTGGATTTTTCGGCGGCGAGTGGTTTTTTGATTTCTGGGCTACGCAAAAATTTTAGCATACCTCGCCAAGCCTTAGAATCCCAAACCGCGCCAGTTGCAAAAGCGGTTTCAACGCCAGCGATTCCCTGCTGGATAATCTGGCCAGCCCCAATTGCATTGTGTCCAACTTCGGAATTGCCCATTTGGCCGGGCATGACGCCAACAGCTTCACCAGAAGCGTTTAGCGGAATATTGAGATATTTTAACATGATTTCATCGAGAAACTCGGTGTGTGCCTGCCGAACTGCGTTGCCAGAGCGTGCCGCACTTAGCCCAACTCCATCTAGGATTACTAGAACAATTGGGCCATCATAATGTAATTCCTTTGTCATTTCAATTTTCCTCTTGACTTATTTTAATGTTTATGCTAATATTGGAATATACACTGCTCTAACTAGGGACGGTGCGAGATTTTGTGCTGGTAATAGCCACCGATTTCTCTTATGGACGTGGAACTTGTTGCGTAATACAGTGAATGTTGCCACCACCTAGAATAATCTCACGAGCGTAAATTGGCTCTATAACTTTATCCGGGAAAATTGCCTGCAAGGTATCAATTGCGACTTGATCATGCTCAGGGTCGTTAAAGGTTGGCAGGATAATCGCCCCGTTACAATTATAGTAATTGATATAGCTGGCCGGCAACCGGTCGCCCTCGCGACGCGGAAAACTACCTTCTACTACGTCAACGTGACTGGCTTCATGCTCGCTGATGATAACTGGGTTAGGCACGTGGATTTTAATAATTTCTAGTTTACGACCTTTAGCGTCGGTCATACTCTCTAGATAGTCGAGAGCCATTTGCGAACGCTCGTGTTGAGGATCCTCAACGTTGTCTTCCCAAGCCAGAACAACTTTACCCGGAGCGACAAATTGACAAATGTTATCGATGTGACCGTTAGTGTCCTCGTCCATGTAAATTCCCTTGGGTACCCAGAGGACTTTTTCAGCGCCGAGGTAGGCTTTGAGATTTTCTTCAATTTGTTCTTTGGTAAGGTCAGGGTTACGACCCGGATCGAGCAAACACTCTTCTGTCGTCAGGATGGTACCTTCGCCATCACTATGAATACTGCCGCCTTCAAGGATGAAGTTTGGATGATAGTAATCTACTGCCTCGATGGCAGACATTTTGGCGGAGACCCAGTCGTCTTGATCCCATGGAAAATAAAGCCCATTCACTAGTCCGCCCCAAGCATTAAACCGCCAGTCAACGGCGCGCAGACCGCCCATGCCGTTCACCACGAAAGTTGCGCCCATATCACGAATCCAGGCGTCGTTGTTAGAAATTTCAACAATCTGGACGTTCGGCAAATTTAACTCGATGAGATGCAAGTACTGACTGCTGTTAACACCCACAACGACTGGTTCGTATTTGGAAATGGTTTTAATTACTTCCAGAAAAACTGCTTGGCCTGGCTCGGCATTATCTCGCCAGTTGTCTTCGCGTTCGGGCCAAAGTATATAAGTACAACGATGCTCTGCCCACTCAGCCGGCATATAGTAGCCGTGTTCGCGCGGTGTACCTTCGGTTATTCTCATGCTGCAATCTCCTTTTTGGTTGTTTGATGATTTTGGTTTTCTAGAGCGGCTCGCTTACGTCGGCTTCTGCCGGTGCCCAGCACCATGATTTCACCAATCACGATGGCGATTGATACGCCAACAATCAGTGGCCATTGGTAACTGAACATTTCTAGGCTAAATTCTGGGAAGAGGGTAAAGAACAGGGCGATTATCAGTAGCGCAAATGGAACGTAGGTGAAGAAGCCGATTTTGAACTTGCCGCCTTCAATCCAATAGCCAGTTTTCTTCTGGATGCCTTTGCTATGGAGTGTATGGAAGGCCAAGAACATCGGCAAATAACACATCAATAGACAGACGAGGCTGAGCGAGAAGAAGGTCCAGAATAAGTTGGTAATGTCGTCACTCACAAACTCTGCGATGAGAATACCAGCAACCGAGATAATAATCGCCATGAGTCCAGTCCAAATGCTCGGAACGAAAGGCACGCCATCTTTAGTGCGCTTAGCCCAGCTCTTCGGGAAGGTGCCGTCCTCGGCGGCATAAGCAATCACTGAGTTAACACCAAAGTTCCACGAGACAATGTTAGCAATCAAAGTATAGATAAAGAGTCCACCCACGACAACGGTAATGGCTTTAATTACGCCTTCGCTAAGGCCGATGATGTCCATTAGTTGCTGATACGAGTCAATCAAACCAGAGTCAGAACTGAGCTCTTCGACCGGGATAGCGACGCCAATGCCAAAACTTGGTAGCAGATAGAAGATCGCAATCAAGATACCACCATAGATAATCGCCTTGGGGATTTGCTTGCGTGGGTTTTCCATATCGTCGGAAAAAGTCGAGACCACTTCAAATCCTAACATATTAAAGATAATTAAAGCAACGAAACCAAGGCCAGCAAAATCAAAACCGCCGTTCTCCCCCACCATTGGCAGTAAGTCGGTGAAAGAATTGATTGGATTAGCAGTACCCTGCGTGATGAGTACATAGATACCCAAGCCACCTAATCCAGCCATAAAGATGAACTTAGCTACTGCGCCCACGTTAGACAAAACGTCGCTCTGCGAGACTCTGAGTACGCCCAACACGCTTACTAGTACAATGTAAAAAATCTGGATGGCTAGGACGATTTGCCAAGTGATTTCCATGCCAAGCATCTGCATGAGATATGTCGTGACAAGATCAGCAAGTGAGGCAATCCAGAGTGGGAAGTTTACCCAGTAATACCAAGCGACGCGACCAGCCCATTTGGAACCGAAGGCCTTTCTTACCCAGGCATAGATACCACCTTCTGACGGATATTGCGTGCCAAGTTCGGCCGAAATTAACCCGTATGGGATAAAGAAGCCCAAAATCATAATTAGCCACCAAACGTATTGCGAATTACCAATTGAGGCGGTTGGCGCTACGGCATCACCAACTAGAATAATACAAACCGTTGCGAGCACTGCACTGAATAGGCGGAATTTATATTTGTACTTGGTTTTAGGCATCTTTTTTACTCTCCTCTTGTTTCTTAACCTCATCAAGCGCATCCTGGGCCACACCGCCAAAGTACAAGCAGAGGCCACGTTGGGCAGTTAGGCGGTTTTCGGCCTGATCCCAAGCAATCGAATGCGGACCATCTAAAACTGAGTCTGTAACTTCTTCGCCACGTGTTGCCGGTAAACAATGCATAAACTTAACTTGTGGATTATGGGTCATAGCGAGCATTTCGTCATTAACCTGATACTTAGGATAGAACTCACGCAGATAAACTTCTTTAGGCGTTTCCTTATCATACAGACCATACCAAACATCGGTATAGATAAAATCTGCGCCTTCTAGATAAGCTGGGTTGTCAGTCACATGAACACTGCCGCCGTAACGCTGAGTGTTGGCACGACCGATTTTGAGAAAATCTTCGCTAAGCCATTTAGCTGGAGGACCATATTGAATGAAATTCATGCCCATTTTAGTAGCAATCATCATGAGACTGGCGCAAACTTGCGTGCAATCGCCTACAAAAACTACCTTGGTCTTGTTCCATTCCTTGCCTTCTGGCAAATGGTCAAGAATAGTAATGATATCGCCAAGTTCTTGAGTTGGATGGTTATAATCAGACATGCCATTAATGACTGGGATATCGGATTTGTCGGCTAGTTCTAGGAGAGTTTCATGGCGATCAACGCGTGCCATGATGAGATTAACCATTCGGCTAAGGACTTTAGACGTATCACCGATGGACTCATGCGAGCCAAGTTGAATAGACCCAGGGGCCATGTACAGCGCGTGGCCACCAAGCTGTTCCATCGCCACCTCAAACGAGACAAAAGTTCTCGTAGAACGTTGTTCAAAAATCATTGCTAAAGTCTTATGGTGGAGCGTACTCAGGCAGCCACCAGATTTAATATACTGGCGCACCACGCGAGAGATTTTAATCATGTCGAGTATCTCCGATTGGTCAAAATCGGTAGTATCGAGGTAATCCGGTACAGTTGGAGTTTTGTGAGTGAGTTCAAAAGGGTTATCCATAGTTTTATTATACCGAGATTAGAAATAAGCGCAAGAGAGACTATTTACTTTTTAGTTTATCAAGATGTTCCCTAGCCTTCAAGGTCACGGCACGTCCACGCGGCGTGCGCTCGATTAGCCCTAGCTGGAGCATGTATGGCTCAAAATAATCCTCAATCGTGGCCGCTTCGTCACCGGTCAGTGCCGCAATAGTGTTCAATCCGACTGGCCGGTCGCCATAATTAGTTAGCATAAGGTTAAGCATATTGCGATCAGCTGGATCAAGACCAAGGTCATCAATTTCCATCATTTCTAGGGCAGCCGCAGCAAGCGGCTCATCAATAAACCCATCACCATTTACATCGGCATAGTCACGCACGCGCTTAGTGAGACGATTGGCGATACGCGGCGTCAGTCGAGCACGCGTAGCAAGCAACGCTGTGGCTTCTGGGGCAATCTCGGTACCGAGCAATCTCGCAGTGCGCTTAATGATACGCTCGATTTCGTCGAGCTTGTAATATTCAAGACGGTGAATTAGACCAAAACGATCACGTAGTGGGCCGGCAATTGAACCGGTCCTAGTCGTCGCACCAATCACCGTAAAATGTGGCAAGTCAAGTCGCACCGAACGGGCTGCTGGGCCTTTACCAATCACAATGTCGAGTTTGCAATCTTCCATTGCAGAGTACATAATTTCTGACACTGTTCGCCGCAAGCGATGAATCTCATCAATAAAAAGCACGTCACCATCTTGCAAATTAGTCAGAATTGACGCTAAATCACCGGCACGCTCAATAGCCGGACCGCTAGTTACACGTAGGTTAGCGCCCATCTCGTGTGCAATGACATTAGCCATGGTGGTCTTGCCAAGGCCTGGTGGGCCATAGAGCAAAACATGATCAAGGGTGGTGCCGTCAGCGCGTTTTTTCACGGCATCAATAGCGAGTTTCAGATTGGTTTTGAGACGTTCCTGACCAATATAGTCAGCAAAAGTCGTCGGTCGAAGTGACGCTTCCTCGGCTTGTTCTGCGACATCGTCGGACGCCTGCGTGTCAACTAAGCGATGTTTCTCCGCGCCATCTTCAGCAAGTTGTTGCCTCTCAATTCCCATACAGACATTATAGCACAAAAAGAAGAACCCTCGATGTAAACCAACGAGGGTTCTCTGTTATTTACTATAATTGTTAATAGTTGACGCAACGAATCTCGAAGAAACTCTGTGGATGTGCGCAAACTGGGCAAATTTCAGGCGCTTCTTCACCAGTGAAGACGTAGCCACAGTTACGACATTTCCAGACGGTTACTTTATCCGACTTAAATACGGCATCATGCTCAACATTATTATGAAGTTTAAGATAACGCTCTTCGTGAAGTTTCTCAATGGCGGCAACTTGTTCGAACTTTTCGGCAATTTCATCGTAACCTTCTTCACGCGCCTGATTAGCAAAGTCTTGATACATGCTAGTCCACTCGTAGTTCTCGCCCTGAGCGGCTGCTTCAAGATTAGTCGCCGTGTCGGCTACGCCGTCGTTTAACAGCTTATACCACATTTTAGCGTGTTCTTTTTCGTTGTCAGAAGTCTCGGTAAAGATTGCACTAATCTGCTCGTAGCCGTCTTTCTTGGCACGCGAAGCGTAGTAGCGATACTTCATCGAAGCCTGAGACTCGCCAGCAAAGGCAGCCTCAAGATTTTTATAGGTTTTACTATCTTTTTCTAACTTTTTTGCCATATTATCTCCTTTCCAAACATTATAGCATATTATTCTAGGTCAGAGATAATTCTACTGTTATGCGGAAGATTATAGCCCTGGTACGGCGCCGTTATTGTTACAATATCCCTTTTCGGTCCAACAGTTAGCGGTAATCCAGAAAGCTTTTCTAAGGGCTTCGCTTGGCTCACCGTTTAGCTCCAACGCAAATTGCGGATATGGGAAGAAAATGTCAGCTGGGTCAAGGCGAGTCTCCACCCGACGCACTAATTGGTTAGCACGACCAGTTGAATCGACTTTAATCTGAGCGCCATCGAAGTTAATAACATTGCCATTAATATCAGTTAACTTAACCATAAAATCTGTCACAGTGTCGCCATACGGCATAGAAACCACTAGCATTAGATTACCCCCAGCCGGATTACCGCTCGTTGCCTGATAAAGATAATTGCTAGCCGCACTAGTTTGCAAATCCAAAGTGACTGAGCAAGCAAACTCACTATGCGTACAACGCACCAACTTAGGATTATTGACGCCAGCACTGGCTTGAGCGTAATACATTAGCCCACCGCTATCAATAGTATTCTGTTGACGGAGTGGATCGTTAGAATCATTAGGGTCGCCTGGAGTGAAGCTACCATCAGGTTGTCTTCTCGCCTGGAGGCTATCCGGCAACGAACCGGCATCGCTCGGCAGTAGAATCGCCGTGCTGAAATTTAAGTTAGAGTCACTGTTAAAGTCATTGATATTAATCTTGTTCTTAGTGGCTAGCACGCTAAGCGAAATCACAGGTGGAGTCGTAGATTCGGTTTTCTCTTTGAATTTACCACCGTTGCTCAGGTTGCTAAATACCGTGCCATTCGTCTCTGAATACCAACTGAATTCGATTTTCTTAATATTAGCTAATGTAATATTGCCAAAACTACTATTATTAACTACGATTGGAATAACTCGCGTGCGAGTATCTGAAGTGAGAGTTGAACGATAATCTTCAGTTACGTCAGAAATCGTTACACAAGTGTATGCTTGCTCGGTGCCGTTAGAGTTGCCGTCGGTGCCATTAGAAGTTTCCTGGATTTTTACCTCTCCGTTATTGTAATTGGCGTAGAGGTATTTTGCTAGGCCAATGACGTTCTCGCCGCTAACTTCTTCTTCACATTCTTGTTTAAAAAGCATGTCTTGGTGAGCTTGATCACATTTTTCCCCACTGCCTTTGCTTAAGCATTGGTAGTATTGGTTTACGGCAATTTTAGCATCCTCAACTCCAGCTAAAGCTGAGTCATAAGCTGACTGAGAAAGATCATCATTAGAAGTTTGCGAAGATTCTGACAAAATAATCCGAATAAAACTGAGCGTAATGACGCCAAATAGAATCGTAGCGAAGATAACTACATAGAGCGATGCAGCACCTTTTTTTTCTTTTACAAAATTCACAAAACCTCCTTATGCTTAGTCTTATTATAGCACATGTTAGACTCCACTACCAGCTGTTCGCGTTGAAAAGTTAAACTTATTAATCGCACAGTAGTTGAATTCGGCGCCTAGATTATCCTTAGACGAAGCGTTATCAACATCTTCGCCGTCGGCGTTTTGATAGATGCTTACGTCACAGTAATCACCGCCTCTAGTAATATCAACGTTGCCACGATAAGTCGCCAAGACAAACGAGCCTGACATGAAAGTACGAAGCGTCACCCAGTCCTGCGAAATCGGGAAAATCGTTAGTTCATAAAGTGCCAAGTCCAGATCAAAGGCGCTGAGAAAGCCCTCTTCTGGCGGCTTAATGAAGTTATCAATAGGCACTGTGTCTGTCGAGTCGTGACGTTTACTGCGAATATCGATAAAACCATCGTTATCTTGGAGGTTTTTACTATATTCCGATTCGTAGTTTCGATTGACGTTAGCTGCACAAAGCTGATAAGTGCGGTCTTCAATGCGCGCAAGACGGATCACGTCTCTTTTTTCTTCGTCGTTATCTTTGAATTCGTGACGTTTGTCTTTGCCATCATCACTACTATTCACGGCGTAACGCAATTTAACTGTATTACCACTTTCTTCGCCATATTCGGTATTCCAGTAGTAAGAATAGTAACCCGTACAGAAGATTCCATTATATTGTTTGCGAATATTATTATCGTCCGCAGCATTTGGTGCGTATTCAGCTTGGAAGATGAACTTAAACGCGCCATCTTCAATGCATCTTTTCACATTTTCTTCGCCACTCACCAAGCTATTGCAGAGACTTGTGGTATCAACGGACGGAGCTTGGTTAATCGCCGCAGTGAACTCATCGACTAGGCCGCGCCCAACACTGTTGACGGCTTTGAGCGTAGAGCCCTTTTGGTAAATAGTGACAATATTCGTCGTAATAATCGCAATCGCAATCAACAAAAACGCAATAAACGCCATCACGAGCGAAAGCTCAATCATGGTAAAACCATGTTTGTCAGAAGTTTGGTTGTCTAGTTTTTTGTTCATTAGTGTACCCCACTAGGATTATATAATCGAATGACTGTATCTAGAGTGCTTGGCGTGCTAGCGTTAGGTGGGTTCCAGCAGGCTTGAATGTAGAAATCGTAGTATTGTGGACCATACGAACCCTGCGAACCAGATTCCTTTGACTTAACAGCAAAGACCCAAAGTCCTTCTACATTAAGAATTTCATCAAAGTCAACGCGTGTATCACTACCAATATCTCCGGTTGTGCTATCCGAAATATTATCATCAGTTGTGCGCGTAGTGCCGGAATGCGTATATAGAATACGCGGACTCAGCAATGCTTGCTGGAAAACTGGTTTATAATTCTTATTATCAGCATTGTTTTTTAGATAGGAGCTACTAACATTATGCACTTCAGAGCCGTTGTTCTTGTAATATCGATCTGCGTTCACATCTCGCGTATTGATTACAAAGGCATTGACTTTGCCTAGTGGAGTTTGACCATTGTCGCCAATTTCGTAAAATTGTTCGCAGCCGCCATCCATGGCTTGACGACCCAGACTTAGCAAGCCGGTACCCTCAGCTACGTCGGACTCTACAGCATTATCGATAATATCTTGCCAAGTCTTACTATATTGCTGGCATTTGCCATCGGCATTACCAATCACAGATTCACTATCACACGTTGGCAAGGTCATTTCTGAAATATACGAGCTATGGATAAAGCGTAAAGCCTCAGCTTGGGCATTTAGCTCGTTGCGTGCAGTGACTGCTTCAAGTGAACCTTCGGCCTGACGCACACCCATGTTCATGAGAGCGATGGAAATAATTGCCACTAGGCTAAAAATTGCAATTGCAAACATCACTTCTACAATTGTGTCGCCACGTTTGGCTGATTCGTAATTTATTCGCATTTGTCCTCCGCATCATCAAGAATGTTTACCGCACTGGTATTATGTCCATCGGCCGTTAAGCGAACTTCGCGCATCAGACGGCTACTTTCGGATTTGAGACAGAAAGAAATGTCATCCGTGGTGTTAAATTTATATTCGTTATCAGCACTTTTATCTTCAGCTGTAAACTTGAGGACTTCTCTAAAGTAGGCATTAGCACTATTAGCGCTACCTTCATCAACCGAGCAGAAATTATTGTTGTTAGAGTTGGCACGCATGTTACTAATATCGTCTTTAAGTTTAGCATATTCTGAAGTGTCGGCTTTAGCGTACGCAGTATGAACAACACCTGAGGTAGGCGAACGAGCGATAATTATCATGCCTTGGAATTGTCCACCTCGCGCACCAGTGTCTTGGTTATTTTGCATCATGATTTTAGTCTGCCAATCTGGATTAAACGTACTAAGCGTTGGCACACCACCAGTTAATTTATCACCACAATATAGGCTAACGTCGGCGCTAAACAAATCAGCAATAAATCCACCTGAGTTCTGCGGCGGATGGACTTTACCCACTAGCGTAACGGAATAGATGGTGTCTTGCAAATCACTGCGCGCAACTTTGGTTTCGTCCTCTAGGCCGAAGAAAAGCACTTTGCCGTAAATCGCGTATTTTCTCGAAAAGCCTAGATTCAAATCGTCTTCTTCGGCTTGACCAATTGATTCTGGACTAATAACTTCGGAATAATTCTGACGTAAGAACTCGGCAAAACTCCGCAAGGCATCGTTGAACCGTTGCTGAGCAATATTGGTGAACGCACCGCCAAGTACGGCGATAAACAGCATACCAGTTACCGCTAGCACCAACATTACTTCGACAATGGTGAAGCCTTTTTGCTCGTTCTGAGTGATTTTTTGATTATTTTTAACCCACCTTAACATTTTAATACCTCGGCGCTAATTCGCGTGAATAACTTTCTGTGTAGCTAGAATAGTAACGACCTGCTTGAGCGTAAGCCCATAGATAATCATCGGCACGGTAGTTAAAGATTTCGGCCGGAGTGTAACGTTCGGATTTAACAATGTTCGGATGTGCCGAAGCATAGCGGTAATAATTAGTGTCACGACCGTTGGAAACATTTTGATGAATATCATAAGCATAAGCGCCATTACGATAAATATAAATGTCCGATCCGTAGTTACGGTTCAAGTTTACGCCACCAACCATTACTGGACCATTGAAAGAAAGTTGCTTAGAACAAGTTGCACTATAATCGCCAGGTTGTTTGGTACCAGATTGATTGTAAGTATCAGCACTCGTACCATAGGAAGAACTACTATAATTACCTCCTCCTTTAGAAGCATCGACGAAATCTGAGCAAGTATTAATTTTGCCGTTTATAATCAGCCAAGCATCAACTTGCGTGACGTTACCCCGGACGGTCACATTACCATCTACGAACAACACAACTCTCGGTAACTGATAAATATTGTCGTAATCATTAGTTCTGAGGACAATGTCTTGGTCAATATCAAGATTACCAGTCACGTGGAAAATCTTAGTTCCTTCAATATTTAGACCTAGGCCTAGAGAGGATGCTGTCTGATTACCTTCCTTAAGCGTTGCTTTGTTCTTGAGATAAGTGTCCAATCTAGTGTATAGAGTTTCGTTTTTATTAATTTCGGAGAAACCTAGCATCTGGTTGTTATTACGTATGCTAAGGGTCGACCAGTTTGGATAATCTCCGGCACCACTGTCTTTAGCAAATGCTGCGCCTGATGAATAAGTTTTAATCTGAGCAAGCCCGTTGATTAATTGATATTCTGCCCACGAACCATAGAGTTGGTTGTTGCCGCCATAGCTAGCATTAGCATAAGTACTATTGAGACCTGGATACAAATCGCCCAAGTAACGGCTAGATGTAACGCCAATCATGTTCTGCTGTAATGAATACTGACTACCATTCCAAGTAGCGACAGATGGTTTCTTGGCTACGGTACGGCAAGCCGCATTAGAAGTCACCCAATAATCTTTGCTTTCTTTGTGCCAGGTCGTAGTGCCATCTTTTTCTACACCGACCCAGTACTCAAATCGCCAACCAGCCGAGTTACAATATTTATATCCTACGTAGTTTGGAATAATGGCCCTTGCGCCGTTGCCTTGCACTGTAGCGTTAACCGTTCGTGAATTAGTGAAGAAACTATCGTTAGTATTCCAGCCGATTTGCGACAAGGTGCTACCACCGTTCACTGCGC
This sequence comes from uncultured Candidatus Saccharibacteria bacterium, assembly GCA_964397215.1. GTDB lineage: Bacteria > Patescibacteriota > Saccharimonadia > Saccharimonadales > Saccharimonadaceae > Nanosyncoccus. The sequence goes on from CAYNHE010000010.1 coordinate 27,813, forward strand.
TGCCAGAGTAATTTGCGGTATGCATATCAATAGTTGTGCATCCTGTAGTAGCTGGCCATGAACCATCTTGAGCTTTGTCTCGATAATAATCGCACGGATTTCGGTTGTCGCGCCTAATGCCCGAATAACTACTATAATTATTGCCTGTGACACGAGTATCACGATAATCTTGAGTATCGACAACCGTAAAGACAATTTCGCGATATTCAGCATAGCGTCGAGCAGGGTAACCTTCGGCCCAAATATTATCCCATTTGACATCGGCAGTTTCGCCGGCGTAAACGATAGAACCATCCGGGTCACCGTTAGATTTAGGATTAGTGCCTACGTGGTTATCGCCAGTCGGAATAGTCGTTGGCTCTTTAGGACGAGTAATTTCGAAACAAGCAGTTGACGACCCTTCGCCATCACCACCAGTCCAAGTATGCATGGTGCTGCCAGACTGCGCCGTGTAACTAATGTATTTTGGTGAATATTTAATTGTGTCACAGACTTTAACAGTTTCACCCTGCACTAGGTTAGTGACCGTAAAACTACTAGTATTGAGATTATCAGAAGTTGATTCTGTTCCACCTAGGGCTTCTGGAACTTGATAAGTATTGCCGCTAGTTAAAGTCTGCGATCCGCTACCGCCCGAAGTCCGTTCAATTGTACGAGAAACACTCCACTGTGTAGCTGGCGCACCATAGCGTCCTTGGCGTTGATCATTCATCCAAGTGATATTGTGGTGGAAGGTTCCGGTGAATTTATCGTTATCCGTACTAAGCTTAACCGATACGCTACCGTCAGGCGACGATTGTTCTTGGTGATGGCTGACATCGTGTGCCTGCGCGTCAATCGTCACGGTTGATTGCGAGTAGAAGTGGCCACCGTTTTCGTTGGTAATTTGAGTTGGTGGGCCTACTACAGGAGGCTTAGTTGGTGGCTTAATACCAGAGTTAGTAATACCAATTCCACCGCCAGACCACGAAGTATCATAACAGAAACCACCTAGATTGCTATCCCAGGCCACGAGCGAATCGGATAGCAACTTACCAGATGAAACTGCCTCATTATATTTCTGGTGGGCATCGTTAAAGCTAAGCGAAGTCGAGTGCGTCGTCTGTAAATATGGCACGCCGCTATCGCCAGCAAATTCCTGCAACGAATTATTTGCCAGCAAGCCTGCTAGTGGACCATAAGACGAGTGGTCAGTGAGTGAGTTCAGAATGTTTTTGGAAGTGAGGAAGGTAGCTGGGTTATAAACGACCAGTCCAAGCCGGAAGAAACCACTAGTGTGTTTTTTCTCGGTTTTAGTAGAAGGAACTTGTTCTCCTGGATTCTCTGCAGCAAAGTCCTTTTTATCTTGCTCGGTCATCGCCACTTCTTCTTCCCACGCGCAAGGGCCGATTTTGCCTCCTGGCATGTGACTGGCGTTAGCGATGGTGGCAGTATAAGTATTTTTGTCGACAGTGATACCGGTGTATGTCTCGTCAAAGCTGAAATACATCCAAGTTGCGCCAATACAATAGTCAAACCAAGCATAGGCTGGAACTGGATTTTTCTTGAAACCACACTGACCACCAGAAGCGCTAAACCCTGGGTTAGTGGCGTGTCCACCGCCAGCATAGGCGCGGTTCTGACGGTATAAATTACCAGCAACAGCAGTGCCAAGTACGGCTACCACAGCCAGGCTGCTTAGAATTGTTCGTTTGATTCTATTAGAACTCATTTGGTTCAACTCCGTTTACTGCGCATTCGACCGGGAAACTATATTCTACACCGTTACAAATATAAACTTGTGGTTTATCAGACGAATCTCCGCCCGGCGGCGTAACCGAACCGCCACCTTGCTCATTATCATCCGAAGGTTTATCATCACTCGACGAGTCACCGTTATTATCACCCTCACCACCATTATTACTATTATCATTATTCTCCATACTGTCACCACGCAAAATGGCTGACTCATACTGAGCTGCCGTAGCCTTGTCAATCTGGCCGGTAGTTGCGTAGGCGTTGTACATTTGACTATAGTAGGTCGACTTGGCTTCTTGGCTGAGTTTTACAACATCGATTGTCTCACCAATTTCCACACCACGCGCCATGAATCCGTTGCTAACGTAGAAGAAAAGTAGCTGAAGTTTGACCGCATCGGCGTTTTCTCGTCCAACGTCACTGCGCATGATTTCATCATAGCGTTGTCTCACATCATCGAGACTGCCATCGGCTTTATAAATATCACCAAAGGTAAAGCGAAGGTCGTTGACTTCTTCTAGCGTGAGGTCGTCTTGCTTATTAGCGAAGAAAACTAGCCAAATAATAACGCCAGTAATTGCCAAAACCACCACAGCGCCGCCGACGATAGCGGCCCACTTAATGATTTTGTTGTTCTTGGCTTTTTTCTCGGCGCTCCGGGCGTTTTGCTCGGCGAAGAAATCGATTTGCCTATTAGATGAGTCAGGAGTGGCCGGCGTAGCAGGTGCCGGAGAACTAGATTTCTGTTGCTTAGACTTAGACTGAGATTTGGTAGATTTTTTGGCTTTTTTAGCTGGCTTGCCTGAGGTTATAGATTGTGAAGCTAGCGTTGCAGGAGTAGCAGACTGCGAATTAGCTGAGGTCGAAGCATTAGAAGTTGAGCTTGAAGTCGGCGTTGGTGCTGCGGTCTTGGGTTGGGCTGATTGGCTTGGTTGATTAGGTTGGCCAGATGCGTTAACTGAATGCGCCGCTTGGGCATGAGTCTGAGTCTGTTGAGTTGGGGTTGCGGCAGATGTAGTAGATGCGGCGCTATTCGTGACACTAGCAGCACTGGCGCCAACTTGAGGCATCGCCGAAACCACCTGCGGCGCAGGTTGAGGCTTGGCTGGACTAGCCGTAAACGGCATATTATTGCTTGGTGGTATAGGTGCTGCGTCAGGAGTTGGAGCAGCATTCATAATAGGCATATTAGAAGATGCCCGATTAAGAGTATTATTTCCCTGCGATTCGCTCATGTTTTTATTTTAACATAAGTTTATTACTTACAAAACTCTTGACTTTTGTCATGTTGTATGATACAATGGAGATATAGCCTCTCGCAGGTGTTGGATTTTGATTGGGTCAACAAGTTTTGCGAGGCGTTTTTTGTTGTAGTAGAGCAATAGCAGTCTTCCCTACTCCTGCAAACAGCGGAGAGAGAAACCGACGTAACGATTGGTCGGGCCGGTCGACGGGTTCACCCCAGAGGCAGTGAAGTGGAGGTGGTACGCATTAGTAGATGCAACGCCGCTACGCGACCAATAGGTGCCATTGATGCCTGCGGCCCTCAAGAAACCGTGGCCCATGGGGGTGCTGCCGCTGCGCACGAAGACTAAACTCCGAAGAGAAACTTCATCCACTGCTCAAAATTACTCATTTCGTTAACAAGGGTGTTACTAGTGCTACCAAGTGTACCGGCGTGTTTAGTACGAGCGGATTCAGAATTATCAGGAAGGATGACCATGGTCTCGCCGGGAAGCATTTTGTTTTGGTATTTGCGCGCGGCGAGTTCTTGATATTCGGTAGAGTGATAGTAGTCGTTTTCTAATTCTAGAGTTTCTACTTCCAGTTCGAGGAGAGCTTTTTCGCGCTGTTTACTGAGGAGTTCTTGCGCTAAAGACCAGTTGCGCGACATCGACGAAATCGACCCCCAAGTCCACAACAAGCAGGCGGCAATCGCGATGACAAATGCCACGTTTTCGATGGTGAGCCATTCGTTTTTGAAACGATATTTGGCCTGGCGGATTTTGAGCATCATCCCACTCATGGTTTAATTATAGCATGGTGTGGGTACAAAATCTATTATGCTTCGGTGAGGTTGTAAACCCAGCCTGGTTGCCATACCTTGCGCTTGTGCCAGTCGTTGGCTAAGGTTTTCTAAGACTATAGTGCTTTTCTGTTAATAGTTATTTCGCTTACTTCAAGCTGTTTAGGCAAATTAAGAATATCAAACATAACATTGGCAACATCTGCTGGTTTCATCCAGTTCTCAGGGTCGGAAACTTCAATGCCGGTGTCTTTAGCTTTAATTCGTGTATTCATGCCACCGGGATTGAACTGAATGACTCGGCATTTTGTGTTCTTAAGTTCGGCTTGTAAAGTGTAGCTTGTACCACGAATTCCCCATTTGGAAGTTGTATAGGCTGTTTCGCCAGGATAACCAGCTTTAGTACCGCAAGTTGAACCAACGTTCATTACGTCCGCTTCATTTTGTTTGATTTGGTTAAACAGTTCTGAAGTAAGAAAAATCGGTGCCAATGTATTGACTTTAAAGAGCTCCAACATATTACTGTAATCAACGGCGTTGCTCGGTTGAACTTTTTGAATGCCGGCGCAGTTAATGAGCGCATCAAACTCTGCGTATTTTTGACGAATTAGTCCACATGCTTCTTGTATAGATTTTTCATCAGTCAAGTCAGTTTTAATAAAAACACAATGATAATCCGGCTGAGTTCGGCAAAGTGCAATTACTTCAACGTTGTTTGCAACGCACTTTTGTCCAAAAGCTCTACCTAGCCCATCACTAGCGCCGGTTAAAATTATCCTCTTCACATCGCCCTCCTATCTTCGTTTAAGTTACTATGTTCTCTAACTTGATTAGAGAACAAAACTAGTTTTGTTCCTTGATTCATATCGTTCTCTTTTCTTATTTCATTATATCATAAGATACTCAGTCAGCATCACCTTGCGCAACAGGCACAAAAAATATATAATTATTCTATGTAATGGGGACGTAGCTCAGGGGTTAGAGCAGGCGGCTCATAACCGCTTGGTCGTTGGTTCGAGC
>CAYNHE010000011.1:0-27961 GCA_964397215.1 uncultured Candidatus Saccharibacteria bacterium
GCCGCAAGTATAGTAAAAGACATTAGGCCGAGGGTGTTAATTATATGTATGCTAGATTTATATATATCTAACTGTTTGCTTTTCTTCACTTTGTACCTCCTCAGAAGTGAAAGTTAATCAAAAACTAAGTCTATGACAAAGGATATTTTGTCTAGATTAGTTTTTTGTAATTATTATTGACACCATGCGTGTCGCAATCGATGAGGAGTTTCTACCGTTTCTTGTCCTACTAACAGCATCCCTACAAAAAGCGACACCGCATGGTGTCTAAAGCCTTTGATAACCATCAAAACAACAGTTATTTATGCGATGCCGCTTATCTGACTGTTGTTTTAATGAAAATACTATTACCAAAAATATGGTTATATTGACTTTAGACATTCTAATTATAGCACACTTTTACAAAGCACAAGTGATTTTTCGTAAAAACTTACGTTATTATTCGTATATATAATATATACTAGCGCTAACCCAAATTTCTTAACACTATCATTACCGAATTAGTGTAATTTAGCCGTGGCTGGCAATTTAGTGTCTTTAAGCAATGGCTCGATATCTTTTTCTTCGAGAGTTTCTTGGGCGAGCAAGGCTTCAGCCATCTTCTTAAGGGCTGGCATGTTGGCTTTAAGTACGAGCTCAGCACGACGGGCTGCTTCGTCACTGAGAATTTTAATCTCTTGGTCAATTAATTCGGCAGTTTTTTCTGAATAAGGTTTACCAGTAGCGATTGTGTAATACCCCATGTCGCCTTCTGGGAAAACTTGGTTGCGCAGAGCCTTGCCCATGCCTTCTTCGACCACCATGCTTTTACTGAGTTCAGCCACGTGTTTGAGGTCAGAGGCAGCACCAGTAGTCACGGCATCTTCGCCAAAAACGATTTTTTCGGCAATGCGACCACCCATCGCGCGCGCCAGAATATCTTTGAGCTCATAAATACTCTTATAGCTGCGGTCCTCTGGTGGCAAGAACCAAGTAACACCTCCAGTATGACCACGTGGAATAATCGTAACCTTATGTACTGGGTCGGAATCTGGCAAAACATGCCCAACAATAGCATGGCCAGCTTCATGATAAGCAGTCAGTTTGCGCTCATCTTCGTTCATCACCTTACTCTTGCGTTCTGGACCGATTGCGACACGCTCAAAGGCCTCTGTGATGTCATCATTAGTGATTTCTTTGTGACCTTCCCTGGCGGCCGTGATGGCAGCTTCGTTAGCGATGTTAGCTAGATCAGCACCAGAACTACCAGCTGTTTTGGCGGCGAGAGCGTCGAGATTAACGTCTTTAGCCAGTGGTTTGTTCTTAAAATGCACATTAAGAATTTCAAGGCGATCTTTGCGTTCTGGCAGAGTAACGTTAATATGACGATCGAAACGACCAGGGCGGAGCAAAGCCTTGTCAAGCATGTCAACACGGTTAGTTGCCGCAATCACGATAACACCAGAATCGTTATCGAAACCATCCATTTCTACCAGAATTTGGTTGAGCGTTTGCTCATCTTCACGACCAGCGCCACCACGTGCATCACGTTTATGGGCAACAGCATCGATTTCGTCAATGAAAATGATAGACGGAGCGTTTTTCTTGGCCTTAGCAAACAAATCACGCACACGTGAAGCGCCCACGCCCACGAACATCTCGGCGAATTCGGAACCAGAGATACTGAAGAACGGTACTGAAGCTTCGCCAGCCACTGCACGCGCCATCAAAGTTTTACCAGTACCAGGATCACCGGCCAGGAGTACGCCGCGAGGGATTTTGGCGCCGAGTTTTTCGTATTTTTTAGGCTCTTTGAGAAAATCAACTACTTCGGCGAGATCCTGCTTGGCAGCTTCGTTACCAGCAACGTCGGTGAAAAGCACTTTTTTCTTGTCTGGACCATAGAGTTTCGCCTTAGCTTTGCCAAAGCCCATCGATTGACTATTCATATTCTGCGCTTGACGCATCATTGAGGTGAAGAAAATAATAATGATAATTACTGGCACTACAATAATTGCAATATCAAGGGCGTAATCCCAGAAACTCGACACTTCGCGTACTTCGATTACTGGATATTTCTCTTGGCAAGCCGCCTTCTCACTATCTTCTAGGGCCGCGCAGTAATTAACCAAACCTTGCTCGTACAATGAACCGCTATCCTTGCGAGAAACTTGCGTTGGTTGCTCTTCGCCTTTTAGAGTAATGAGCAGTTTGTTACCTTCGACAGCAATTTTAGCAATGTTACTATCTGGATTATTGGCACGAGCAATTACATCAGAAACCGGGACTTCTTCAGTCTTGACCGCTGGCGCCATGAAGGAGGCCATCAAGCTACCCAAACAAAGCAACAAAATCGTGAAAAACACCCATCGCATCATGTTATTGCTTTTTGCTGGTTGTTTTTTGGCTGGCTGTGGCACTGCTCCTCCTCTGGGGTTTACTAATAAAAAATAAAACTTCTTCCGTCGATTTTAGCACGGATAATAGTGGTAGTCAAACTTACGTACCACTGACGTTAAGATTATTTTAAGCCCCACCAATTACTTGCTTTTCAATTTGGTCGACAATGTCTTGCCAAACTTCGGTCTTGCCGATTTCGTTAAGAATTTCGTGGCGCATGTGCGGATAAAGTTTACTAGTGACACGTTTATAACCGCGATTGCGCATAAAATTCACGGCTTTAGCGAAGTCTGCTGGAGAAATAATGCATGGATCATCTTCGCCAGCGATGAAAAACACCGGTAAATCTGGATGTTGCATTTTCCAGCCAGTTTTGCGATAAGCGCGTTTAATCAGACCAAATAATACTTCAAACCCAGCTAGCGTAAAAACAAAACCGTCACGCCCATCTGCGTCGTAGGCCTCAACTACGGCTGCGTCACTCACAATCCAAGCGTTGGGGCTTTTGGCATCCGGAAATTTCTGATTATAACCACCAAAGGCCAACTGATTAACCAGATTACTACGATAGTGACTGCCGCGAAAAATCTGCAGGATTCTCGCCACCATCACGCCAGCGCCTGCACCAACTCGTTTGCTCGGCGAACCGCAAACAATCAGCCCATCAATATCTTGATCATATTCTTGTGTATAACAGCGCACCACGAGCGAGCCCATACTGTGGCCAAATAGCGTCAGTGGCAAATCCGGAAAACGCTGCTTGAGATACATAGTCATCTGATGAACATCTTTAATAATCGCCTCAAGACCATGCTGACCAAAATAGCCATAGTCATCTGGACTTTTAACACTAGCACCATGCCCACGGTGGTCATGAATCAGCACGATTAAGCCTTGCTCGGCGCAAAAATCCATAAAATCATGATAGCGTTCACGATGTTCCGCCATGCCATGCACGAGCTGCAAAATTCCGCGTGGATGTTCTGGGATACGGAGACTAATGCCTAGCTCTAGGCCGTCAAAATCGCTTTTGATCGAAAATTCTTCTTTTGTCATAAAAAATTCCTGGTCAGGGTGATGAGATTCGAACTCACGACCTCGCAGTCCCGAACCGCGCGCGCTACCAACTGCGCCACACCCTGATGATTATTATTTTAGCACGTTTTATATCTGACGAGAAGGTAGTTTTGCGTGCGGAGCGAAAGTAAGTAGTTTCATAAAATTCCCTGACGTCACACAATTGCTCAAGAAAATTGCAAAAATCACGCTTTTCCCCTTGCCTAGATGTCAAGAATGCGCTATAATGGGAAAAGTTGGACACGTAGCTCAGTTGGTTAGAGCGCCGCCCTGTCACGGCGGAGGTCGCGAGTTCGAGTCTCGTCGTGTCCGCCACTAAGGAATGAGAATACCCTTTGGGGTTATTTTTTGTTATACTTAAATTATGATAGACCATATGGATTTAATCACGTTTTTTGAATACGTGGGGACTTTTGTGTTTGCGATTTCGGGGACGTTGCTCGCCATCGAAAAGAAAATGGACTTTTTTGGCGTGGTAATTCTGGCAACCGTCACCGCAATTGGTGGTGGCGTGATTCGCGATGTGGTTACTGATGTGGGAATTCCGGTCTTTTTCTCAGAGTGGGAATATATGATTATTGTACTCGTTGCAGTGGTGTTAACTGTTTTTCTCCGTGATCGGGTAAAATGGCGGCGTGGTTTCGTCATCTGTGATGCGATTGGACTGGCGTCTTTTGCCGTCGCTTCGGGAATGAAAGCGATTGAGTTAAATTATAATTTTATGGTTTTTATTTTCGTTTCGCTGATTACGGCGATTGGTGGCGGAATTATGCGCGATATTTTGGCTAGCCGCGTGCCAACCGTGCTCAAACGCGAAGTTTACGCCGTGGCGGCGCTGATTGGAGCAGTTGTGCTCTGGGGCGTCTATCCGCTACTCGGACCGGCCGTCAGTTCTTATAGTTGCATTGCGCTCATTATCACCATTCGGCTGCTGGCCAAGCATTTTCACTGGAGTCTACCGTACGTAAATGGCAATCGTTTGGTAAAAAATTTACCCGACGACGAGAAAAAATCCTAAATTAGCCACCAATAAATTCTAAAATCAGTCGCCAATCAGCCCTAAATTAACCGCTAATCAGTCCCAAAATTCCCCTCAAAGCATAACCAGTATCTTCGTGCGATCGCACAGTAATCGTGTCGATACCCATTTGGACGACGGGATAATCATTGCCGCCTGGCGCGGTCATGTCGCCAAAATACAAAACCGCGTTTTTATCAACATTTAGCTCTTCAAGTAGGTGCTTCATACCAAATTCTTTATTCATGCCAGGAGCAGCAACATTGATAGAAGTCGTGCCACCGATTTCAAAAAGAAAATCCGGCAGTTCGACTTGGCATTTTGCTACAATAGCCTGGCGTTTTTTGCAATCCGGGTCCCAAGCATACTTAACTTCGGTGCCAGCCTGTTGACCGAGGGCCGAAAAAGTCACTTGACTAAGACGATTTTCGATAATTTCGTCCCCTGGAGCCAGTTGATCCTCTTCCCAATAGCCGAGATCACGTGCGGCTTTTTCGAGAATTGTTGTAATTTTTACAACATCTGCCTCTGGAAGTGGGTAATTATAAACTTGCTCCCAACTGTCCGGCTTAGCCAGAGCCGAATCGCTGACCGACGGTTTCAACCGATAATATTGCGTGCCTTGCGCCACAAAAAGGTGCAAATTCCGTAGCTGCCCAGCCGTGACACCAGCCGCCGTAAGAGGTTCGACGATTTGGATGAGGAATTGTTCGAACTTTTGACCAGAAATCGGGCAGATTTGGAAAAATTTCAGACAGCGCACCAGCAAATCAGCGATTTCGGGTGGAATCGGAGTTTTAGCAATATTGAGAGTTTGGTCGATGTCAAATGCCAAAACTTGCTTGATGCATTGGCATTCCGTGCGAGATGCGGATTTAACTTTTGCCGAAGTTTGAGATTCATTAGTCTTAGTCATAGTTAAATTATACCACTAAAAAAGACGGCCTATCGCCGCCTTCTTTATTTTTACTTAAATTTTTGACTAGTACGCCTACCGCATATCATCTATGGTATCCTCATGGACAAACGGCCATTCGGCCTTACAGTGAGCGCGTGCGTAGTGCTTCTCGAATATCCGCTTTTTGAAATTCGTCAGAATCATATTAGCACGCTTTTTCGCATGGTACGTCAAACGTTCGGGCCGCTGCAGAACAAGCAGTTGCACACTATTGTCGACGGTTTGCGACCAATCGGCCTCAATTCTGACCGCTAGCCATCCCGGCTGAAGGTGATATTCGTGGTACTCACAGAGCTCAGCTATGTATTCCTGCTCACTCGGAGTAACACCCGGCGCCACAATCAGACCCTCCTCAGTGATGACGTAAGTGTAATAATAAAACATTTCGTCGATTAGACAGCGAGTCTTGAGCAGGACACCATCGTCGGTTTGGCTGGTTGCGGAAGTTTCATCTTCCCTGTTGTTAGGGCTGGACACGAGTAACGTCTCGGCTTGAGATTCTGATAATTTTTCTGACTTTTTCATTTTTCCTCCATTCTACTGATGAAAATTGGGTTTCGGAGTAACTGATAAAACCGCCTTAGTAAAAATTAAGTCACTTCTTAAACTACGGAGATGACGATTTTAGCATTTTTAGAGATATTTCATGCAAAAACAGTCCTTCTCTTTCCATTGTAGCATACTTTATGGTAAATGTCAAGGGTTTTATCTGTTCAGGGGAAATGGTAAAATATATGCTATGAAGTTATCAGAAGAATTAGTCTGGCGTGGTTTTCAAGCCGAGACGACAATTAAAGATCCAGCAGAACTTGACATGCGAGCCTCTAAGAAATTCTATTGGGGCGCCGATCCATCTGCTGATTCCCTCACTATTGGTAATTTGGCGGCGGCCATGATGTGTGCCTGCTTCGTGAGGCACGGCTACGAACCGTATCTTCTGGTAGGTGGAGCAACTGGCCAAATTGGTGACCCTAAGGACAACGGTGAGCGTGACCTCAAATCGCTTGACGAAGTTGAGCGCAACAAAAAATGCATCGCTGAGCAGATGAAACGCATCTTCCGGCGCGATGATGTGACTCTAGTGGACAATTACGACTGGTTCAAAGATATTAATTATCTGACTTTTTTGCGTGAGGTTGGCAAAGTTTTTTCGATGACACAGCTCCTCGATCGCCAGTTCGTTCAGAACCGCATCGGTGAAGGTGGTAGCGGTATCAGTTATGCTGAGTTTTCTTATACACTGATTCAGGGGTATGACTTTTTGCATTTGTATCGTAAATATGGCGTGGATTTGCAACTTTGTGGGGCGGATCAATTTGGCAACTGTTCGAGCGGCATTCATCTGATTAAACGCCTCGAAAATGCCACGGCTGACGCTTGGAGTACGCCGCTGATTATTGACCCTGTGACTGGGCGTAAATTTGGCAAATCTGAAGGCAATGCAATTTGGTTGAGTCGAGAGAAAACGTCGATTTTTGACTTTTATCAATTCTGGCTGAACCAGAGCGACCTCGCCGTCGAGAACTTGCTAAAAGTTTACACTATCTTAGAAAAAGCCGAGATTGATGCAATCTTATCCGAACAGGCCGAGCATCCAGAACATCGCGCCGCCCAGAAGGCTCTAGCACGAGGGTCGACCGAAGTTGTGCACGGTCGAGAGGCGATGGAGGCGGTCGAAGCGCTGTCTGCGAGATTGTTTACCGAGAACCTAGCCGAAATGAGCGAAGACGAAATCCGCGAGATGGACGAATATTTGGCAACTGCCGAGCGCGGAACCAAGTTGTTTGACGCACTAGTGGCAACCGGACTCACTAGTAGCAAGGGTGAAGCGCGCAAGTTAGCCGCTGCCGGCGCTATTACAGTAAACGGCGTGAAGGTTAGTGAGGATGTTCCGGTTGACCAAGTGGCAATTCTGAAGCGTGGCAAGAATAAGTTTGCGGTGGTTGTCTAGCAGGCTTGATAAACCGCTAATACAATGTAAAACCCACCCCTTTCTTCAGGGGTGGGTTTCTCGTAGTGCATAGATTCCAGCGCGAACACCTTAGTAGCCGTCGTCGCCATCGCCATCGCCATCTTCATCTTCCTCATCCTCATCATCGCCCTCATCCTCATTATCAGAATCATCAAAATCGTCCTCATCCTCCTCAAATTCCTCGTCATCTTCCTCATCGTCATCATCGTCAAGGTCAAAGTACTCGTATTCATCTTCGTTGACCATCTCGATTACCTCCATTATCGTCAGAACGACACCGACTGCGAGGAGGCCGAGTATTAACGCCACGATTAGACAAATCGCCGTCATGAGATAGGCTGCTGCAGCATGGCTAAGCGATAAGTTATTAATCATCGCTTCGTAATACTGGTCGAGAGTTTTGTCGTACTCGGCCAGCCACTGAAATGTCAGCCTAACACCGCTGACTGTTTCACATTCCAGACACGACGCCAGCAATTCGTGGTAAGACTCAGCATCTTCGAGAACGGCAATGCCCATTTCTACCCATTCATCGTCCGAATACACGGTGAATTTGTTAAACAAGGATCTTTGCTCCGTTTCTTCTTCGCCTGATTCCACCGTATTATAGTACTGTGCTAGATACTCCGCCAGCTCTTCTTTACTGACGTAGAGTTCGTAGGTGATAGTACCACGATGGTCAATCAGACTAGTTTTGATGTCAGATGCGCGATCAGAAATGTGATCGAGAGCCGAGAAGGCAAATTTCCTCTTCGTAGTCTCGAACTCGACAAAATCGGCGTCAAAGTAAGGATACTTCTCAGATAAACTGTCTATGTCACCAATAACCTTGGTAGCATCAGGCGAAGCAAACACCACATCCAGCGCTAAGGACTTGCGACTATCCGGCTGAGGCAGACCTAACCACTGCGGCATCTTGTAGTAGCCGATAGTGAGAATTGCTAACACCATGCAAGCATAAACTACCCACCAAATTTTGAATTTGCGCGGTGGCGGTGTCTCCTCTAATCTGTAAGTGCGCGTATCGATTACCTCTCCGTTCAAAATTGCTTTTGACATGTTATTTTCCCTCCATTTTGTATTTCTCATGTTATCAACGGTTTCTGCACCACAAGTTCTTAATCTACCTAAGGAATCACCCTAGGCAATAAAAACCTGAGGTGTCAGCCACCAAGACTGCTCCTTATACTTCCATTGTAGCATACTTTGTTATAAAAGTCAATAGCAATTATGGTTTGTTGGGGAGTTGGCAAGAAGGATTAAAGATGTAGCTGCATTGGGGGCTTTGTGAAAGATTTTTATCTAAAAGTAGACTTCTAAGCCTTTACAGCGCATGACACTAAAGTGACATTTGCGAGATTCTTAATTCACTTTTAACAATTCATGTTATAATTGAGTTATGGTAAAAACTGCGAACAACTCTGGTAACCGACGGGGTACGATGGGGGTGTATTCTAGTTTGGTTTCTCAAAAAAAGAAACTTTCGGCAGCCGCCAAGAAGGTGGCTAATCGTAATTCCGCTAAGCCGAGCAAGTCCAGCCCTAATCTGCGGCCGCTACCTAAGGAGCAGCCGGCGCGGTTTTTTGCGCATTTTCGTTGGGAAAGGATTAAGGCTTATTGGTTCTCTAAGGCCGGTTTGAAGCGCATTGGTAAGATTTTTGCGGCTTGTGTGCTGATTGGTATTATTCTGGTGGGGGCGCTGTTCGTTTACTACAAGAGTCAGCTCAAGGAGATTTCTCTAAGCAATCTTTCCATTAACGAGACGGTTAACACCTATCTGGATCGAAACGGCGAAGTGCTTTGGGAAGATACTGGTGACGCAGATTATCGTCTTGTGGTAGAGGAGGATCAGATTTCAACTTATGTACGCCAGGCTACGGTAGCGCTGGAGGATCGCAATTTCTACAATCACCCTGGAGTAGATATTTGGGGTTTGATGCGCGCGGCGGTTTCGACTTTATCTGGTCGTGGTGTGCAGGGTGGTTCGACTCTGACACAGCAGCTGATTAAGCAAGTGTATTTTGCTGATGAGGCGTTTTCGGAAAATCGTGGTGGTATTTCGCGCAAGATTAAAGAGTTAATTCTTTCGATTGAGCTAGAAAAGATGTACAGCAAAGAGCAGATCATCACCATGTACCTCAATGAGAGTCCTTATGGTGGCCGTCGTAACGGAATTGAGAGTGCGGCGCAGACTTATTTCGGCAAAAGCGCTAAGGACCTCAATTTGGCGGAGTCGGCGTTGCTCGCGGCGATTCCAAACAACCCAGCCGTGCTTAACCCATACAACGAATACGGCCACGAGGCGTTGATTGCACGTCAGCACAAGGCCCTCGATGTAATGGTAGAAATGGGCTACATCAACCAGGAAGAAGCAGACGCAGCGAAAGAAGTGGCGATTCTCGACCAGATTTTGCCAGAGAGTAGTCAATATTCTGGTATGAAAGCACCGCATTTTGTCATCGAAGTGAAAAAGATGCTTGAGAAGAAATACGGCATCGACGTAATGCGTACTGGTGGTTATACAATTAAAACTACCCTTGATTATCGCGCTCAGCAATATGCCGAAGAGGCCGTAGCGGCCGGCGATGCTATGCGCAACCAGAACCGCAGCGACAATATTGCGATGGTTTCCGTAGATGTGGAGACGGCGCAGATTATCGCTATGGTCGGCTCAATTGATTGGAACACACCAGTCTACGGTGAAGTTAACGCAACGACTTCTCTACTAGAGCCAGGTTCGACCATCAAGCCGATTCTAGATTATTCTTCCCTCTTCTCACTCACCGGCGATACGGTATATGGTCCAGGCACTATTCTCAAGGACGAAAATATCGATGCGATTTATTGTGCTGGATATAGTGGTGCTTGCCAACTGCGCAACGCCACTGGGAAATTCTATGGTAATTTCACCATTCGTCAGTCGCTTGGTAGCTCGTTGAACATTGCCGCGGTAAAAGCCCTTTCGATTGTCGGTATCGACAACGCGCTAGAGATTGCACACGGTCTAGGCGATCTTTCATACTGCGAGAACTCTGCCGCTGGCCTCTCCATGGCGATCGGTAGTGGTTGCGCAGTCAAAATGACAGAACACGCCAATGCTTATGCTTCAATCATGCGCGGCGGTGTCTACAAGGAATTAGCCTACGTTCTCGAAATCAAAGATCGTAACAATAAAGTAGTTGAATCATGGCAGGACACCGAAGGCAATCGAGTCATTGATGAGCAGGTGGCCTACGAACTCGCAGACATTCTTGGCGATGCTAACGCTCGCGTGACATTCGGTAACCAAGCACGAGATTATGGTTTTAATATCCCAGGAGTTTGGACTGGTAGTAAAACTGGTACGACTACGACGGCTAGTAGCTCAACGGCAAAAGATTCCTGGATGTCTAGCTTCTCTACTGCGGTAGCGACGATGGTTTGGAACGGTAATCATGACGGTCGAGGACTCGGTAGTAGTACTAACAACATTGTGCGTCGCGTAGCCCACAATTATATGGAAAATGTCCATAAGAATATTTATGCGCCGGAGGGCAAGTGGAAGTCTGGTGATCAGCCAGTGCGACCATCTGGGATTCAGACTTTGACCGTGAATGGCAAAACTGATATTTGGCCAAGTTGGTACAATGCTACCAAATCTGGTGTTATTAAAGAAACTGTAGCTTTCAACTCCAGCAACAAGTTACGCGCTACTGAATGTACACCAGAAAGTTATCGAGTAGAAATCGAGATTACCAAGATTGTTGACCCAGTTTCTGGTACGGAAGTCTGGAATATTCCCGATGATTATCAATACGACCAGTACGACACCTGTACAGTCGACGATAAACCGAACGGCAAAGTCTCCATCAGCGTGAAACGTGGTTACAACGCCACGAGTGGGATCGACCAGTTGACTGCAAGTATTTCTGGCGTCGATAGCTCGACCATCGCTAGCGATCCGATGACTTATAGGATTTATGTGGATGGCGCCGAGCAGCGTTCAGGTCGTTTGACAACCGTAATGCTTATCAACGGCATTAGTTACGACATGAAAGGCACTGAAGCGGCAGTGAGGTTCGATTTGCTTGACAGTGACGGCACTGTGGTGGCAACTGGGAGTTTTGCCAACTTTGGGGAGTAGAAGTTGGGGGTGAAGTCTGATTTTTAGACCCTGATTAACTACTTTTAGCCATTACTTAGTTACGCGCGGTGTGCTTAGTTGTTCGCTTGGTAGCTGAAGCAGAAGTAGTGGATTTTGGGCTAGTGCTACGGCTTGGTTTGGGGCTTTTGCTGGTAGCTGAGTTGGTTTTTGCTGTGGAAGAAACGGTTTTGCTCGAAGCTTTACTTGAATCTTTACTGAGAGATTTATTAGGAGCGGAGATTTTGCTCATCGGAATAGTTTTGTTAGACTGAGTTGCTGGCTTGTTGGTTGGATTTTTGTCGGATGGCGTAGAGTTACGGTTAACAATGCGCGCGAACATCATCGAACCAGCTGCGGACTGATTGAGGCGCATGAATTCAACTTCGATTTCTTTGCCGATTTCGGTGCTGGCGTTATCAACGACGACCATGGTGCCGTCTCGGAGATATGCCACACCTTGATGCGGATTGCTACCTTCGGTGATGATTTTGACCGTCGTGCGCTCGCCCGGCAGATACTCGTTACGGAGGACCAGAGCCAACTCATTAATGCTCAGGGTGTCGACGTGTTCAGCGGTAGCAACTTTTTTTAGATTGTAATCATTAGTGAGAAGCGTGCCATGATTCGATTTGGCGTAACCTAGCAAAATATCGTCGACCGGCGTACGAATCACTTCATCATCCATTAGTTCGACATTGATAAAAACTACACGTTCGAGCTCGTTGATAGCGTCGAGGCCTGATCGGGCGCGTAGGCGTTTTTCGGAATCTTTGCCGTCGGCGAGCATTTGTAACTCGTGTACGACATTGTGTGAAATGAGCAGGTTGTCGCTCATGAAACCGGTTTTGGCAAGTTCGAGCAGTCGTGGGTCCATCAAAGCCGAAGTATCGACGTAAACTTTGCGCCGCTGATTGGCACCGTTCGAACGAAAAGCCTTGCCACCACGAACAACTAATAGAGTAGTTTCCGCTAGAATTGCTAGCGTAATAATTAAAATAAATAATTCCATGTTGTAAATATTACCACGAAAACCGCGTCCTGACAATTACCCGACCGCAAGCAAATCGGCGTTTAACGAGCGTCTTCATAATTACTGAAAAGTTTAGAAAGGCCAGGATGACTACCGCGGCGATTAGTAAAGTGTGCTATAATCAGTGCATGAGGAGGAACCAGAAGGTGAAGAAGAGTCAGAAAATGAAAAATCGCAAAGTGAAGACTAGCCAGAGCATCAAGAAACATCAGTTGATAAATAAGAAGCAGCTGGCGGTGAAAGTGCAGAATCTTTGGCAGAAATCTTGGCATTATGTGGTTGTGGTGTTTTTCGGTCTGATTGTGACGGCGAGAATTTGGGGTGGCCTAAGTGGGTTCATGATTGGTGACGACGCAAACTTTCATGCATTGAGACTACAAAGTGCGGCGCACGCTTGGCAAGATGGACAAATCGTACCGCAAGTGGATCCAACCGTACTAGATGGTTTTGGCTATAGTTATAATATTTTCTACGGACCGCTCATTACGTATATTACGGCGCTGATGCGACTTGTGATTCCAAGCTGGGCGATTGTGGTGAACCTCAGCATAGTGCTAATGATGGTACTCTCTGGTGTCGCCATGTGCTATGTTGTTAACAAAATCAGTAAGAAACCGGTACTCGCGGCTCTGGCCGGCGTGATTTATCTGACTGCGCCGTATCATGTGCTAGACTTGGCGGTACGCGTGGCAGTGGGTGAGCTGATGACGTTAATGGTGGCGCCGCTATTGATTTTGGGACTTTATCAACTGGTCAACCAGCAAAAAGCCGCTCTGCGTAATATTGTGATTGCGGCTACCGTTATGTTACTCAGTCATAATTTGTCGGTTTTGCTCTTTGCCCTGATGGCGGTGCTATATTTGGTGCTGAACTATCGGAGTTTAAAAAATTGGAAAATCTGGCAGCAGATGTTAATTGCTGGAGGATTAATCGTGGGGTTAACCGCATTTTTCACATTGCCGATGTTGGAGGCGAAATTTAGTGGGACTTACGCAATTTTTAACCCTGAGTATTCGCGAGATTACATGTGGGTGAATGCCGAACAAATCAATCGGTCTTGGATTCAGCCGGCTGGGTTAATTTTAGATAATTACGAATTAACACCAGGATACACTGTGGTAGATACTACCAGCAACATCCGACTAGGACTAATCATGACCGTAAGTTTGGTGGGGTTCTTATTCATTGCCAAACGCATTCATGCTAAACCTGAGAAAAAGTTTGTTACCACCCTATATATTATTGCCGCGCTGACTCTCTTAGTGATGGTAGGTGTGCGCAAATGGGAGTGGATGCCGAGTATATTATATTCCCTGCAGTTCGTATGGCGACTTTTGATTATTGTGACGGTGACCATGAGCGTAGTGGCAAGTTACGTGATTTATGATTTTATACAAGAAATGGCCGAGCATCGACAACAGCTGGCGGTGCTCGCAGTGGGGATTATAGCAGTCTGTCTGGTGTCCGAGTTGATTGCGTATCATCCAGAGCGACATCGTGATGTGAGCAACGTGGTGGATTCTTCGATGTTTAACGGCAGCGTCGGGTGGGGCGCGGAATATTTGCCAGTTCAGTTGTCGTGCGGAGGAAAACTGGAGGATTTGGATTGCGACATCTACGCGGCCTACGACTACGTCAATCAGCGTGGCGAAAAAATTGAAATCATGTCCGGCAAAGCAAAATTACACGACATCACTCACGACGGAACAAAGTGGAATTTCCGAGTTGACGACGTACAGTCGCCTGTGAAACTAGAGTTACCAGCTGTTTGGTATCCTGGTTACAAAGCCACCTTGAACGGTCAAAAGATCACCCCTCACGCGTCGGATATTCGTGGTCTAGTGGAACTCGAAGTTAATGAACCGGGCGAAGTAAAAGTTCGCTACGGCATGAGTTTAATGGCTGGTGTTGGCCTCGCGATTAGCACCATCACTGCAATTGGAATAGTGGTGTGGTGGAAGTGGGGATGGATTAAGAAGGTAGTGAAGAAGAATAGTTAGTAGTTGCGCCGGCAGTGGCGTTATGAAAGTGGGCATGATTGATGGGTATGATTGAAAAAATCAAATAATAAGAATCTCCGCCCCCCACTGCCCACTATTCCACCGCTGCCGAATCGACGCCGTGGATTTTGGCGTATTTGGCGTTGTCAGTGATGATGGTCTGGTATTTTTCGATTAGGTCGTCACGATGTAGTTGTCTCGCTACGTCCATGGCAAGGTGATAATGCGAAGCCTCATTAACGCTGAGCATTTCGAATGGGGTAGTCGTACTACCGTTTTCGCTGTAGCCATGTACTGTAACACGATTTTTATCGGTATAACCCCACAGAATACGTTCTAGCGCGGCCGGATACCCATGAAAATTAGCAATAATCGGCTTGTCTTTGGTAAAAATCTGCTCAAATTCAAACTGTGACAGTTGTCGCTCCGTTGTGCCGATAGCATCGTAGGTGAGCGCAGCAATATTCACGAATCTAAACTTTTGCTCTGGTAAATCTTTACGTAAAATCGCAATCGCCTTAATAGCTTCGCCGCTAACGATATCGCCAACGCCAGTGAGCACAAAATCAGGATTTTCATCCGAGCAAAATTCAAAAATACTCGCGCCACCCTGACTAAATTGGTTGTCAGCTTGATGAGAATCGAGATAGCGCGGCAACTCGACTTTGTTAAATGTTGTAAGATTTACAACATTTCTGGTGGTCTGACTGTAGATAAAGGCCGCTTCTGCCGCAACATCATCGACTGGGAAAAGACAGTTTACGTGCTTGCTCGGAATACCAAGTAGCATAGAAATTAACACTGGCGCTTGATGCGTATAGCCATTATGGTCTTGCCGCCAACAAGTGCTAGTAGATAATAGATTTAGCGCCGCATAATCTGGACGCCATTTAACCGCTGACGATTGTTTGAGAAATTTAAGATGTTGCACAAGTTGCGAAGCAATAATTGTAAAAAACGCTTCGTAACTAGTCATGACAGCCGTACCACCAGCGATAATATGCCCAGTCATACAAGCCATCAGAGCATTCTCGGATAGCATTTCGACGATTCGTCCATCAACCGACTCAGGTAAGTCGTAATCTTCCCTCGGCAAATTCCAAGCGCGCTTGTTGACTTCATAGACTGCGTCGAGTTTATTGCTGGTGGTTTCGTCTGGTGAAAAAAGATAAAAATCTTCATGTTTAGACATGTAGTCGGCCATCACCGCGCCAATGCTACGGGCCGGAGAAAATCGCTCCTGGCCGGGATTATCCACTACATCAATCATATCATGAATCCTTTCTCTTTATCGAATAGTTCGGTGAAATTATAGCTCTTCAGCCATACTTCGAGGGCTTTAAGTTCTTCGCGGTCAGATTTAGCGTTCGGCAAAGGAATTTGGTGAGCCAAGAAGTTACCAGCGATTTTATTGCCGTGTAGTTCGGTTGGGCCGGTCGCGCCTTTTTCGGTCTTAAGAATCAGGAACGGATATTCGTAGCGTTCAGCCTTTGCAAGAGCCGTCTGAAATTCCTCGACTGCGTCACCATTAATCACGATTGGTTGATAACCAAAACCCCGAATTAACTCACCCAGTTCGCGCTCTGACTTGCGGCCGTAGAGACTTGGCGCAGAAATTTTATAACCATTCAGATGCAAAATCGGAATCACCAATCCATTAGCTTCGTGGTTCCCAACGGTTTTTACCAGATTTAGTGAAGCGAGTGCCGCCGCCGTCTCCAACTCGCCATCACCGAGTAGCACCGCAACGGTCTTTTCTGGGCGACCAAGCGCTAAGCCGTAAGCTGCACCTAGTGCATAACCAAGTTCACCACCTTCACAAATCACACCCGGCGTAAATGGGCTGGCATGCGAAGGAAAACCGCCTGGCCAAGAAAAATTACGACAGATATATTCTAGCCCAGCAAAATCTTGAGTAGCCCGGTCATCGACCTTCGCAAGGTCACCATCCAAGAATAGATTTGCCTGCAAAGCCGGAAAACCATGCCCTGGCCCCAAAATAAAATGATAGTTCGGGTCAACGATGCGCTTCTCGACGTCAAAGTCATCTGGTTTAGCCTTAGAATTAATCGCAAAAGGATTCACCTCAGCGTATTTGAGATCTTTAACTGGCTTAGTGCCAGTCGTGTCAGGAACACTAAAATGATAGAAAAGGTTAGCATAGGCCACATTAATGCCATGACAAGTCCCCCAGTGACCAAGCAGGCGTGGCTTAATATCAGCGCTATCAAGCGAACGCTCCAGCAAAAAATTATCTTGCAAGAACAACTGCGCTACTGATAAATAATCGCAAGCGCGAATACGTCGATTGATACGTTCTACTTCTCTACCTCCAAGTTTTGCCATAGTATTATTATAGCACAAACATCTTAAAACGAGGAGAAAATTGCCCTAGAATCGTAGGAGTTTATATAATTCCCCACTACAGATTGACCCTCAGCGAGGGGTGTACCTCAATATTAGCACAAACATTATAATATGTCAAGAGTTAAATTCTAGCGCTGGTTGCTCGCGCTTGTATTTTATTCGGCATTCGTGTGAACAGCCGTCACATCGTCTAGGTCGTCAAGAGCATCAAGGAGTTTTTCGAGCTTCTCGGCGGTTTCACCTTCGACTGCGATAGAAGTGGTTGGGAGATATTTTAATTCAGCATTGGTAACATTCAAACCAGCGTCAATCAAGGCTTGGCGAACTTTCATCAAATCGTTTGGAGCGGTAACAATAATCAGTCCTTCTTCCCCTTCGTCAACGTCTTCGGCGCCAGCTTCAAGGACCTGCATCATGGCTTCTTCGCCAGATTCGCTAACCTCAATCCAACCTTTTCGTGCGAACTGGAACATCACCGAGCCTGGGTCAGCCATGCGACCGCCGTTTTTGTTCAGCGTATTGCGAACTTCTGGCATGGTACGATTCTTGTTATCAGTTGCGGCTTCAACAATGATGCCGACACCACCAGGGCCGTAACCTTCATAAGTCTCTTCGATTAGAGCGGCCGCTGTCTTGTCCGCAACGCGAGCAATGGCACGCTCGATATTGGCTTTTGGCATGTTGGCTTGACGAGCTTTCTCAAGCATCATTGCTAGCGATGGGTTCATATTAGGATCGGTACCGCTACGTGCGGCGATAGCGATTTGGTTAGCGATTTTGGTAAAAAGTGCGCCACGTTTTGCATCAACAACCGCCTTCTGACGTTTGGTGGTGGCCCATTTGCTGTGTCCTGACATAATTTAACTCCGTTTATTTCTTAAAATTACTATAATTATACGATATTTATGCCAAAATGTTAAGATGGGGATAGCGAAAATCAGCCCCAGCATTTTGCCAAGGCTGATTTATAAGTTAGTCAGTGTGACTAGTCGATGTCTGCGCCACGCTCTTGGATTGCTCGGCTAGCGAGATAGCATCCAACGTTATAAATAACGTAACCGATAATGGCAATGAGTAGAAAGTTACGCAGAGCGGCTACCGAATCATGTGTCACATCCATAATGTCACTGTATTGATATGCGCTGAAGAAATAGCGCATGTTTTCATCAAAGAAAGCCGCGATAGTTAATTCAATAATCATGAGAATTACTCCACCAATGACATAAGTTGCCATGCCGAAGACTGCTGACCAAGCAAAATGTTGATTACGAAAACGGTAGCCGATAGTGATACCTAGGAATCCAGCCATCATGATAAATAGACTCTGAGCGAAGAATCCGACAAAGGCAATTAGAGCGACTAAGAAAACCGGCATTTCAGTTGCATTTGCAATTTCAATTACTATCTCGTAGAGGTCGGGATGAGCAATCGCCACCATAAGCAGACAAAAGACCATATTCACAAGCAGACATATAATGCCAGCAAGAACTTTGGCTGAAAAAATTGTTTTAATAGAAACTGGTAGAGTCCTAACGAGATAGGCCTCATCACCATACATGCTTTGGGCCATGCGAGTCCACGCTAGCCTCAACGTAATAACTAAAATCACCGCTACCAATACGGCAAATACCACTTGTGCAAACCCGTATAGAGTTTCCATAAATGGCGAACTGCTGTTTTCTCGCAGAAATACGATAAACAGCGCATCGAGCAATAGAAGTGGATAGAGAAAAAGCGCTTGCTTAAAAATCCATTTAAGATCGTATTTTAAAATTTTACCTAACATTAAATTTCCTCCTAAAGATTTCGTCAATGCTTCCCTTTTCCTTAGTGCGAAGCGTGTCAGTTTTACCTTGCAAAACGATTTCGCCGTGGTCAAGCATAATTACTTCGTCCAAAATTCGTTCAATATCCGAAATAAGATGAGTAGAAATCAGTACACTAGCACCTTCCTGAAAGTTCGACAAAATCGTATCCAAAATATAGTCACGCGTAGCAGGATCGACCCCACCAAGTGGTTCATCAAGCAAATAAAGCTCGGCTGGGCGCGACATAACGAGAGCTAGTTGGAGTTTTTCTTGCATACCTTTGGACATTTTGACAATGCGTTCGTTGGTTGGAAGATCAAGATCTTTGAGCAGTTGCTCCGCCTTAGCCAGATTAAAATCTTCGTATAATTCATCGAACATTTTTAGTGTTTCTTGAATGGTAAAAGTCTTGTTCAGGTAAGTTCGTTCTGGTAAGTAGGAAATAATCCGTTTGCTGGCGATGCCTGGTCGCTCACCATTGACGAGAACTTCGCCACTAGTCGGAATGAGCAAATCATTAATTAGCTTGATGAGAGTAGTTTTGCCTTGACCATTACGTCCGAGTAAACCGACAATTTGACCCTTGCCTATGCTAAAATTTATATTGTTTAAGACTACTTTATTGCCAAAACTTTTGCAAAGATTTTTGCATTCGAGTAGTGGTGTTTGATTAGTTTGTTTTTTCATCTACCTCCTTTCTTGTTTGAGATGTTTAATGAGAACTTTATGCGAGATGCCGATTTGTTCCATGTCGTTCAAAAAACTCTCGACCTTGTCGTTGATAAAATCATCACGAGCTTTGTCGATAATGTCGACGTTAGTAGTGACAAATTTGCCATTCGTCCGTTCGGTTGTGATAAGACCGTCATGCTCAAGCTCCAACAGAGACTTTTGCACGGTATTAGGATTGACCTGAGTAGCCATCGCCAAATCCCTAACCGACGGTAGCTTGTCGCCACTGGCTAACTTGCCGGAAATAATCTTGATTCTGATTTGATCAGCAAGTTGCAAATAAATCGGTCGCTCGTTATCGAAATTTAAGTTTGATATATTAATTAGGTTGCCTTTCATTGTATTAGTTAACTAATACAATGATACTATGGCGGATTTTGGATGTCAATAATGATTTGTAAAAAATGTTTGTTACAATATAATCCGAAATATTGTATAATAATAGGATGAAAGTTTCGCATCTCAAACTGGCGTATGGTACGAAAATCGTCTATGACGATTGTAATTTTCATCTCGAAGATTCCGACAAAGTTGGCGTGGTAGGCGTAAATGGTGCTGGCAAAACAACTTTGTTTAAGATTTTGCTCGGCGAAGTTACGCCAGATGATGGCGAAATTGATTTGCCTGGACTGCGTGTAGGTTATTTACCACAAGAGATTAAAATTCCTGACAGTGAGAGCGAAATTACGGTCTGGAATTATGTGGCGGCTGGGCGTCCAGTTGATACATTACAAGAAAAGCTTAATGCCGAATACGAAAAATTAGCAAAATATCCCGATAGTGTCGCAATCACTGAACGCATTACCAAGTTGCAGGACGAGATCGATTCGTACGACATTGCGAATTTTGATTACGAGTTGTTGAAGATTCTCGACAAAATGCATCTGGCTGATTTAGTCGATCACAAGATGCGCGAATTATCTGGTGGCCAAAAATCTAAAGTCGCATTCGCACGCGTATTATTTGAGAATGCTGGACTACTGCTACTTGATGAACCGACTAACCACTTGGATGCTTCAACGAAGATTTTTGTGGCGAATTTTTTGCGTAATTATCGCGGTACAATGTTGGTGATTTCGCACGATGTGGATTTTCTCAACACGGTTACCAATAAAACTTTGTTCGTCAATAAAGTTACTCACAAGATGAAAATTTACAAAGGCAATTACGCTGAGTTTCGGCGCGAATATGCAGCCGAGAAGGCCGCGGAGGACGCACGCATTACCGAGCAAGAACGCGAGATTAAACGTCTGGAGGAATTTGTCGAGCGCGCTCGTCGAGCTAAACGTTCTAATACCGCACTTATCGGCATGGGCCATCAACGCGAAAAAGTGCTGGAGAAAAAACTTGCCGAACTTGGTACGCGAGAACAAGAATATCAGCATGTGGCAATGAATATTTCTCCACGCGTGACGAGTAGCAAAACTCCGCTGGAAGTGCAAAATTTGAGTTTTCATTATCCGGATGGGCCGATGCTTTATGAAAAGTTATCTTTTTCGTTGACGCGTGGTGAGAAGTTTTTGATTGTGGGCGAGAACGGCGTGGGCAAGTCGACTTTACTCAAGTTAATTGTGGGTGAATTGCAACCGGATGATGGAAATATTATTTTTGGTGCGCATACCGATATTGCTTATTATGCGCAGGAATTGGAAATTTTGGACGAGCGCAAAACGATTTTTGAAAATGTGCAGTCTTATGATTTTACCGATACAGAATTACGTGGCATGCTAGCCAACTTTCTGTTCTATGACGACGATATTTATAAAAAAGTGGCCGTTTTGTCTCCGGGCGAAAAAGCGCGCGTGGCACTTTGCAAAATTCTACTGAAGCGTGCGAACTTGGTAATTCTAGACGAGCCGACTAACCATTTTGATCCTGATACGCAACGCATTATTGGCGAAAATTTGCGAGATTACACCGGCACAATTATTATGGTGAGCCACAATCCAGATTTTGTTGAGCAAGTTGGTATCACTCGCATGCTAATTGTGCCGCGTCATGACAATGAGTTAAACAATCTTGCGCTGGTCAAAAATTATTCGCATGAATTGTTGGAATATTATTATTATCTAAATTCGGACTTGGTTTAACGCCGATTGATTTATTTGAAACCGATAAGCGCAACGACCAAAGTTGCAACTCCGTTAATACCAATTAAATCACCCTAGAAACTTCTTCGAGTGTAGTGTCACCATTTAGAGCGGCGAGAATACCTTTTTGCTCGAGAGTTAACATGCCTTGTGAGCGAGCGCTAGCCTCGATAGCTTGCGTGCTAATGTCTTTCAAATCGCCGCTAATGAAACCTTGGATTTCTTCGGACACGACTAGTTGTTCCATCAACACAGTACGACCCTGATAACCAAACGGCGCTTCCTCGGTCGGCACTGGTCGATAGAGGGTTAAATCGTCAAGGTCAAGATCCATTTCGACCCCATACATGGCGTTTTTAATATAACTTAAAGTAGAGGCGTCTGGCTTATAAGCTTCTTTGGAATCAGAAAGTTTACGCACCAAGCGCTGAGCAATCAACAAACGAATCGAACTGGCAAAAATCGGGTTCACGCCAATCAAGTCAATCATACGGGCAAAAGCCGCCGAAGTTGAATTAGCATGGAACGAGCTGAGCACCAAGTGACCAGTAATCGACGCCTGAATTGCCGTACGCGCCGTGTCAGCGTCACGAATCTCACCAACCATCACGACGTCCGGGTCGAGACGCAGTACCGAACGCAAACCTTCAGCAAACGAACCGCCCTCGGTAGTATTAATCGGAATCTGCGAAATGCCCGTGATACCGTATTCGATTGGATCCTCCAAAGTAATAATTTTGCGCTCGCTGGTGTTCAAGGCATTGAGAATCGAATACAAAGTCGTCGATTTACCAGAACCAGTTGGGCCAACCATCAGCACCAACCCACGTGGGTGAGAAATAACTTCTTGCACGGTGGCCATTTCGTCCGGCGATAGGCCGAGCAAGTCGAGGTTTAACAAACTTTCGTCAAAGTTAAACAAACGCAGCACCGCATCCTGACCGTACATGGTCGGCACAGTCTCGACACGAATATTCAACAAGTGCGAAGCGGACCCACGAAAAATATCCTGTTGCATGTGACCAGACTGCGGCGTGGTGGCTGCACTAGAAACATTAGCGCGCGTTGACAACTCACCCATGATTACACGGTAGCGGTCACGGTCAATATCAGCAACCGGGTGTAGCATACCGTCCACACGCATACGAATGCGAATTTTGTGACGCAGGTTCTCAATGTGAATATCGGACGCGCCGAGTTTATCCGCCTGGTCGATTAAATAGTCAAAAACTTTGTCAGAAGAAACTGTGTTGAGCGTCCGGCTGACTTCGGCGATGGTTTCCGAATCACCTTCTTGAGCGATTTTAATATCATCGTAATGCACTTGTTGCGGCGGATCGTAGCGCAACATAAAAGTCTGAAAAGCCGAGTTAGAAATCAAGAAGAAACTCACATGCAGACCATCGTCCGCATATTGCTTGCGCATCACCGGCAAAAGACTATTCGGCGTCTGGCTAGTCACCATGAAACGGTACGGAATCTCCTCGTTGCCACGTTGTAGCGGAATCATGAAATTCTTACGCATCTCCGTGACATCCATCACGCCCGGAACTAAAGGAATGGTTTGCTCAAAATCACGCGTGTCTAGATACGGCAACCCAAGAATCCGCGCCCGTTCCCTGGTCGCCTTTTCTTCGCTTGCTCGACGTTTGCGTTGGATTTCTTCCTCGTCCATGAGTCTCCCACCTTATTACTTTTACATTATAGCATAAACGACATGAAAATGGAGCAAAAATGTATTTTGGTTGTTTTCTGTTGGTTTGCTCTCGTCAGAAACTTCCCTCGATGAGGGTTATATCTCTATTGTAGCACAACATAAGAGTTTTGTCTAGTCTTTTTCTGGTTTTCCTATTTTTCCTGATTCCCCTGTTCCTCTCATTTTCCTTGATTTCCCTTGGCGAGAAGGGCACGTTTTTTCTGCATGTAGCGCGAAGGTTTCAGCGCAGTGAGAATGGGCGCGAGCTTTTCGTAGTTTTTAGTGATGCCAGCGTTGAAATCCAGACTAATTTTCTGATTATCTAGGGCTATGACTTTTTGATAAAAATCATTTAGTTCACGCAGTTTATTAACAATTTTACCTTGAGCAAGTTCGAACCGCCTACGCTCAGTTGGCCAAATCGTGCGCTGCTTCTTAGTCTCCAATGCGTCGAGTTCAGTGAGAAAATTTTCTTGCGTAACATCGATATGTTTAAGCAATTTTTCCAGCAAAATTGCTGGCGTAAAATTATGTGCATAACAAAATCCTCGCACGGCATGTTCCGGGCCAGAATCAATTTGCCAATAAATTGGTTTGTCATGGTAAGTAGCGCGGTGAGCTGGCCAAAAATCATTCACAAAATATTCCTGCAAAAAATCTCGCACCGTCACGGCAACTGGACAGCCTAGCGAGTCAGCAAGCCAGCGCAAATTACTTGCCAAACTATCAGCACCGCAATTTTTCGTAAGGAATTTTTCTAATCGATTAAGGGTGTCCGACGTACTTGTAAAAATAATTTCCGACGCCGATTGCGACTGATTATAACGACCAAGTTCTGCGCCCATGAAGAAACTAAGGAGACTTGCGGCGGCAAATTTTTCGTCAGGAAGGTGCAGAGAAATTTTGGCCGGATCAACTTGCGGTTTCAATACGTCGTCGAGCTGATAAATTTGGATGAAAATTTCGTTCAGGCGTTCTTCGTTTTGTTGAAGCTGACGAGCGGAGTTTTTGCAAGTTTCACGCCAAGTAGCGTACGCTGCGGACAAAAGATTATCTTCCATAGAGTCGGCTAGCAGCGGATGCGTCGTAAAGTTCCAACTAAGTTCATTTGAGTCATAATCTTGTTTAGTGAGGGCAAGATTTTGGTCTACTAGTCGATTGATTTCGGGCTGGTAAGTTTTGTCGTAGATAAAAGGGATTTTGGCAATATCACCCACATTGAAGTTCATGGTGGGGTTAAGGATTTTGGTAAATTCGGCCGCTACACACGAATTCAAAAATCCCAGCAAATATTTTTGCAAACTTGGCGGCGCAAAACAACTCGGTCCAGCTACATTAAAGGTAAATGTTTCGTCATAATAGCGCGCCGAAAAATCACCGCTCGTCACTGCCGACCAACTTACCGACTCACGAAAATTGTAAGCGAGATTTTGGACACGTGAAAGTTTATTGTCGCCGCTTTTGTGGTTTTTAATTTCGCGCCCGTCGTCCGACCAATTAATCACGTAGGCTTGATTGCCATACCATTTGCGATAGTTGCCGCCTTTGTTATGAGGAAACCAAGTTGGAGACGATTCTGGTTCTGGGTTAGTTGGATTTTTCCCCTGGGTTGAAGTAAGAAGTTTTGGCGGAACGGCCAGGCTAGTCGGATCAGCGAGAAATTTTGGTGGAACGGCCAGGCTAGTCGGATCAACTTCATACCAAAAATGCAGAAACTGAGCATTGTCACCAGTAATGATTCCCTGACGCGGTTCAGCATAAGTTGCGAGCGAGGGAGATCGTTCAAGGATATGCAAAAGTTTACTTGGCG
The DNA here is from genome assembly GCA_964397215.1 of uncultured Candidatus Saccharibacteria bacterium. Taxonomy (GTDB): domain Bacteria; phylum Patescibacteriota; class Saccharimonadia; order Saccharimonadales; family Saccharimonadaceae; genus Nanosyncoccus. The sequence goes on from CAYNHE010000011.1 coordinate 25,061, forward strand.
CCGCAAAAGCTATAATCGAATCGGGCAGCTGACGAAAAATTTGTTGCGGCCAACGATAAAAATTTTGAGTAATTTTGCCTGGAGTTTTGGCGAGACGAGCAAGCAAGAAATAATCCAGCCGCGCGTTCTTAAACTCGCGTTCGGCAGTATTCAAATCACCTTTTTCAAAAAGTTTGATAAAAGTAGTCGGATGGTTTGAAGCAGAATTATGATGGGATTTTTCGCCTTTTTGTGACGCGTGCGATGAAGATTCTTGCGCAATATTAGATGGAGTTTTTTGATTCACATTAGCCGGAAGTTTCTTGACGACATTAAGCGGAGTTTCTTGGTTTGCGTTAGCTGGAAGTTTTTTAGCAACGAAAGCTACGACGTCAACGACCGCTTCTTCGAAAAAAGTTCCTGGCGCGAGCGAGAGCAAAGTGGTAGTTTGAGTTTCGTCCAGCAGATGTTCGCGAAGGTGCGTGAAGGACGAAGTAGTGAGCCAAACGTTTGGCGTCATCGCGGCAAAATAACCATTTGGTGTGGTAAAATTTTCGGCACGTTTAATGAAACAAGCAAAAACATCACGGTTGAATTTGTTAAAATGGTTATGAATGTAACGTTTGAGATAAGCGTTCATCAGGCCGGCATTGATATAGGGCGGATTAGTAACGGTTAATTGGTATGTTTCACTAAGCAAATAAAAAACGTCGAGCATTGACTGAAAAGTTTGAGCGATTCTGGTGTTGGCCTTAGATAATGCGGTAAGTTTTGGGAAGGTCTGCTGCGCAGGTAGCAACAAAGACCCAAGTTCCCCTGCATTATCAAAAAAGTTAAACAGTTCGAGTGCCTCTTGCCGAGCACCATCGTCGTCGATAGCACTAAGAATCGCATTGCCTAGCAGATTAGATTCGGGAATGGCGAAAACGTGGAGCACTAAATTTTGGCGCCGCAAGAAAAATTTTTCATCATGCAGGCGAGCAGTAAAAATCAGGACGGCGCGCGCAATTTGCACGGCAAACTCATCAATATCTAGACCATATATATTATGTTGCAGAATTAAAGTCGCAATATCTGCTGGTGCGGCACCGAGATTTTTATAAGCTTGATAAAAAAGTTCAAATGCCGTAACCAGAATGTGCCCACTACCGCAGCATGGGTCGATGAGCTTAACTTGTATAAGTTCGGCAAGCGATGGCGTTTGCGTTGGCGTTAGTGATGGCATTGACGTTGATGTTGGTGTTGGTGATGACGCTAGCGTTGACGTCGTTGTCGTAGCTGGCGTAAACGCATCAGCCGAAAATTGGAATTCGTAATCGGCAGGCAGAAAATGATGTTCGACCAAGAACCGACCAAGCGAATTATCAACCAAATACTGAACGATAAATTTGGGCGTGAAAATTTGCGTCACGATTGGCACGGCGGATTTTTTGTAAGGTTTCTTGAGTTTAACTAAGCGCGTTTTTTCGTTGGAATTATAATATTGATACAGCCAGCCCAACGACTCAACCGGTGCAAACGAATCTGGCTCAAGGCGCTCAAAAGCCTGCGCCATAGTTGTTAAAATTTGCGGCAAAAATTCCGGATTCGCCAGATCCAAAAATTCTGCAGTCAGGATTGGTTTGGCAAAAATTTCTGGAAGAGCTGTTTCAAGTTTAGCAATGATTCGCAAAGTTACATCCGGCTCTTGCCATAGCTCCGTAAGCTGATCATCTGCGATGACGAGTTCTGGCAGCCAATGATGAGTTTCAAGAAAACGCAGAAAAATCAGTTGGTTAAAAATTGTATAAGTGATTTGCTCGGCGGCTTCTCCTGCGGTTACAGATTTAACGCGCAAGATAAAGTCATCGTACCGATGGCGAAAAGCGGCAGGGATTTGCTTAGCCTGTTTAGTGAGTAGCGAATCAAGTTCGACATTCACTATTTTTAGCAATTCTGCGTGCGTCGTAGTCGCAAAAGATTTAAGCAGCTTACGATTCATGTTGGCAAAATCCATCATGATAAATGTCGGCGGTGCGGAAAGATGAGGACGAGTTCGAAACTTTTGTCATAAGGATATTATAACATAGAACGTAGGCAAACTAGTAGGCGATGCACCGGATGGAGCGTGGTGAAATTGTGCTGCCCTCACCACTATTAGTATATGCAAGCGTGTCACTAACATTACGATCAAAAACATACACTGCAGATACTGCTAAATAACCATCTTTGTGCAGGGCTCCAGAAGTTGCGGACTGTAGCATTCCACCTACACCAGGATTAGCGAGTGTGGGTGGTGTACCGCTCCCGGTAATGCCGGCCCTCACAAAATACAGCGGTGCAGCATTAAGATTAAAGCCATCTCCATTCAAGTTACTATTAAGCTCATGGTCCGTACTAATGCCGACACCATAACTACCATACGTCAAGCCGTATTGCAACATGAGGTTTCGATAGTTTCCTGACGCATTAACTAAAGATTCTGGCACTTCAGGGAGGTTGCCACCGGACGGCATTTTCCAACCTTTAGGACAGATACTGTCTGGTGCGTTAGATTTTGGTGTTATGTCGTAACTACTTCCGGCAGTAGCGGTAGCTCTATTATAGTGTCCACCGACCAAATAGTGACTGTCGTAACTTTGTTTTTCTGTATCATACGTAACTATTTCCTGATTCTTAATCGAATATTCGCCAGCTGGATCCCAACCAGGAACATAGGCAAGCACGCCGTTTTCTGTACATTTTTGCGCCGTCCACGCGCCAAAACTTTTTCCATCATCGGCACAGGTATTCGCCACTGTTGGCTGCGCAGCGATATAGTCAGGGTAAACGGCCGAGTCGTAACGGCCGTCGGCATTCTTAGTTCCAGTCGGTATCGGCGGATACTCACTATCCGCATTCCAATACTTAACTCCGTCTATCAATTGGCCATTGTTGTCATAG
>CAYNHE010000012.1:0-27304 GCA_964397215.1 uncultured Candidatus Saccharibacteria bacterium
TTAAGGATGGGAATTGTTGGATGACACAGAACCTAGCCTTGGATTTATCGAAAGATAAGACTCTGACGAGTAGCGATACGGACCTAGAGTTTGTACCGAAGAATGAGGATGGCAGCGAGTATACTTTTACACCGACTACTAATACTAACTCAATAACGCTAATGGGTACCGCAATAGGGGACGATGAAAATCCTCTTAACCAATATTCTTGGAATCTGGGTGAAGTCGTGTTATCAACTCCACTGAATACTCAAGCGTGCGGTACTCAGACTCCACCAATCAAAAACCTTGGTGCAACATGTGGTGATGTCGGTTTTATCGATGTATCGGATGCTTATTGGCAGCCAACGTATCGTTCTGTTGACGGACAAATCACTATAGATAATACCACCAAAAGTTATGATGCTCATTATCTCATTGGAAATTATTATCAATACAATGCAGTTGTTGCTGGAATGGGAGACGTGACGAGTATTAATAATTACAATATTGAGTCTAGTATTTGTCCTAAGGGGTGGAAACTACCAGGGTCGGGCAAGAATAGTAGTGGACAACCTTTAACGGATAACTCGGTACCAAATCTTTATGATTTATTGCTCAAATACGATTATCCGTCATCCGAGGAGTACATCTTTGATAGTTATAAAAATGCATATACTCCACTAAAACATATTGTGAATCAGAATGAACTTGCCACTGAACCATTCTATTTTGTTCGCAGTGGTCAAGTTAATACACATAACGGCAGGACGGTTTGGGCAGGTGAGCGAGCTTTATATTGGTCGTCTACAGTAGCCACTTCTGGTGCGGCATATAATTTCCTAATCACTGCTTATGGGACTTATCCAGCTTTAACGAGTGATCGAACTCATGCTCAGCCAATTCGTTGCATTGCCAGATAATTCTCTACAAAAATCCCCATACTGAAAAGGCTTGGGGGTTTGAGTTTTCTAGATTCTTACCAGGCTGTCGAGTGGAGAGTCCAGAAAAATACAAATAAGCGTATTACTCCTGCAGACAGCGGAGAGAGAAACCGTAGTAACGATAGTGTGGCCCATATGACGAGTCGACCATCTCATCAATATAAAGATAGTAGGCACGAAAGTAGTCATTTGGCGCACTAGCCGAACGAATATAAGCATGCGCACCAACATGTTTAAAATAACCATCGACAGGCCGTATATCGCCGCTGCGCACGTAGTAATTAGACTTACAAAAATACACTAAAATCTTGCCAAAAAGTGCAGGTTTTTATAGTTTCTGTAGGTTATAAAAATTAAAAATTTATAACCTAGATTTTTCACTCTACCCCTATAATTTATGAATTGTTAGGTGAGAAAAATCGATTTTTTATCACCTAACATATCTAGTGTTTCTCATGAAAAATTGTAGGTAAACGGGATGCTCTCAGACCTCAAAAAATTTAGTTTTTCGAGATTTATGAGTCTTAATTAACAGAGGTCGGAAAAATGTAACTTACAAATTTTCGTTTTTTCGGGGTTTATAAATTCTGCAATCTTGATGTTTTTGGATTGTTTTTTGTATTCTTGGAACACATTTTTACTATTCTTGTGCGCAGCGGCTTAGTGTATCTTTATGATGGTTTCTTAGGAGGCGTAGGGGTTGATGGGTATTATTGGTCAATAAGTGGTCTAACACCTAGTGTTACATATTTTTTACGTCTTAACTTACCAATAATTTATCCGTCGGGTGGTCCGTACAGTCGTTTCCACGGTTTCTCTCTCCGCTGTTTGCAGGAGTAGGGAATATAGCAACCACAAACCCCCACAGAACCTTATTCGCCGGTATTGCCAATCACAATCACGAAATCCGAAGCACCTGGGCGAATGTCGTTTGACAATTCGCTGGCTGGACGTAGGTCGACTTGGTATTTGCTCCGCAAGATTTCGGCTGTGGCTGGCATTTCGTCGTTCAAACTATATACACAATAAGTGTCTGTGCAGTCATGTTCGCTGACTTCGCCGACGCCAATCACGGAGAAACCTTCGGCTTCTAGGCCAGCTTGCTCGGCTTGGGCTGCGCCTTCGGTCCAAGAAGCGTTAAACACTGACAACAGCGCTCCTTCGCGGACAGCTGGATTACTGCTTAACATTTTATCTACATATTCATGAATATTGTGGTAATTACCGAGCCCGGCCGAAGGAATCACGTAGGAAACACCGTTAATCATATCAGTTTTAACATAATAAGTATTAGTATTGTAATCGACTAACAGTACTTGGCGCATATTATTAATATCGAACCCAGCTGCCAGGGAAACACCGGATTTGATATTTTCGGATGAGAAATTAGAACGGAAGTTATCTCCCAGAATATTAAGCAAATTAATTGCATCGGTCACGCCAATACCGCTCGAAACGACTTTTTCGACGATACCTTCGAGGATTTTTTGCTGCGTGCCGCCACGTGTGAAATCTCCTCCAGCTGTACCATGCCTTGCGCGTGCCAAAGCTACTGCCTGCACGCCAGTTAATTGAGTCGGTACGCCAGCCTTGACTACCATGGTCGTATAATTATAGTCATTCACGTCTTCGTCAAGCGTAACAGTGATGCCACCTAACAGGTCAACAATATCTTCAAGCGATCCCCAGTTTACGTGCACCCAGTATTGGAAATCAATACCTAACACATCACTGAGTTGCTCGGCTAGAGCCTCGGCACCGGCGGCTTCGTTTGCGCCACTATTATTGTGGCAGGAATAAACTTCGTTGATTTTACCCACCGAACAAGCCCTAGAAACTTTAAGGTCACGCGGAATACTAATCATCGCGACGTCCTTAGTCTCTTGGTCAAAACTGACTGCCATAATCGAGTCGGTTAGTTGAGCACCAGCGTGAACGCCACCGTTCCCAGTGCTACCGTTCATATCATAACCTTCTGTGCCAAAAATCAACACGTTGGTCCGACCATTCTCGTCCTCGGCAAAAGGAACTTCGTCAGATACTAACGACCAGACCGTATCCCAAATCCCCGAATTTCCGTTAGTGAGTTTAGAAATAATCTGATCACCCCAAATAAACGCCACAACCCCACCAACTAATAAGAGGGCGAGAAGGGAGAAAATGATTGCTTTAATAACTTTGCGTTTCTTGGACTTTTTCTTGCGTGGTGCTTTGCGCCGAGGAGCTGGCTCAGGTTCTTCATCAGAATCGCCAAAAAAGCTATCGGTATTATCTTTGAGAAAATCGTTGCTCTCCGGGCGTACTGATTTAGCCTCGCCAAAACCATCCAGCAAATCCGACCAATCATTCTCGTCTGCGGTAAAATCAACGCTAGCAGTCTCAAGCTCATCAACTCCCAATAGTTCATCGTAACTGTCTTCTGGCTGGACAAAATCGCTGACTCGGTTAGCCCGATTATGGTGCGCTGGTTGAATATCTTGCATTACTGTAGTGGAGTTTAGAATCAGTGGCTCGGTCACGCTAGAAGTAGTACGACGAGGCGTCATTTTAGCGTTTGGCTTGGCCTTAGTCCGCGCCGGTGACGGCTTATGTGTATTGCGGTTGTTGGGAAGAGGTTTCTTAGTGGATTTAGATTTTTTTGGCGTAGCAAAATTAGCTCGTTTGTTCGAGTCTGAAGAAGAACGCACAGCTAAACCATCAATAGTTGTTTTTCCCATTACCCCTTTGACCTTTTTGATTTTATCACTTATACTTAATTATAGCATATGAAGATTAAATTGACCAAAAAACAAACTCTAATTGTTGATTTTATTAGTGAATATCTGGCAAATCATGGCGTTTCGCCTACTTATCGGGAAATTATGACGGGTCTCGGCTTAAGTTCGGTATCGGCTGTGGCAGAACATATCGATAATTTGGTTGCTAAAGGAGTGATTATCAAAGTCCCCGGTGAAGCCCGGTCTCTTGAGGTGGTAGACATTACTTTTCCTGAAACTACGGCGCTGTTTGCCCGCAAACTCGCCAACGCTACACCCGAAGAAGCCGAAATTCTTGAGCGCGCTGCCGAGATTTTAGGGATTGCTGATTAAGTACTTCATACTGTTTATGTTGTAAAAATTACAACACTTTTGTAACAGAGGAGATTTATACAAAATTGCAATAAATCGGGGGGTTAGGGACTTGTAACTTTTTTAAAACCTGCTTTATACTTGGGCTAGAACAAAAGTTCAGAGAATTGTCGCGAAATTCTATCAGTAAACATTAAGTGGAGGTAATATTGACATGGTATATGCTTGTGGTATATTTAAATTAGGAGAAAAACATGGCCAAAACAAAAACTGCAAATAATCAATCATCTTTTTTAACTAACCCGATTTTTATCGGAGCGATTGTGCTAGTCGTAATTGCTTTCATCAGCCTTGTAATAATTTGGCTAACTAGTGGTGGGGAATCAGAAGTTATAGAGAATAATCGACAACCGGATAATATTAGCCAAACCGAAAAGCAACCAGTGCAAGATTCGACCAATGTCAAACCTGATGTGATTCAGTACGAAGGTGAGAGCCCTAATGACTTAGATGAGTTGACTGGCCAAATTAGATATATGCAGCAATCCGATGGTTTTTTGACTACATCGGTGATGATTAACCAATATCTTAGCGCCAATGGTACTTGCACGATCACCTTAACCGGACGTAAAACCGGCAAAGTTTATTCTGCTACTAGTATCGCAGAACCAGATGTGACTACATCAACCTGCGGCTTACTAAAGGTTGCTCTGCACGATGCGGTTTCTGACTATTATGATGTCGAAATCAAACTTGAGGGCGACGGTAAAAAAGGAACAATTAAAGCGGAAGGAGTAGAAATTTGATGATTAAAGAAATCAAGACAGAATTCAGAAAATATCGCAATGTTGTGTTTTTAGTTTTTGCCTTTTTTATGACGGCGAGTTTTGCATTTTTTGCGGCTGGTGGTATGAGTACTACTTCGGCGGTAGTCTCCACGGCCGGATTTAAACCAGGGAACATTATCAGTGACGCCGTAATGGCTAATTATAATTCCATGAGTCTCGCTGATATTCAGCATTTTTTGACCTCTAAGAACCCTTGCAAGAATACAAATTATAGTTATTACCAGCAACTTTCGGCTGCTTCGCCGAATGTTAAATGGCATTGGGATAATGGGCATTTTGTCTGTTTGTCGGAAGAAAGATTTGGCGACAATGACAACGAGATTGGCACCGGTCAGAGCGCTGCGGAAATTATTTATGAAGCCGCTCAGGATTACCGGATTAACCCTCAAGTTTTGCTCGTATTATTAGAGAAGGAAACAAGTCTCATTACTGACCCAATCCCGAACGATTATAACTATCGTCGTGCTACTGGCTACGGTTGTCCAGATACTGCGGCTTGTAGTAGTAAATACTATGGTTTCAAGAATCAAATTCGTAATGCGGCTTGGCTGTTTCGTTACACTCTAGATAACGGCTATTCTGGCTATCCAGAAAAAACTCGTGGCGTACGAGTTGGTTATCACCCAAACGCTGCTTGCGGTAGCACGGAAGTTTATATTGAAAATCGTGCAACTGCAGCCCTCTATCGTTATACGCCATATCAACCAAACGCTGCTTCGCTCGCCGCTGGTTATGGCACTGGTGATGCCTGTTCATCGTATGGTAACCGCAATTTTTATCTATACTTCAATAATTGGTTTGGCAGTACGCAGGCTGCGGTCGATGGTGAAATGATAGAAATACCAGATGGGGAATATTCTATCGTTCCTAAGACAACTAACCAACGAGCGCTCGGTGTCAGTGCAAGCAAAAACGGTGGCAACGTACAACTTGCGGCCAAAAATGATGCTGACGCGACCCAGCGCTGGAAGTTCACATATAACACTTCTACTGGTTATTACACCATCGCCAACGCAGCTAACGGTAAAGTAATTGATATTGCCGAAGGAAGCACTTCTAATGGCACTAACCTACAGATTTGGGACCACGCTGCTACTCATTGTCAGCAACAATGGAAGATTTATCGTACGGCGGATGGATATTATACTTTTGAGACCGCCTGTTCGACTGGTATAGTAATGGATGTCGCTGGTGCTTCGACGGCGGTCGGCGCCAATGCTCAAGTCTGGCTAACGGCTAATAATGATGCTCAGAAGTTTACCCTGAGTGCTGGGCGCACCATTGATGATGGAATCTACACCATCCAATCAGCTGTAAATAAAAATTACTCAATTGATTTGGCTGGTGCAGCTAATAGTGCTAACGGTACTAATATCCAAGTCTGGAGTGGGAATAAAGTCTTGGCGCAACGCTGGCTATTCACCTACCACGAATCTGGTGACTACTATACCATCGTCAATCCTAAAGCCAACACGGCCTTTGACCTCAATGGTGGTCAGACCCATTATGGCAACAATATTCAGGGTTATGCTAAAAACACCACCTGTTCTCAACAGTGGAAACTGGTTGAAGTGGATAATGATTATGTCATAGTCTCCAACTGTCACTACAATAAAGTCTTAGACTTGTCTCAGGCTAAAGCTACTGATGGCAATAACGTTCAGATTTGGAATTACAATCGTTATACTCTAGCACAACGCTGGGCTATTCGCCCAGAAGCGGAAATTAAAGATGGCAATTACGCCATTCAATCTGCGCTAAACGCCACTAAGGCAGTTGATCTACCTAACAACAACGTGCAAAACAGCAACCTTCTCCAACTTTGGCAGGATTACAGCCGTCACGTCGCCCAGCAGCAATGGTATATCAAGCGTAACGCGAACGGTAGCTATGGCGTTTATCATGACGCGGATACTTCAATGTCGGTTGATGTTTGGGGTGGTTCCATGAACAATACTACCAGTATCCAGCTTTATTCAGCTAACAATACCTGTGCCCAGCAATGGTATTTGGTTGACTTGGCTAGCGGTTATACCTTCTTGTCGGTTTGTGATGGCCATCACGCAATTGACGTGCCAGGGGGTATCACTAGTGATGGAATTAAGTTACATATTTACGAAGCAAACGAAACCAACGCTCAGAAGTTTAAACTTACTCAACTCTAAATGTGACTAAACTCTCTGAGGTATCAGAGTTAAGCCTTAGAGTTACTACCTCGTAGTTCGTTCAGGATTATGCCGACGAGAGTTGGCATAATCACCACAACTGGCAAATAATACCTAAACAATGCAACCGGAGACAAGAATAGGGTAATATACAATCCTGCTACTAAGCTAAATGGTACGAACAGTTTCCACTTTTTACGCAGTATTAGTACACCACAGGCGCAGATGAACAGCAAGAAATAACTACCACCAGATACTAGATTTGAGACGACTGGAATGTTTTGCCAGACATGCCCACTGACGAATTTTTGCAAGAATTTATCGTACAGTGGCAGCAGGCTAGTGCGATTAATCGCCACATAATCTGGATTGTAAGCTTTAGCATCCAACATATCGTAGTTTAATGGAATGTGATACATCCTAGCCATGTCTGGATAATTCTTGCCAGGGAACCAGAAGCCCAATGTGTTCATCAAGAAGCCTTCAATATAGTTCTCAGGATCCTTGAGGCCAATTCTTGCCCAGAGCTTGAGAAAACCGACCAAATCATTTTTAACCACATCGTTATTAACCGCCCACTTCACGGGATCAGAAATACTAGGCATGTAGTCATCAAAGCCAATTTCCTTAGAGTAGTAAGTAAATAACTCTTCCTTATCTTCTTCAGTCAGAACGCTATTATTGTAGTTATAAACTCTAGCAAGTTGTTGAGTTGGTACGCTGGCCATCTCGCGATAAGTATCATATTCTATTACGCCCATTGCTTGGTAGATTGGTCCAACAATAATTTCGTAAACTACCAAGGGTGTGATTATGCACGCCACGGTTAGTAGTCGCCGGTTCTTGCAGAAAATTAACGCAAAAGGAATCACGCAAATCATACAATATATGCCGTTATTCCTAAACAAACAGAGTAGCAGAATCAATACTGCTAATGTAATCGGTTTATAGATGCGCTGCCAATAATCTTTATCTTCTACGAGTTCAATTAGGTTAAGAAAAATCAGGGCAAAAATCCCGGCGAAAAACACGTCTTGCATGGAGGAAACAATCGCGACCGTGAAAAATGGGAAAAACGCAAAAAACGCCACGGCAAATAAATACAAATAACTGTTTTTGGTCTTTTTAGCCGTGAAAATCGTGACTTTGGTAGCGACAAAACTCATAAAGATCATCTGCAAGAACGCATAAATGGCAAAGCCAATTTCTGCACTATGAAAAACACTGATGCCAAATTGCACAAAACCCGATAATATTCCACTGTAGAGTAGGGAATAATGGGTTGTAAGTTGGGCTGTCTCAGACAAGAATTGGGACATCTGGTATCCAGCATCGTAATGATATACGCCTGGAAAACTTGCTAGTAGCACTAACAAATCCGCCCCAGCAATCACAGCAAAAGTTATCCAGAACAATTTGCGAGAATTTTTAACTTGCCAATTATGTAAGTTGCAACGTTTAACCGCAGAGATAAGTACATGAAAAAACGTCAAAAAAGTGCAGAACGCACAGGTAATTTTTATCAGAGAAGCAAACGACCAAAAGATATGACCTTCTACGTCAAGTTGCGCACCAATAATCGCAATTACAGCTAGCAGAAGCGACAAACAATATTGCAAAATTCTCTCACCGCGCGTCAATTTTTCTAGTCGACGGTTGACCACGAGTAGCAAGGCAAAAACCACTACCATCATCACCGAGCTGGCGACAATGCGCGACGTGCCGATTTGAAGAATAAAAACAACCCCAAAGGTTGCGATTAAAGCCAGGAGAACTCGTCCGATTAATTGCATATCTAGACCAAAAAAGGTCACAACTTGCTCAATTTTTGTCCGTAAAACGGCCAAAAAAGACTTTAATTTCATCATCTAACTCCCTTGCTTGTTGAACATTATAACACATTTTGTGCACTTGTGTTATAATCAATACTAATGGTAGAGAAAAAACTAGAGTCAAAAGACATCGCGGTACTCATTCCGTGCTATAACGAATCCAAGACGATTAAGCAAGTTGTCGAGAGTTATCGTAAGGCTTTGCCTGAGGCGGCTATTTATGTTTATGACAACAACTCTACTGATGATTCACGCGCGTTAGCTGAGGCGGCTGGAGCAATTGTCCGAGACGAATATCGTCAGGGTAAGGGCAATGTGATTCGGAGTATGTTTCGCGCAATTGATGCTAAGTGTTATTTGATGGTTGACGGTGACGATACTTATTCGGCGGACGATGCCGAAAAAATGTGTAGTTACGTTCTAGATGGGCGAGCCGATATGGTAATTGGTGATCGGTTATCAAGCACTTATTTCTCTGAGAACAAGCGACCATTCCATAATTCTGGCAACCGCTTAGTGCGATTTTTGATTAACAAACTTTTTCATAGTAACATCAAAGATGTTATGACTGGCTATCGGGCTTTTTCGCGTGAATTTGTCAAATCTTTTCCAGTGCTTTCCAAAGGTTTTGAGATTGAGACCGAGATGACTATTCATGCAGTTGACAAGAATTTCAAGCTAGTCGAGATTCCTATTGATTATAAGGATCGTCCGGCCGGTAGCGAATCTAAGCTCAATACTTATTCTGATGGGCTAAAAGTCCTTAAGACTATCACGATTCTTTTTGAGGAATATAAACCACTAGCATTTTTCAATATTATTAGCCTAATCTGTCTGATTGTGTCACTGGCTCTCGGTATTCCAGTTGTCGTGGAATATTTTCAGACTGGCTTGGTACCAAAATTCCCAACCTTAATTGTGTCGGGCATCATCCTGGTTATTTCGCTGCTTCTGAGTATCACCGGTATCATCTTGCAAGTTATCGCCAAGAAACATCGTCAGGATTACGAACTCTATCTTAACTTAATCCACCAGAAATAACTTCAACATCTGTGGCGCGAGTTATTTTGATTTGTCAGAGATAACTTCTCGGTATTTATGGAACAAGTTTATTTACAACTGGGATTTTCTTGAGAATCCATACAATACCTCCACAGACGATAAACATTGCTAGCGCGCCGAACGTTCGCCATACCCAACTGACCGGGTTAAATCCGATAAATCCTGGTAGGCTATAGACGAAAAACCCATGAATTAAGTAGATACCAAAAGTCAAACTCGCTACACTATTAACGACTTTTTCAAACCACGGTAATTTCTTCATTATCTTATTAAAATCAAAATACTTAAACCAGACGAAAATCGCTACCGCATATAATACCGAAGGTAAATTGGTATAGCCCTTAAAAGTCATACTTAATTCGTTGTGACGATAAGACAGGAACCAGCAGCCAGCAAAATGCACTAACGCACCCACTATACCTAAAGCGTAGATAATCAGGCGTTGTTTCTTGGTCAGTTCGACTTTACTCAAGTAATAACCTAAGATAATGAATAATACATACCCACCAATAACCGGTGGAGTTAACTCATAGTTATAAGAAATGTGTAGTAAATTGCAAACTAGCGGCAGAATCGCCACAAAAACCAAACCAATCATAATGGCATATTTGTAGACATCCATTTTTAACTTGTCTTCGACTGCGGACAGAATTGGCATTGAGAGATAAATCGCAAACAGCGCAATAAAGAACCAATAAATCGTCATATACCTAGTGTTCAAAATATTATCAACTATGTGTAGTGGATTCCAATCTTGCCAACCGCCTAGAATCGCCACATAGAATAACGCCACGACGCTCCAGAATAAGAAGGGAATGAATGTCTTGGTAAAACGCTTTTTCAGAAAAACCGGCGTACTGTACTTCTTGCGATAACCAAGCAAAGTTGCGCCACTTAGCATAAAGAAAATCGGCACAGGAAAATAAAATAATGTTTCAATCAGATTTCCGCTAATCCAAGTCAGGCTCTTAGAGAAACCCCAGAAGGCTTCACCATTACAATGTAATAGCACCACACCAAAACAGGCCAGCACATTAAGCACCGAAAAATACAAGACTCGTTTTCTGGCCTTAGACTCAGTTTTTACTCCACTTTGCTCCATATGATTTCATTCTACCATACCTCACTTAGTTTGAGGAAATTTTGCTTAACTAGCCGCCCAAGTCTCGCCACCGGTAGAGCATATGCTATAATGTGGATATGAGTAAACAAGCTAACCCAGAAATTTCGATTGTCATACCAGTTTATAATGGAGAACAATTTTTAAGCAGAACTTTGGATACCATTTTTCAGCAAACCTTCCAAGATTTTGAGGTGATTTGCGTAGATGATGGTTCGACCGATTCTTCACCAGAGATTCTTAGTCGCTATGCGCGCGATTATCCTGATAAGATGCGCATTATCACTGAGAAAAATTCTGGTCCTGGCGTAGCTCGCAACAACGGTATTAAGAAAGCGCGGGGCACCTATCTTGCGCTCTTGGACGCAGATGATCTCTATCATCCAGAGATGTTGCAACTTGCTCATGCAAAAATTGTCCAGGATCGTGCTGACATGGTGGTTTATCGTTCTGACGAATTTACAGAAGAAAACCACTTTTTCCCAACCGATTGGACTATCAATTCGGCCCTTCTACCTAAGCATCAACCATTTGCCGGTAAGGATATTGAAAAAAATATTTTTGGCGTTTTTGTTGGCTGGCCGTGGGATAAACTTTATCGAACAGCTTTCGTGAAAGAAAATAATTTGGAGTTCCAGAATTTACGTTCATCTGAGGATGCTCTATTCGTTTTTATGAGTATTGTGCGTGCCGAAAGAATTTCGGTAATTGACAAAATTCTCGTGCATCATCGTAATGCGGCCGGTTCAGTTTCGCATACAAGAGAAGGAAACTGGGAGTCCTGCTATAAAGCACTCACTGCGATGCGTAAACAACTCCAGGAATGGCAAGTTTATCAGCGTTTTGAACAAGATTTTGTGAATTATGCCCTTAATTTTACCCTTTGGCATTTGACTACTTTAACTGGGAAGGCTTATGAGCAACTTTTTGCTAAATTACAACAGTCTTGGTGGAAAGATCTAGGGGTTCAGGCGCACGGCGACGACCCAGACTATTTCTACGATTCGTGGCATTATCAACTTTATCAGCAAGTTATGACCGGTACGGCCTGTAGTTTTCAACAGTTTTTGCGTAGCACTGCAGAGCAAACCATTTCGGTTCGCGATAGGGAACTTTATGATTTGCATCAATCATTGACCTGGAAAGCTGGACGTATAGTGATGTTGCCGGTTCGCATAGCGCGCAGAGTGATTGGTAAAGTGTTAAATAAAAAATCACCACAGTAATCAAGGTTGAAAAACTTATCTCCCTAAGGTATACTGAAAAAATGAAGTTACTATCAGTAGTTATCCCAGCCTATAACGTAGAAAAATATCTCCACCGCTGCCTAGACAGCCTGCTTTACGATGAATCTATTAGAAAATACCTTGATATTATTGTTGTAGATGACGGTAGTCATGATGATACGGCTAAGGTTGCTGAGGAATATGTTAATCAATACGACGAGGTCAGTCTCATTAGCAAAGAGAACGGTGGCCATGGTTCGACCATTAATGCTGGTTTCAAACAAGCCGTGGGCAAATATTTTAAGGTTGTCGATGCTGATGACTGGGTGAATGTTGCCGACTTTAGTAAATTTGTTCAAGACCTTGAGCAGGAAAACGCCGATATTTTAATTACTGATTTCAAGCAAGATGTTCTCTATAGCGAAGAGCTGATTGATTTTGAGTTTTTTGACGGCGACGACTCTACGCACGATATTCCCGACATTGCCGATAGTGTAACTATGGAAAATTTCTTCTTCCGGTTCTCGATGCATTCTATGACTGTTAAACGTACTGCACTAGCAAAAGTCTGGGAAGATGGTTTACTAGAAAAAACTTTTTACGTCGATCAACAATATGTTGCAAAAGTTCTCTCCTGCGCTAAGGATTATAAGGTGCTGAACTACGACATTTATCGTTATTTTATTGGGCGTCCAGATCAGAGTGTAAATAGTTTTGGTAAGCACAAGGATGATCACGAACGAGTATTATTATGGCTCATGGGTTTCTATTATTCAGACAATATCGCGGAACGTGAATACTTAAGTACCGTCTTGAAGCACCAAATCACTTTAATGTTGCGTACTCATCGCCGCGCTTATCAAGAGGAAAAACGCAGTGTCGCTCGTAACCGTGCTCGGAAAAATTTTGAACTTACGCTCAAGAACAACTACCCGGATTTTGAATTAAAAGGTGGAAAATAGGAGGAAACATGACAGAGAAAAAGGTTCTACATGGCTTAGTACTTAACTGGTTTGACCCGGTGGTGAATGTCTTGGATGGCACAATCTACAAATTACTTAAGAACTCAGATTTTACCTATGATATTTGGGCTGGTGGCAACATTAACTACGATTTTTATGCCAAAGGTAAGAACGATCTCGACTTTGAACAACATGGCATCAAAATTGTTCGTAGCCAAAATCCAGAACCTAATAGTTGGGCGAACGAAGCGGTAAAATATTTCGACGAGCATCTAGACGAATACGATTTTATCTTATCTTTTTCGATGCCAGTCGAATGCCACGAAGCTGCGCTCCGGATTAAGAACAACCACCCAGAAGTTAAATGGCTGGCCGCTTTTGGCGAATTGTCTAGCCTCTACCCAGAAGTTTTTGATGTAAATGCGTCAATTGGTCTCGCTAATGCTGCTAGCTCGCCGGATATTTCTGGTGACCTTGAGAAATCTGATAACCCATTTTTGCTAGCCGAGTACACCAAAAGGGAAGATCTTAACTCGCTGCATGCTCTGAAAGTGGCGCTTTCGCCTACGCGCATCGCAAAAAAATATTTGTGGAACAAGGGTTATGAGTATCAAGCCAATCGTCGCAACAAGTTTCGCTCGATTTGTGAGGCGACTTGTCTGGCCGCAGACCGCATCATTTACACCGACCAATATCAAAAATCTCGCCTAGCCAAAGAATCCAACGGTAGATTAGACGAGTCTAAATTACTGCTTGCTCCACCAACCTATGATGAAAGTTTATTTAAAAACCTAGAGAAGTCGTCGAATAATCAGAAAATTAATTTCGTCTACGTTGGTCTGCTCGACGAGACCACCAAGCGTGCAAAAAGTCTCTTGAACGCTCTCGGTGACCTTAAGAAGCAAGATGACGAGTTAGCCGACAAAATTCACATTACTTTCTACGGCGGCATCAGTGAAAAAGATCTCGCGGCCATCATTCGTAATAATATTAGTAATCTCGTCACTATTAAAAACGGCTCCAGTTATCACGAGGGTCTGGCGGAAATCGCTAACGCCGACTGGACAATCGTAATTGACGAGAATGTTAGTCGCAAATCCGACACGTGCCAAGACTTTTCGTCGGTTTTGATGGATTATGTTGGCGCGCACAAAAATATCTTAGCCTTGACTCAGTATTCTGGTATCACTGCCGAAATTATCAATGCGGCGAATTGTGGCCTTGTCGTCACCCACAGCGCCAGCGAAATCGCTATGTATCTCGCAAAAATCATCTACCAAGAATATAATCCTGTTGAGTATAATATGGAAGCACTTGAGCCATATAACGCGGTGCAGGTTGCTAAGCAACTAGATGAAGCAATCTCGACGTTAGTGACAGAATAATCTACCTCTGTTTACTTAAGCTCTAGTTCGTACTATAATAATAATATGACAGCAAAACTAGCGGTAAAGATTTTTGTCTCCGCTCACAAACCAAGCAAATTTATCGAATCCAGCGAGATTTTTCAACCTATCCAAGTCGGCGCCGCGCGTACCGATCAGAAATTACCAGGTTGTCTTTACGACGATGAGGGAGAAAATATCTCTGCTCTTAATCCGCGTTTTTGTGAATTAACGGCGGCTTATTCTGCTTGGAAAAATTGCGATGCAGACTATATTGGACTATTTCATTATCGGCGCTATTTAGATTTTAATGCCTCAGGTCGTGCGACTGACGAATGGGGAAGTATTGTTGCTGACACATTAGACGAATCGACCATTCGTGAATTTGGGCTCGATGACCAGACGGTTTATCAAACCGTGACGAGCTACGACATTGTCGTCTCCGAGCCAAAAAACATCCGCACCATGCCTGGTATGGGCAATAGCGTGCGTGAGCAGTTTAGTGCCGCTGGGACTTTGTATGACAAGGATCTTGAGACAATGTTGCAAGTTCTTGGTGAAAAATATCCAGACTATTTACCGTATGCTAAGCAATATCTGCGTGGTCACTTAGCATATTTTAATAATCTTTTTGTCATGAAACGAGCGATTTTTGATCAATACATGACTTGGCTTTTTGACATTCTGTTTGCTTGTGACGAACGTAGTACTTACGATGGTTATTCAGCCGAAGCCCTGCGGACGCCGGGTCATTTGGCTGAGCGTCTACTTGGAATTTGGTTAGCATATCAACGCGCTCATCAGCCTTACAAGATCAAAGAACTGCCGACGGTGGTTTTCTTGCGGACCGATCCAGAACAGAAAATTCTCCCAGCTTTTGCCGAGAATAACCATGCTATCGCTTTTTCGGCGAACGATTTTTATGTACCATATCTTGCTACAGTGCTGGCTTCGATTCGCGAGCACGCCAGCGCCAAACATAATTACGACATTTTGGTGATGGAGCAAGATATTTCTCCTATGAATCAAGCACGATTGAAGCGGATTTTTGCTAGGCTGGACAACTTTTCACTGCGTTTCATTGACATTACTGGATTTGCGAGCAAATTTTCGCAGGTGTTTTTGCGTGGACATTTTACCGTTGAGACATGGTTTAGGCTACTTTTGCCAGAACTTTTGCCAGAGTACGATCAAATTCTTTATCTAGACGCGGACTTAGTTACTCAAGACGACGTGGCAAAAATCGCTGCTACTAAACTCGGTGATAACTTGCTAGCAGCCTGTCGCGATGCTGATACGGCTGGTTTATATAATGGTTACGTGCCCAGCAAGAAAAATTATATTGACCACGTTCTACGACTCACCGAACCTTATAATTATTTCCAGGCTGGTGTCTGCGTATTTAATCTTGCGGCTTTTCGTCAGGAATTTACTACCGAGCAACTACTAGAACTCGCCACTTCGCGTGACTGGGAGTTGCTAGATCAGGACGTTCTGAATGTCCTCGCCGCCGGTCGGGTAAAGTTCCTCGACATGGCTTGGAATGTGATGTATGACTGGAATGGTATCAGAAAAGACGGTATTATTAGTTTTGCGCCGCAAGAACTCCGAGCGGAATATTTGGTGGCCTACGCGGCGCCTAAGATTATTCATTATGCTGGCCCGGATAAACCATGGCAAGACCCATCGGTCGATTATGGAGACGGTTTTTGGCAAGCAGCTAGAGAAAGCGGCTATTACGAAATTTTGCTAGAGCGACTGCTTGGTAAAGTGTCTAAACCAAGCCTGAAATCTCAGGTCAAAACCGTCGGTAAACGCCTCTTTCCGGTAGGCACTAGTCGTGGTCGAGCTATTCGCAAGTTAGCCGCTCGCGTGCGTAAATAGAAGGAAACTGCCAAAATGAGCGCAAAATCTACAAAAAAATCGTCCAAATCGACTAAAATCGACTCCAAAACCCCCAAATCTACGAAAAAATCGGACACGTGTCCAAAAATCTCCGTCCTTGTTCCAGTATATAATGTTGAGAAATATTTAGCTGAGTGCCTCGATTCGCTTATTCACCAGACTTTGTCTGACCTCGAAATCATTTGTATTAACGATGGCTCGACCGACGGTTCGCTCAAAATCCTCCAGGATTATGCTAAGCGTGACGATCGTATTAGTATCATTGATAAAGCCAATTCTGGCTACGGCGCCAGCATGAATCTTGGACTCAAACGTGCGACAGGGAAATACCTTGCGATTCTCGAGCCGGACGATTTTATTGAGCGTGATGCCTATGAGCAGTTATATCAAGCAGCTGAACAATTTGCGGCTGATGTGGTGAAGGCGGATTACTTTACCGAAAAATCTGGTAAAACCACCAAACAGAACCTAATTACTCCCGAACAAGCCCAGAAATCTCTATCGCCTAGCGAGCATCATTGGCTCTTTCGCCTGCCCCCAGCGATTTGGTCGGCGCTCTATCGGCGAGAGTTTCTCATCAAGCAAAAAATCACTTTTCTCGAAACACCAGGCGCTTCCTACCAAGATTTAGGTTTTAACTTTAAGACTCTAGCCGCTGCTAAAACAGTGGTCCTGCTCGATACGGCTTTTATCCACTATCGCTTAGATAATGAAAACTCTTCTGTTAATAATCCTGGCAAAGTTGACTGCGTGATAAAAGAATATGCTGACATCGAACGTTTTCTCAAGGATCAATATCTCTATCAAACATTTGGTGCGACGATGGTGGCAGCCAAGTTAGGGAACTACCACTGGAACTTGCAGCGTCTCTCGCCTAAACTTGCCAAAAAATTCTACCAAACCATGCGCGCCGAACTCCTAGACGCTGCCAAAAACGGCCTGATCGACCCTACTGAGTATTCACTATCACGTTGGTTTGCCTTGCAGTATGTCCTTAAATATCCGCACCTCGCCTATCGCTTGATGCGACTTCGCGCGGCTTTCTCTCGCTAAACTCTATAATTTATGCTACAATAAGGACTATGAGAGTTAATCGGCAAATCCCTAATATTTTCTGCCGCAAGAATCGGATTCTGCTTTTTGAACTAGTTAAAACAGACTTTCGCCTGCGTTATCAAGGTTCTGTCCTGGGGTATCTATGGGCAGTTCTCCGGCCGCTGCTGATGTTTGCAATTCTGTATATTGTTTTTGCTAAATTGCTGCGGATGGGTGGCGACATTCCGCATTACCCGGTTTATTTATTGACCGGTACGGTTTTTTGGAACTTTTTTACCGAGTGTACCGGGCAAGGTATCCAGGCCATTGTGCAACGCGGCGATTTGCTCCGCAAGATTAGTTTTCCTAAATACATTGTTGTGGTTTCGGCGACGGCAACTGCATTAATCAATTTGGCAATTAACCTCGGTGTGATTATTATTTTCGCCTTGATTAACGGTGTAACGCCAAGCCTAACTTGGCTAGTAGTGCTGCCACTAATCATTGAGCTGTATCTTTTCTCGTTAGGGATTTCTTTCTTGCTTGGAGCGATTAACGTTAAATATCGCGATGTAACTTCGATTTGGGATGTGATGATTCAGGCGCTGTTTTATGCTGTGCCAGTGATTTATCCACTAACCATGGTGATAGACTCGGCCAGTAGTTTCGGGATGGTGGCCGCGCGTATTATTATGCTTAATCCAATCGCCCAAGTAATTCAGGATGTTCGTTATTGTTTAATTACTAATGCTAGCATTACTACTTGGGAACTTTGGGGTATGCCATGGGCGTTCATTCCAATGCTATTAGTAGTGATTTTGCTCGTGGTGGCCGCACTGTTCTTCCGGAGCAAGTCTAAGCGTTTCGCGGAGGAGGTCTAAATGTCTCAGAAAAAGTCAAAAAATCTGCCAAAATCCACCGATAAGCAGTCTAAATTACATAAAATTACAGAGGTAATTCGTAATCGAACTTGTAAAGCTGATACAAGTTCAAACGATATCGCTGTAGAAGTCTGCAACCTGCGCAAATCGTTCCGTTTGCCGACTGAACGCGCCGCTGGTCTCAAAATGGCCATTCTCAACTGGTTCAAAGGCGTCAAAGGTTACACTGAGCACGAAGTGTTAAAAGACGTTAGTTTCCAGATTCATAAGGGCGAATTCGTGGGTATTGTTGGCCGTAACGGTTCTGGTAAATCCACTTTGCTAAAGATTCTAGCGCAGATTTACTACCCAGAACAAGGTAGCGTCAAGGTAAATGGAACTCTCGTGCCGTTTATCGAGCTTGGTGTCGGGTTTAACCCGGAGCTTACTGGTCGTCAGAACGTTTATCTTAATGGCGCTTTGCTCGGTTTTTCTAACAAGGAAATGGATGACATGTACGACGAAATTGTCCGATTTGCCGAACTTGAACCATTCATGGATGCCAAGCTAAAAAACTATTCTTCTGGCATGCAAGTTCGCCTAGCGTTTTCGATTGCCATCCGAGCCAAAGGAGATATTTTGATTCTGGACGAAGTCTTGGCCGTAGGCGACGCTGAGTTCCAGCAGAAATGTAATGATTATTTTGCTAGTCTGCGTGGCGAGCAAACCGTGATTCTGGTGACGCATTCGATGGATAATGTGCGACGTTTTTGTGACCGAGCGATTCTGATTGAAGACGGCCATGTAGCGGTAGAGGGTAGCGCCGAGGATGTCGCTAAAGCCTACGAAGGATTGTGGAATTAAGGAGGTATTATGCAACCAGATGTATTAATTGTTGGCGCCGGGTTATTTGGCTTAACCATGGCGGAACGTCTAGCAAACGAATGTAATAAGAAGGTCTTGCTCATCGATAAACGCAATCATATCGGGGGTAATTGTTACTCAGAATTTGACGACACCACCGGAATTGAATGTCATAAGTACGGTGCGCACTTGTTTCACACCTCGATTGAAGAAGTTTGGCAATACGTGAACCAGTTTACTGATTTTACCAATTACGTCCACAAAGTTTACACGACGCATCAGGGAGTTGTCTATCCATTGCCAATTAATTTGGGTACGATTAATCAATTTTTCCAGGCGGCCTACACGCCGGACGAAGCCAAAAAACTCATTGCTGAGCAAGCGGCTTCGGCACCGTCCGAGCCACAGAACTTAGCGGAGCAGGGGATTTCGCTCATCGGTAAGCCGCTTTTTGACGCTTTTATCAAGAACTACACTGCCAAACAGTGGCAGACCCCAGCCGAGGAACTTTCACCAGAAATCATCAAGCGTTTACCGGTGCGTTATAACTACGATAATCGTTATTTCAAGGATACTCACGAAGGTTTACCAACCGACGGTTACGAGGCTTGGTTCAAGAAGATGATTGAGAATGAGAACATCGAAGTGCGGTTGGATACGGATTATTTCGAAGATGCGGACATTGCAAAATTGCGTGAGACTAAGATCTTGACGATTTTTACTGGACCGATTGATTGTTTCTATGATTATCAGTTCGGCGCGCTCAGTTGGCGCAGTCTCGAACTAGAAAAAGAAATCGTCGAGGTTGATGATTTTCAGGGTTGCCCGGTGATGAATTACGCCGATTTGGAGCCAAAGTACACTAGAATTCATGAGTTTAAGCATTTTCATCCAGAACGTCACACCGGCGCTTACGTCGAAGGTTCTGGTAAAACTGTGATTGTGCGTGAATATAGCAAAACTTGGCAACTCGGCGACGAACCATATTACCCAGTTAATACCGCCGAAGACCGTGAGAAACTGGCCAAGTATCAAGATCTAGCCGGTAAAGAAACTAACGTTATTTTTGGCGGACGTCTTGGTGAGTATGCTTATTATGATATGGATAAGGTGATTGCATCAGCCCTGACTAAATTCCAGGAGTTGCGTGAAAAAATCTAACAGACAACCACTGGTTTCAGTTATTATCCCGGTCTATAATGTTCGTGAGTTTCTCGAACGTGCGGTGGACTCTGTGCTAGGGCAAACCTATCATAATTTGGAAATAATTTTAGTTGACGATGGCTCAAACGATGGCAGTGGGGAATTATGTGACGAAATCGCGGTTCGAGACGATCGCATTATAGTTATTCATCAAAAAAATCAAGGCCTCTCCGGTGCTCGTAATACTGGAATTAAGAACTCGCATGGCGCCTTTCTTACTTTTGTCGATTCGGATGACGAAAGCTCTCCGGACTTAGTCGAAACTTTGCTCAATCTGACTCAGCAACATCAGACCAAAATGTCCATCTGCTCGTTCGCTGAAGCCTGGCCAGACGGCAAACGCCGCAATTTCGCTACGCAGCGTGATAATCAGGTTTTTGTGACAGCTGATTGCTTAACTGAAATGTTGCTAGAACATGGCTTCACCTTGATGGCTTGTGGTAAATTGTACGCTAGAGAGTTGTTTGACGATGTTGAGTTCCCACTTGGCAAACTTTACGAAGACGTCGGTACTACTTATCGGCTCATGCTGCAATGCGACAAAATTCCAGTTGATTATTCCGCCAAATATCTCTATTACCAAAACTCCGCCTCCATTATTCATCAGAAATTTACTCAACGGAATCTCGACTTGATTGAGCTAACTGACAAGATGTGCGTTGACATCGCTGACTATTACGGCGATCAAATTTCCACACAGCTAAACGATGCGCTCAAACTTCGTCGGATGCATGCGCGCTTTAGTGTCCTAAGGCTAATTGGTAAAAATCGAGAGCACGAGACCACGCGACAAACAACAATTACTTATTTACGCGAGCATCGTGATGATGTGCTGAAGAATCCCCTGAGTAGCAAACGTGACCAATTAGCGATGAGGTCGCTACTGATCAGCCCAGGATTCTTCAATTTGGCTTGGCAAGTTTACGCAAAGATCCGCAAATAATCTCTGCTATCACTCTGGCAACTGGTCGAGGAATTTGAGTGTATCGCGCATAGCATCTTCAATGCTGAGTTCGACTCGCCAGCCGAGTTCGGCATTAGCTTTGCTGGGGTTGGCGCAAATCATTGGCAGGTCTCCAGCCCGGCGCGGTGCGATTTTGTGTGGTAACGGTTTACCACTGACTTTTTCAAAAGTTTTCACCATTTCTAATACAGAAGTGCCTTTGCCAGAGCCGAGGTTATAGACCTGCACGCCGTCCGTCATTTTGTTTAGCGCAGCGAGATGACCACGCGCGAGATCTACTACATGAATATAATCTCGAACCGCCGTACCGTCAGCAGTTGGAAAATCATCACCACAAACAGACAGTTCGGAAATTTTACCACTTGCCACGTTCATAATAATTGGCATGAGATTATTTGGTTTATTACCAGGAACCTCGCCAATTATACCAGTTGGATGCGCACCGATTGGGTTAAAATATCGCAGGATTGTGATCGCAAAAGTTGGATCACTCACCGCCAAATCTTTCAGAATTTCCTCAATCATATATTTTGTGCGGCCATAAGGATTTGACAACTTAACACCAGTTGGCATGTCTTCGCTGGCTAGTTTATCGCCCAAATCACCATACACAGTTGCTGACGAAGAGAAAATAATCTTTTTTACCCCAAATTCTTGCATACACTCCAGCAAGTTAATCGTACCGCCCACGTTATTCTCGTAATATTCTAGAGGTTTTTCAACGGATTCTGCCACTGCCTTCAGCCCAGCAAAATGAATCACCGCCTCAAACCCACCATTCTCAAACACTTCCATCAGCCCATCAGCATCGCGAATGTCGACGCGGTGGAATTTTGGCTTGACGCCCGTGAGCTGCGCGATTTTGTCCAGTACTTCAATATTGCTATTGTATAAATTATCGAGAATCTCAACTTCATACCCGGCTTCAATCAGTTCAACTACGGTGTGCGAACCAATATAACCAGTTCCTCCAGTCACCAAAATTTTCATATCAAACCTCCCATAACTATCACTATCTTACCATATTAGCTCCTGACAGGGAAGCATAAACGTGCTATAATATATAGCATGAAGAAAGATTTTGGGCTGGTGTTTCATGTTTTTCTGATTTTTGGTGATGCATGTGCAGTGCTGCTCTCTTTTTTGCTGGCTTATTTCTTGCGTACACATATCGATCAGCGGCCATTTTATTTTGAGGCGGCGCCGATTCCTTTTATGCTGTCCGTTTCGGTGCTTTTGCCGGTTTATATCATTATTATTGCCGCGTTTGGTTTATATAAAAAACAAGTTTTTATTACCAAACACCACAGCTCTGAGATGTTGCGTTTGCTTCTGACTTCGCTGATTGGTGTGATGGCGATTATTACTTACGATTTTTTGTTTAACGTTGACCTTTTCCCAGTGCGCATCATGGCGCTCTATATCGGGATTTCTAGTTTTGCGTTGCTTTGTCTGTTCCGTGGGCTAGTGCATCTTTTGCGTCGAATTATTATCAAGACTCGCAAAGTCACCTTGCGCGCCATTATCGTTGGTAGCAGTCAGAATACTGAATTTTTGGCGGATTACATTGCCTCTTACCCAGAATCGGGTTTTTCGTTGGCTGGCGTAGTGGCGAGTCGCAAATATATTCCTAAAGATCTCAAGCGCAAGCAATATTCTTCGCTAAAAGAAGCTCTGCGCAAAACTAAGCCAGACGTTATCTTCCAAACCGATGATCGGCACACTGAGTACGTCTATCGCCAAGCGCTTAATCGACATCTCCTTTATTATTTCGTGCCGTCGTCTGCTATGTTGACTGCTCAGATGGGTGATTTGGAACTAGTGGGCGATACCCCGGCTATTTTAGTGCGCGTGACGCCGCTCATTGGTAGCGCCAAAGTCGCCAAGCGCATTTGCGATATTATTTTTAGCACCCTTGCTCTAATTGTGGCTGCCATTCCGATGGGAATTATTTGTCTCATTCAGAAACTTTCCGACCCACACGCTCCGATTTTTTACGGTGAAATTCGTCTTTCTCGCTATAATAAAAAGTTCAAAATTTACAAATTCCGCTCCATGAAAATGGAATATTCTGGACTTTCGCCCGAAGAGGCCTTTATCAAAATGGGCAAACCTAACTTGATTAAAAAATACCGGGCTAACGGTGATATGATTCCTAATGACCCACGGATTACTAAACTGGGCAAGTTCCTGCGCACCACTTCACTTGATGAACTGCCGCAACTCTGGAACGTGCTAAAAGGCGACATTTCGCTAGTTGGTCCGCGTGCGCTCGTGCCAGGTGAATTACGTCATTACGGCGATCGCTCGCTCCTGCTCTCGGTTAAATCTGGCTTAACTGGGTTAGCCCAGGTTTCGGGTCGGCGTGATATTTCGTTCGAAGAACGCCGCGCCCTCGATATTTATTATATTCAGAACTGGTCGCTGAAACTCGATTTTCGCATCATGTTCCGCACCATTGGCGCCATTGTGTTTAGAAAAGGAGCAAAATAGTGGCGATCAAGGCGCGAACTAAGAAGGCGAATTCTCATAAAAAACCAACTCAAACATCCCCAGCTATGTCTAAAACTAGCGCCGAACATCAGCCTAAAATTGCTCTGGTTTGCGATTGGCTAACCAATCCTGGTGGCGCCGAAAAAGTTCTACTCGAACTGCATCGTATGTATCCCGACGCACCAATTTTTACTTCTCAATACAACCGCCAAAAAATCACTTGGTTCAAAGATGCGGACGTCCGGACTGGCTGGCTAAAATTCTTCCCAAGTTCGCTCCGAAATTTCCTCGGAGTTTTTCGCCAAATTTATTTCTCCCACCTTGATCTGTCAGAGTATGATGTCGTGATTTCGGTTACTGGAGCCGAGGCTAAATCGGTGAAAGTTTTTAACAAAAAAACCAAATCGCGCGCCTATCATCTCTGTTATTGTCATGTGCCGACACAATATTATTGGCAAAAATACGACGATTATGTTAAAAATCCGGGCTTTGGCATCCTGAATCCTCTCGCTCGTCTTGGTCTTAAATTGCTGGTTAAACCTTTGCGTCGCGCCGATTACCGCGCCGCCCAAAAGCCTGACCAGTTTGTCACGATTAGTCACTACGCAGCAGAACAGATTAAAAAATATTACAATCGTGAGGCAAAAATCGTCTTTCCAGCCGTCGATGTAGCCAAATTCGCCCCAGCGAGTGGTCTGAACGAGTTTTCCACCGAGAAATCCACAGAAACTCAGGACTTTTCCACTCTAGAGCAAGATTTATCCACCAAAAAGGTAAAACTATCCACAGAAAACCAAAAGATTTCCACAGAACAAGCAAAGTTTTCCACAGGCGAATGCGAGTTTTCCACAGGTAGTACAGAAGTAGGATCAGGATTAACAGAGGAAACCGAAGATTTAATCGCTAATCAGCCATATTTCATTATTTCGTGCCGTCAAGTTGGTTGGAAACGTGTCGACCTTGCCATTGCGGCTTGCAAAGCAACCGGTGACAATCTTCTTGTAGTCGGTCAGGGGCCAGAACATGAGAATCTTGTCAAACTCGCCGGTGGCGCAGGGAACATCATCTTCTTGCCATGGCAATCCTCGGCCTCGCTCGCCGAACTTTTGCAACACGCGTCAGCCTACATCTTTCCAAGCGAAGAACCGTTCGGCATCGCTGCGGCCGAGGCGCTCGCCGCCGGCTGTCCAGTGCTCGCCTATGGCGAGGGCGGCTCGCGCGATATCGTCATCCCAGGCAAAAACGGCCTCCTCTTCCCAGACCAAACCTCAACCTCCGTTGCGAGTGTCATTCGCGAATTTAAGCAACTAACCTCAGCGTCATCCTCGACCAAAAGTGACAAATTGTGGTCGCCAGCGCAAATTTCTGTGTCTGCCGAGCAGTTTTCTGCCATTCATTTTGACGCTGGCATCCGCGCGCTAGTCGACCAAGCCGAGCCGCACCGCGAAGAATCAGAGACTGACCAATCTCAATCACACCAGGCTGATTCGATAATTTCTGACGCAGAGCCAGCAGCCGCATCATCACAGTCGCGCACCTTGCTTGACGAACTTATTCTCACTTTACTCCTCTGCTTGCCCTTTGCACTTTTTATGTCTTATCATCCTGTTATAAAACTTGGCGCTACTTCGTCCATGAATCTCGAACTATCCGTGCCGCTACTCTGGTTAGTAGTTTTTGATGTGGCAATTGTGATCAAATTTTTCACTCTCCTCTGGCAGAAAAGCCGCTCTCAATCCGCCGCACCTGCGTCCACTTCAGGCGGCCCACTCACTAGATTACTGGATCGCTCAATTCATTTTCCAGGCATCACCGACCGCAAAATTTTCTTGCTCGCTCTTTTTCCACTTTATGCGACGATTTCAGTCTTCTGGTCGGGGAATCCTTTTAGAGGACTGCTCACGGCTGGGATTATCTGGGCACTCTTTTTGGCGGTTTTTGCGATTTTGTTTGTCGTCCCACTGATTGATTTGCCGACCAACTTCCGGAGAAACCTTCTGCGCGCGATTTTTCTGGCGAGCCTCGGTGCGTGTGTAATTTGTTTCGTCCAAAGCGTGGCTGATGTTTGCGGTGTTGATCGAGAAACTACGTTACTTTGTCGTGGTTGCACTTATCAATCGTTTGGCTTTCCGCATCCTTCTGGGTTAGCTATCGAGCCGCAATTTATGGGAAATTTATTGCTTGCGCCAACTCTACTTGGACTGTATTTGATAGTTTTTCGTCGGCAAAGATCCTTAGCGCTAACCATTACTACCTTCATCTGTTCGTTTACTTTATTCTTCACTTTTTCGCGTGGAGCGATTTATGCTTACGCAGTGGCGCTGGCTTTCTTGTTTGTAGTCGCTTTGGCTAAAAAAGCACGTTTCCAGCTCTTACTCGTCATTCCGATTGTGAGTTTCTTAGCCTCCCTAACAATGCAGGGAATCATGGCGGCGGTCGGCCCGGCTTCGGATAATTTTGTCACGGCAACTACCAAGGCGATTCATCATCTTTCGCTAGGGGTGATTGACTTGCGGCCGGAGCAAGAAACAAAAACATCTTCTGAACAATCTGCGGAAAAGTCGACTAGTTCAAGTGACTCAAGCGATTCTAACCATTCAAGCAATGCTGGTAATTCGGGCAATGCAGTTGTCTCGAACGGTTCATCTGATGTAATTAAACCGGAAAATTCCTCACATTTTTCTGGTTATGTCAGCGAATCGACCGATGTTCGGCTGAATCTTAACACGATTGCGCTACTGACTTGGCGAAATGCTCCGGGACGTCACGCAATTTGGCAAGGTTTCAAATGCCCACTGAACGGTGCTCCATGTCTAGGTAGTCGGCAAATCACCCCTTCGAGTATGTATTTCGGTGTGGGTCTGGGTGGTGCCGGAACTGCTATGCACGAGGCTTATCCAAGTGACGTCACTTCACCCAAAGAAATCGTTCAAAACCAACCTATCAGCCTTCTGCTTGAGCTCGGTGTTTTTGGTATTGATTTACTACTTTTCGAACTAATTATTTGTTTCTGTCCTTGGTTCTTCTCGCGACGTTTCGTGGATGGTCGGCGTGCCACCGCTCAGCCAGCTAGTTATACGAACTTTTGGCATAATCGTTATTGGATTCTGTTAACTGCTCTGGGTATCGCCTATCTTATTTCGCTCAATTTCTTCTCCGGATTGCCAAATGCCCTGCATATCTATCTGTTACCACCACTGATTTACTGGTTAGGAGGGAACAAAACCTACAGTGAAGAACAAAAAGAGCCTAGAACACCTAGGGAAAATAACTAAATTTTCATAAAAACGCTTGCTTATTTTGAACTATTGACGTATAATAGACGTGTCTTAGATATCGCGGGGTAGAGCAGCCTGGTAGCTCGTTTGGCTCATAACCAAAAGGTCGTT
>CAYNHE010000013.1:0-27046 GCA_964397215.1 uncultured Candidatus Saccharibacteria bacterium
GTGACGGTAAATCCTACTGGGTAGCCAAACTAGCTGATGGTAACTGTTGGATGACACAGAATTTGGCGCTGGATCTTTCAACTGATAGAACTTTAACAGCAGTTAACACAGATTTGGAAAATGTGCCGAAGAATAATGATGGAAGTGATTACGAATTTACACCAACTGAAAATACTAGTCTCGCAATTCCTTCACCAAGTACTGGTGTCTCAACTAGCACAAAATCATGGAATCTTGGACAATTAGTCTTGCTTCGGCCAACGGTCGCAAAAACTTGTCCACAGGCGCAAATTCCAGATAATGGACATACATACCCGACTAATAGTCAGTATAACTCTGCGTTTACCGATCAACTAATTTCGGAAAATTGTCCAGAGAGATTTAAGGATGTGTCGGGGTGGAAGGTATTTAATGAAATCGTTGCATCAGACCAAACTGTAAACGAAGAAGCAAAATTATATGACGCTCATTATTCCGTAGGAAATTATTACGACCGAAGTGCGGCTACGGCTGCAACGAATATATCCTCAAGAAGGCAAGAAGCAACTGCCCCGGACGGAAATAAACTTTACAATGCAAGCGGCAGTATTTGTCCTAAAGGATGGAAATTGCCTCAGTCTGGTCGATATGCCAATAAAAGTGATGAAATGTATGGTCAGTCTTTCAATCTTGATGATTCACCTTATCGCCTGATGATTGCTTATGGATACAGCCAAGAAAAATGGCCTGTAAGTGGTAGCGGCGTTAGTTATATTAATATCCTATCAAATGCTGACCCGACAGCTGGGCCCATGTACTATGTTCGTAGTGGGAGATTAGACATGCAGAGGGAATCGTTATGGGCGGCAGGTTATGACTCAATTTATGCTACAAGTACCAATAAAGATGAGTCAAATTTAGCATATTACCTGTTCTTAGCAAGCACGATTCTGCCATCTGACGCATTTTCTGGATTTGTTGGGCAAAGTATTCGTTGTCTCGCTCGCTAGCTACTGTCTAAAATCACCATTTTTATCCACTAGCTAATATAAAATAACAGGGGTAGTAGTAAAAAATTACTGTCTAAAATCATCGATTTTAGACAGTAATTCTATTTAACAAAAGTTCGACTTTTTGTTCTTACTCCTGCAAACAGCGGAGAGAGAAACCGTAGGAACGAGCATCTGGACCATGCGAAGGCCACACGTCTAAAGCATCAAAACGCAAGTAAGATGCATAATTAGGGCTAGAACTACTACTACTCGATCGGTTATATCCACTGAATCCCATGCGTCGCAAGTGTCCCTCACGCATACCAATATCGCCGCTGCGCAAGGTAATTTTGCGTGCGGCTTTTCGATTTTCGCACGTAGAATTTTAACTATTAACAGGGGTAGAGCCAAAAAAGTGTGCGCGGTTTTGCAAAAAGCGCGCGTAGAATCAGCTACTTCGTGCGCAGCGGCATCACCTACATGGGCTTCGGTTTCTTGAGGCACGCAGGCATCAATGGCTACTATTGGTCGCGTAGCGGCGTTGCCTCATCTAATGCATGCGGCCTCCACTTCAATGCCTCTGGGGTGTACCCGTCGTACGGCCCGGGCCATCGTTACTTCGGTTTCTCTCTCCGCTGTTTGCAGGAGTAGGAATAATTGCAACGTAAGCAATATAGGGGCTGCTTTTGATTGAGTATGTCCCCATGTAGAGTACCTTTTGTAAGACTAAAGACTTGGCCTAAGCGGCGACAACGCGGTCTTACAAAAGGTAGTCTACGTGGAGACATATTTAACCATTTTTAGTGCCTTATACTACTTATGTTGTAAATTTTACAACATTCTTCCAACAGAGAGGATTTATACAAAATTGCAATAAATCGGGGGGTTAGGGACTTGTAACTTTTTTAAAATCTGCTTTATACTTGGGCAAACTAATCTTAATTTCATGGAGGTATAGTCACGCGTGAATATTCAACAAAATTTCCAACCACTAATTTTAACCAAACAAAAAATTCAGCGCGCCTCAATGCGACTGAAACTCCTGCTTGTCGCAATGGTTTCTATCGTGGGTCAGTTGGCGATGGCGGTCAACGTTTCTGCGCTGAACCTGGCGAATCCGCCGATTGCGTGCAACGATGTGCAATTTATTTTTGCACGAGGATCGGGTGAGCCACTTGGTGGCAGTAGTGCTACCGCTTGGCAGACGGCGCTCCGGAGCAAGTTGCGTTCGAGCACGCTGACCTACGGTTTTTACGAACTGGGCAGTCGGAGTTGGGGCGGCTATCAATATCCAGCGGCAGCGGTGAGCGGTTCGGCCGAGGGCGTGTTGACGCTGGTTGGAGCGGCGCTTAGCCAAGGCAAAACTCACACCTACGGCGATAGTGTAAAAACCGGCATTAACGAACTGAAAACTTATATCGAGCGCACGCACAACGCCTGTCCAAAAACCAAATTTGTTCTAGGCGGCTACTCGCAAGGTGGCCAGGTAATTTCGACCACATTGCCAGATTTGGATGCTGACCAAATCATTTACGCGGCGACTTTTGGCGACCCCAAACTTTATTTGCCCGAAGGTGCTGGGCTGATTCCGCCAGCCTGTCTCGGCCAAGGGTTTTCTAATTATCGAGAATTTGTGCCGAATTGTCGGGCGCATAACGGCGTCTTAGGTGGCACCAAACCTTATCAGCCATCGACTTACATCGACAAGCTTGGGGTTTGGTGTAATCAAAACGACATCATGTGCAGTGGAAATTTTAGCATCGACGCCCATACCGCTTACACAACGAGCGGACTGTACGATGATGCGGCCACGACAATCGTCCAAAAAATCAGTACCGCACTTCCGCTTTCTAACATTCATGCTTGGTGGTTACCAGGGGCCAATCTTAAAGACGACGTGGCGTTCCTAATTGACACTAGTGCATCCATGAACAATGTGATGCGCAAGTATATCAACGAAGCCAAAACTCTCGCCCAGCACATTACCGAGCGTGGTGGTCGCATTGCGCTTTTCGAATATCGTGATTTGGATGATCCGTTTGAGCCTCGTGCTATCTGCGATTTCTCTTGCGATTACGAAACTTTTGCGCAAAAACTCGAAACTTTGCGGATTGCCAACGGCGGCGACTTGGCTGAATCGGCCCTTTCGGCGATGAAATACACTATGAACACGCTTGACTGGCGAAACGGCGCAACCAAAAGCCTAATTCTACTCACCGACGCTGATTATCATAATCCAGATCGCGACCATACTCTCATGCGCGACGTCGTAAATCTTAGCCTCGCCATTGATCCGGTGAATATTTATGTTATAACTAAACCAAAAATCATGCCGGCCTACGAGGAACTGACGCGGCTCACTGGCGGTCGAGTGTTTAACGTGGACGAACCGGGAGATTTGACGCTTTCGACTAGCATGGTCCTGAATCGCCCGACTGTACAGCTACCGCTCGCCGAGTATGTTGGTCAGGTAGGTGAAACTTTTACCTTCAATGCGACCGCGACCAACCGGAATGGTAGTAGCGCCGGGCTGAAATATGAGTGGGATTTGGACGGAGATGGAGAATTTGAGCGCTCTAGTCCTAACGGCTCGCTCGATTATCAGTATAGTGCAGAGTTTCATGGCATAATCCAAGTAAAAGTTACCAATCAGGACGGTCTGTCAAGCACGATGTCGGCCAAAGTCGATGTTTATGACGAGCTACCGGAGACGGCCACGATTGATTTCCTGTCGGCTACGCCGATTATCGGTGGGGAAGCAACGGTAAATTTCGTCACTAAAGCGTGGCGCACGGTGATTCTGGTTGATAACGAGCCAGTTGGCTATCTAGAATCCTCCATCCAGAATAACCAAGAAAATAACA
This sequence comes from uncultured Candidatus Saccharibacteria bacterium, assembly GCA_964397215.1. Classification (GTDB taxonomy): domain Bacteria; phylum Patescibacteriota; class Saccharimonadia; order Saccharimonadales; family Saccharimonadaceae; genus Nanosyncoccus. The sequence continues at coordinate 3,836 of CAYNHE010000013.1, forward strand.
AGCCGGTTGGTTATCTAGAATCCGCCACCTCTGAGAATGGTGTAAAAACCAGTCGGCAGGCCGATTCGTCTGGCGCGCAAGGCCGCGCAGAATCTGATGCAAAAACGCAGAGTTTTACCTTAAGAAATTTAGCTAGCGCTGGGATAGAAGTAACTTTAGTTCCGTATAATAGCGTTGGCTGGGCTGGAACTCCGAGTAGTGTAACCTTAACAAGCCAGGTTCCGCTAGCGCCGAACACTGGTACCAAAAATTAGCGCGAGCTAAGATGCCAATGGTCGCCGTATTCGCAGTGATAAACCGACAAATGTGGAATGCCATGGTCGTATTCGGCCACTCTGGCGGCCACTTCGGCTTCTTCGCGCGTGGCGTAGCAAATTTTCTGCTGATCGCCTACCCAGCATTTCTGGGGTGCATATTCGTGAAAAACTAAAGATTTACCCATAAAAATTCAGTACCTTAAGTAAGGATTACCTCTATTGTATCATACATCTGGTAAAAAGTCAATGCTAAAAACACCGGTGCAACCCTTAAGTACATAAAAACTTCTCTGAAACCAGCCTCTAGTCTAAACTCCGGTCACACCCAGTTGTGGCTCGGTACGAATTTTCCGAATCGTACTCTTGAGGTCGGCGCCTAGTTTCACCTCTGGGTTGAGAATGTTGTGTGGATCAAAAGCATTTTTGATGTCCTGATAGAGAGTTTTTTCCCGGTCAGACAGTGCGCCAGCAGAGGCAATCGCCTTAACTCGACCTTCGGGACTGCCACCGGTCAGCGAGCCACCGAGATCTTTTACTAAATTATTATAAAGTCGCAGAAACTGCATAATCAGACGCCGACCATCCATCGAACTGCAATCAAACTCCGGTCGCACGTGATAATTAGAGGTGAGAAACGAGCCAAAAACCAGCAAATCCTGCCCAAGAATTTCACTAATCGTCCGCACGCCCTGCAGATATTCGGTCGTCTTGAACCGGGGAATATAAACGTCGTCTAGCACTGGTGTGCGCTCGCCAATTAAATTATCGTTAAGATAACTAGTTAGCATGGTTTCGACTTCGGTAAAATCGTTGGTGTTGTAATCGTTCTCGGCTAGAGATTCAACGTTGGCTGGCAGAGTGGCGATAATTTGCTGGATTTTGCGCAAAGTGCGGTGCTTGCGGTCGTCAAAACTCGCGATAATCAGTAGCCCCTCATGGCTGGTGTTGATGAACGACGATTCGTTACGGCTAGGTTCAGCAAGTGGTAATTTATCACGCTTATCATCAATATACGCTGCGTCGTCCTCGGCATTCGGTTGCGGCTGAAAATCATGGTCAAAAAAGTTTGGTCGCCTGCCAGCCTCACTTGCGTGCTGGACAATTCGAAGGTCATAAATTTTAATCGAACGCGCATCGGCATTGCTGACCTGATCAAGGATACGTTCGGCTAGTTTCAGATCGCGCACCACCAGCATTAAGCGCCGCAGGTAGCGATTAGCAACTTCGACTCGCAAAATCACATCAGTAATAATACTGAGCGTCCCCTGCGAAGCAAACATCAGCGGTAGCAAATTCATCGTGTGGCCTTGACGTACTTTGGTCACGTTGGCATAACCGGCCGCGTCGAACGGACGCGTGCTGCGGTCAAGAATCGTGTCGGCGTGACGGTCAAGAATTTGCTCCAGACTGCGATAAAGTTCACCTTCGGCATTGGTCTGGGAAGCGCGCGCCATCACGGCATGAGTTCCGTAAGGCGCAAACTGCACCAAGTCGCCACTCGCCAGCACAGCTTCGACCCGTTCAACATAATGATAAATCCCACCGTATTTATTGGAAATATTATCAGTCGGACAGTTAGCAATCAGGCCACCGAGGGTGGTTTCTGGATCGTATTCGATGGGCAGGGTAAAACCCTGAGAACCTAGCGCGGTGTTTAGTTTGCCCAGAGTAATCCCAGGCTGAACGCGCACCAAACGACCACGCAGGTCAATTTCTTCAATGCGATTAAGTTGTTCGAGGGAAATCACCAAACCATCGCCGATGGCTGCGCCGGTTTTGTCACGGCCTGTGCCACGCACTGTAATCGGCAAGCTAAAACCGCGTTCGGCCAGTTGGCTAGAAAAACGCACCAACTTACGCACGTCCTCGGAATTTTTGGGCAAAGCAACCAGTCGCGGCGTCGTCTGCAAAATCGAACGATCCGTCGCGTAAGCTTGCAAAATCGTTGGTCGATCAAAAACATTGCCAACAATATGCTGATTCAGATACTTTGCGAGTTTACTCAAAACCTTCCCACCAAACTTTTTATTCTTGTTCTAGTTTAGCATATTTGGCGTGATTTTGGTAGTGGTAATTTATGTTTCTGGTCTTTTCCCCTAATCTGTGCTATACTTATCACATGAAATGTACAAAGAAGAAAGTATCTGATACTAAAGTAGAGTTAAAAGTGACTCTTGATGCGGCAGATCTTGGGCGCGCACGCGCTGCCGTACTCAAAGATTTGGCCAAAGATATCAAAATCCAAGGCTTCCGCAAGGGCAAGGCGCCGGTTTCCATGGTCGAGCAGTCGGTTTCTGCGAACGAATTGGCGAGCGAGACGATTGACCGCGCGATTCGGATGTTTATGGGCGAAGCGTTTGAAAGCGAGCAGTTGGCGCCAATCGCGGTGTCGGGCGTCGAAGTTGCAAAATACGTCCCGAACGAAATGGCTGAATACACCATGACAGCAGACGTTTTGCCAGATGTTAAGCTAGGTGATTACAAGAAATTGAAGGCCAAAATGCCTAAGACCGAGCCCTCTGCCAAAGACGTTCAAGAAATCGTCGACCGCATTGTTGACGCTTATTCCGAAGTGTCTAAAGTCGAGCGTGCTGCTAAGAACGGCGACATCGTGGTGATTGATTTTGTTGGTAAGAAGGATGGCAAGCCATTTGATGGCGGTACGGCCAAGGATTATCGCCTCGAACTCGGTTCGGGCAGCTTCATCCCTGGTTTCGAAGAGGCAATTATCACTCACGAAGCCGGCGACAAATTCGACGTCAATCTCAGTTTCCCAGAGAATTATTTTGAAAAATCGTTGGCTGGTCAGCCAGTAGTTTTTGAAGTGACTCTGAAAGAAGTTGATGAGAAAAAGCGCCCAGAACTTACCGATGAATTGGCGCAGAAATGCGGTGATTTTAAAACAGTTGCTGACCTAAAAGCCGACATCAAGAAAAACCTTGAGACTCAGAATTCGCACAAAGCCAACGAAGAATATCGCGAAGCTCTGGTAAAAGAATTTATGGAAAAATCCAAAGTTTCCGCCCCGGAAATCCTGATTCAGGATCAGCTCCGTTTTATTAGGGACGACATGGAACGCAATGCAGCGAGTTACGGCATTAGTTTTGCTGATTATCTGGAGCAACTCGGCCAGACCGAAGAAGAATGGGAAAAAGAAGCTCGCACTCTAGCCGAAGCACGAGTTAAGACTTCGCTAGTTCTCCAAGTTTTGGCAAAAGAGCAAAAGATCACGGCCAGCGACGAAGAAGTCGAAGCCAAAATCGCCGAGCTACGCGACCTCTACCAGAAGTCTAAAGAAGCCCTCGCCAGCCTAAAAAAACCAGAAGTCAAGCGAGACATTCGCAATCGTCTCATCATTGACAAAACTGTCGATTTCATCGTTGACCAGAACAAATAAACCAGGAAATGAGAATTCTCAAAGCGTAAATTCCTGAGTTCTGCAAAAACTAAAATTCTTGGCTTTTGTAAAAAGCTAAAAGCTATAGTTCTCAGAACCAAAGGGAATTAAAAACGCCGCTTCTTAATCAAGAAGCGGCGTGCTGGCGGATGCGACCTAGGTCGCATCCGCCACAATTTTGCCAATACGGTCATGACTCTCTTTGTATCCGCAGAGAATCGTTACGCAGGACTCCCAGCCGGGCAGTTCCGACGCAGTGATTTTGAACGATTTGTGTCGAGCAACCAGAAGTTCCAACTCATGATTTTTAAAAGTGGGCAGGTTGTCGACCGTAGCGCTCATCACTACATCCTCCGGCAAACCATAATTATTATGACTCAGCGTAGTATGGATGGTGGCGCCCAGCTCGGTTTCGGCGATTTTAAACAGCGCCTTGAACTGCGGATTCACCGTTTCCGCCTCACGAAGAGTCTGGGTAAAATTCTCACGCAGTTTTTCTGCCTGCTGTTTGGTGTAAATTACCTTGAGTTGCGTAACTTCTGTACCAATTTCGTCCAGTTCGTCCTGCACTTTTTGCAAATTGCTTTTGCTGCAGAAAAAGAACAACACGTGGTGCACCGATCCGTCACCGAATTTGTTAAGTCGCCAAATGCAGTAGTCTTCTGACAGAACAAACAGTACGGTTAGTATACAGATGATACAGAAGAAATCCAGAGCTGCTCTAGCTAAAGCAGACCATTCTTCTCCGGAACTGCCAAATTTTAAGCAAGCGGCGTAAAATAAAAGCCCGGCTAAGTAACAGAAAAACGCACACCAGAACATGGTTAGCCAAGGAATAGCCTTGTAGCAATTCCGATGCGGAGTCAACTCCTTTCCGCCAAACGTGTAGTAATCATCGTACGCCTGTTGTAGGCGCGTGTTGGTCTCCGCCAACTGTTGATACTTTGAAATTTTTTCATTCATTTACATCCCTCCTTTTTGTAAACTAAAAATCTCCTGAAACTGCGGTTAATTCCGCTTCTGCTGCTGCTGATTCTGTTTCTACTTCTGTTTCTACTTCTATTTCTGTCTCTGTCTCTGCTTCTGTCTCTGAACCCGATTCTACCGTTGACTTGTTCTCGTCAAACAGCTCCATCATGACCGGATCCAGTTCAAAATCTTCGAGCGCGTCTTCGAAACGTCCGTAGTCGCACCTCATCAGATATTTTTCTAATTCCGGCATCAACAGCCAAACGTTATTGCGCTGCGTGTACAGGCAAAAACTGGACTGCTGGTCAAGGCTCTGCTCGTCGGGTCCTTTACAAACCAGCGCCCAAGTGGCGTTACTGACTTTGACGTTGAGATTTCCGTGGTACGACAAATCCAATAACTCCTGAATCGAAAAATCCGAGCGTGGATTGTTGGTGTAGTAGGTTACACTTCCGTCCGACAGCACCGAGAAGCTAACTCTCGACTGGCTGTCATTCAGTCCGAATTCGCCCGAAAAGACATAGTTTGGATTACTCTTCACCAGGGCAGTAATGCCAAAATTTTCTCTCAGCACTCGCTTGAGACTGGCCGGCCGAAATTTAAATTGCGGTTTGCCGGTCGCCTCGTCCTCGTAAAAAATCACTTCGCCATCCTGTAATCGATAGGTGCGACGATTGACTTTTACAGGAGTCCGGCTACGGTCAAAATGTTCGACAATAATCCGACCATCTTGGCGGTCAGCATCGATTTTTACACGAACCTCCCAAACCTTGTCAATTTCCAGATGCTGATCACTAATCAGGACGCCCACGTTCCAAGCGACTACTCGGTCGGTTTGATCGGCAACCTGTGCAAGTGACAGAGCAAAATTGCTACAATTAACGAAATATTTCATTTTCCCTCCACGTTTAATGCCCGCATGGCAATAATTTATAAAAATACATCCCTCATCTACCATTATAGCACACATCATGCAAAAAGTCAATGTTAAAATCATTAGTTTAACCTAAGAGTACGGTGTAGCCTTCGTAGGAAACAATAAAAAACGCCACTTCGTTGAAGCGGCGTTTTAGGGTGGGGTGATTTTAGACACCTCCTACTAAATATTGCTCAGAGCCTGCGCTCTGCTATTAATCGATGCTGCTCAGAATATTCTCACTTTAGAAAACGGATATGGTTATTCAGGATCTTGCACTGGTTCACTAACATCCAATCCGCTCGAAGTTAACAAGGTTGCGAACTCTTTTTTAAAAGACGTCAGCAACGCAATGTATATTGCGAACTTGCGCAGTGATTGCTCCTCTGCACTAACATCTAATACGTTTGGCAGCCAACACCGCAGAAACTTATCATCGAGTTCAGGTATTCTGACCGCAGCGCTTAAGGTCACTTCAGGGTCCAAATCGAAGCCGTTGGAACTAAGCGTCCGATCGATAACAGCCTTTAACTCGGTTTCGGCGACTTTTAGCAAGTGGTCGAGAGCCGGCGCAAATTTCTTAGCTTCTTCCAGCTTTTTTATGAAATTTTCGCGCGCCTTCTCAGCTTGTTGCTCAGCGTATTTCGACCTAAGTTCTTCTACCTCTGGCGTGATCTTGTTAATTTCTGCCTGTACCCGATTGATATTCTTGTGGGTGGCAATGAAGAAAGTCACAAATCTTTCGCCCGGATAGTATCGATTTCTGAAGTAATCGTTCGCCCGAATAACCAAAAACGGCAAGATTACGCATAATACTGCCGCCAAAGAAAAGGAGATGAGCTCGTACCATTTTCTATAAACGAAATAGCGTGCTACTCCTCCAGTCAGTAGGCCTACAACTGCTAGCGCAATCTGCCAAAACCCTATCGGCAAAGAAAAAATATAGGTAGGGTAGTACGCCTCGCCAGAAGTATAAATCGAGTAATCATTGTAGAGAACCTCTAGGGCGTTAATCTGATCCAGCAGCTGATTCTTGGTATCTTTGTACTTCCTAAAACCATAGTTAAAAACATTTACTTCGTGTTTCATGTTTCTCCCTCCTTGAAAATTAAGATTAAAAGTTAACTTAGTTAGATACGGCTTCTCAGGTGGCAAAATCTTTTGCAGCTATTAAAGAGCCCCCTCCTCTCTCTATTGTAGCACAGATTGGTAAATTTGTCAATAAAAAGCCTCGGAATTCGCATTGGAATGGGTCTCTTTTTGTAGAAATTATGCTGCACTCGAAGGGTTGAAATGGTGGAAAAAGTCTTGCTTTTTTCGTGAAGTTGGCGTATAATGACAGATAGAGTTTCGGATTGTCCGCAATTGCTGTGCGCGGATAATCAATTAAATAATAAGTTAATTAGGAATTACTAATGCCAACTATCAATCAGTTGATTCGTAAGCCACGCCAGAAGGCCGCCAAGAAGTCAAAGGCCCCAGCGCTCGGCTCAATCGTCAATACATTGAAGACTAAAAAATACGACCAGGCTGCTCCACTTAAGCGTGGTGTCTGCCTTAAGGTTACCACTAAGACCCCTAAGAAGCCTAACTCAGCGCTTCGCAAGGTTGCTCGTGTCCGCTTGACTAACGGTCAAGAAGTTTGGGCTTACATCGGTGGTGAAGGCCACAACCTCCAGGAGCACGCTGTTGTGCTAGTTCGTGGTGGTCGTGTGCCAGATTTGCCAGGTGTGCGCTATCATATCGTACGCGGTACTTTGGACCTTCAGGGTGTTCAGGGCCGCAAGCAAGGTCGTTCTAAATACGGTGCTAAGAAGGGAGAATAAACATGCCAAGGAAAGTTACTAAGTCTCTTCAGCGTAAAGTCATGCCAGATCGCAAGTACCAGAGCGTTTTGGTGCAGAGATTAATTAATAAAAGCATGCTTGACGGCAAAAAGCAAGCTGCCGAACGTGCTGTTTACCAAGCTCTCGAAGGCGCTGCTAAAAAACTCGGTTCTGAAGATCCAGTTGAGGTTTTTGAACGCGCGCTTGCTAATGTTAGCCCAGATTTTGAAGTGAAATCTCGCCGTGTCGGTGGTGCTAACTACCAGATTCCATTCCCAATTGAGGGTCATCGCCAGATGCACTTCGCCTTTTCGTGGATGGTGCAGGCTGCTCGCGCTCGCAGTGGCATGCCATATGCTAAGCGTCTCGAAGCGGAGATCATTGATGCTTACAACGAGACCGGTGCTGCCTTCAAGAAGAAGGAAGATTGTCACCGTATGGCCGAAGCCAACCGCGCTTTTGCACACTTCGCACGGGCTTAATGGGAAAAAGGAAAGGGCTCCAGGCGGAGTCCTTTTTTTGAATAGCACCACAAAAAAGCCGCGCCGGATAAAACCGACGCGCTAGAATTGAAACAGTTTTGACCAACATTCACTTTTGCTCGACATCCACTTTTGCCTAGCAACTATTTTTCAAAAATCTTTTTGCTCAATAGCCACTTTTTAACAGTTATTTTTTACAGTACGTCCTGCTACTAGGACTCCTGCGGAGTTTCGCAAGCGCATTTTTGCTCCCTAAACTCCGGGAAGGCCTGCAAATCGTGCATAAACACCTCAGGATCCTCGGTGAAAACCAGAGCATTCTTATAATGCGTACCCCACTCGTGATAGTGGTTATCGATTGCAGTGCGATACTGTGACTCTGCCAGACGTAAAATCGAATCGACCTGACTGTTAATCATAAACTTCTTACCCTTAGCCGCCGTGGCTTCGTCGGCCGGCACTGCCTCCGACTGAATCATCATGCTAAAACAGCCATGATAATTTTCGGTGCTGTCGTTGTGATTGAGCGCCTCATAAGTAATCTGGGCGGCTTTTGCCAAAATCGGCGGAGCAATTTCCGGCAGGGTTGTCAGCCGAGCCTGCCAAGACACCTTCTTATGAGTCATGTCGTACTCCTCAAAATACAGGCGAAAACGCAGTCCGGTCAACCGAGACACTTCAATCGCCAGAGAGCTACAAAGCTCCTCGATCATGGCAACTTCGCGGTCGTCATACTGCTGGGGCATTGCCAAGCGAAAAGTGCTTCTTCTTAAATCTGTTTCTGTTAACATAAAAATACACCTCCAGGTTTGTTTTTGTGAGGAAAACACCTCTATCTCTCCATTATAGCACACATTTGCTAAAAAGTCAATGGAAAAAGCCAGAAATTTGCAGATTTTCTAAAAATAAGCCTTTTGACGCTTAAAACTTGTGTTATAATAGTCATAAGTAGAACTAGGAGGCATAAAAATGGTTAGATTAGCGATCAACGGATTTGGACGGATTGGCCGGTGCGCATTTAAAATTGCTTTTGAGCGGCGTGACGCAGAGATTATTGCAATCAACAGTTTGGGCGATCCTGGCACTTTTGCGCACTTGCTTAAATACGACTCGGCTTATGGGGTGTACGACCACGAAGTGAGTTTTGACGACAAGCATATTATCGTGGATGGGATTAAAATTCTCTTTCTCTCTGAGCCGGAGCCGATTCGTTTGCCGTGGGATAAGTTAAAAATCGACGCGGTACTCGAATGCACCGGGCGATTCTGTGATCCGGCGGATGCGCAGGCTCATCTCAAGGCCGGTGCGCGCAAAGTGGTGATTTCTGCCCCAGCCAAGGGTCCTGGCGCCAAGACTGTGGTGCTCGGCGTGAATGAAGAAGTGGTGACGGCTGATGATGATATTATTAGTAACGCCAGTTGTACGACCAACTGTATCGCGCCGGTGATGAAAATCCTTGAGGACAATTTTGGCATTGAGAAGGCGATGATGACTACGGTGCATTCCTACACCGCTTCGCAGAAATTGCAAGATGATGTGGCTAAAGACCTCCGTGAAGCGCGTGCGGCAGCTGTGAATATTGTGCCGACTACGACCGGAGCTTCTAAGGCAGCAGCGCTGACGATCCCGACGCTCAAGGATAAATTTAACGGCCTGAGTGTGCGAGTACCGAGTTTGGTGGTTTCGCTCGCTGATATTACCGCCGTACTGAAGCGCGATACTACGCGCGAGGAGTTGAATGACGTTTTTGAACGTTCGGCCAAAGAGCCGTATTACGAGGGGATTCTCGACGTGACGCACGATGAGCTGGTGAGTTCGGATTTCCGAGGGAATTCGCATTCGGCGATTGTTGACTTACCGCTGACTGATGTGGTGGGTGGTAATTTGATTAAAATTGTCGCTTGGTACGATAATGAATGGGGTTATTCTAATCGGTTGGTGGAACTTTCGGTTGATTTTGGTCGGGAGGTGATTTAATGCAACCGTACAAAATTTATTTAGGCGCCGATCATCGCGGTTACGAACGCAAGAATGAGTTAAAACTTTTGTTAAAAAACTGCCATCCCGGCATGGTAGAAGTCATCGACCTCTCCGAAGAGACGCCGGCGGAGCTGGATGATTTTAACGACCCGGCGATTGCCGTCGGAAAAAAGGTCCAAGCCGACGAAAACGCGATTGGCGTACTGCTCTGTGCTTCGGCGCACGGCATCACTATGCAAGCAAACCGTCTGAAAGGCGTGCGTGCCGCCAATATCGACAACGAAGAATCGGCCAAGCTGGCGCGCAACGATGACTGGGCTAATGTAGCCTGTCTTTCGGCAGAACGACTGACCGCGGCCGAAATGGAAAAAATTGTCAAAACATTTTGTCATACTCGCTACGGCCAAGAAGAACGCTACGCGAGGAGAGTTAAACGCCTGGATGAGGAGGTTTAATGGCGATTATTGTTCCGACCGTTACAGTTGCTACCCCTGAAGAAGCTAACGCAACGCTAGCCAAGTACGCGCCTTTTGCCAAGCGGATTCAATATGATGCTTCGGATGGGACTTTTGCGCCGACTAGGCTAGCGGATTTTACTGGATTGACCGTGCCTGAAGGAGTAAAACTTGACCTTCATCTGATGAGCGCGCAGCCAAGTAGTCATCTAGACGCAGTACTGGCGCTCAAGCCACATCTCTGCATTGTCCATGCCGAAGTGCGTGATGACGTGCTAGCGTTGTTTGAACAGCTACGCAATGCCGGCATCAAGCCAGGTCTCGCGCTGATGAAACCGACTTTTCCGGGCAAAATTTCTGCCCTGATTAGCGCGGCTGACCACGTGATGATTTTTGCTGGCGATTTGGGGCGACAGGGGGCGATGGCCGACATGATGCAAACCGAAAAGGTAAAACTAATTAAAGCCATCAAGCCTGAAGTTGAAGTTGGCTGGGACGGCGGCATTAACCTCAGTAATATTCGCGCAATTGCGCACGCCGGAGTAGACATTCTGAACGTCGGCGGAGCGTTGGCACAGTCCGAAGACCCAGCGGCCATGTATCAATCCCTCGTTGTCGAAAGTGAGAAAAAAGGAGTACTAATCTGATGAGTGAGAAAGATGAGATTCTTAAAGACCTAGAAGCGGCCGACCTTAAGCGCATGAAGGCTTATGCGAACGACCTGTTGCGCGGATTAAAAGAAGTGCGGACTTTTTCGCAGGGGGTGACGGTTTTTGGTTCGGCGCGTTTGCCACAGGACAATAAATATTGTATGAAAGCGCGTGAGCTCGGTCAACTCTTGGCGCAGAACGGTCACACCGTGGTAACTGGTGGTGGTCCGGGCATTATGGAAGCGGCCAATCAGGGGGCGTTCGAATATGGCGGCCGTAGTATTGGCCTAAACATCACGCTTAAGCACGAGCAATACCCTAATCCGTATCTTACCGATATGGTGCAGTTCCAATATTTCTTCGCGCGCAAAGTGATGTTGGTGATGGCGTCCAAAGCGTTCGTGGTTTTTCCAGGTGGTATTGGTACGCTGGACGAATTGTCTGAGGTGATTTTACTAATGCAAGAGAGCAAAATGCCGAGAATGCCGGTTTTTCTCTTCGGTAAAAGTTACTGGAAATCGCTAGTTAGATTTATTGAAACCAAAATGCTGCCGCTTGGCCTGGTATCAAAAGGTGACCTGAAGATTTTCAAACTAACCGATGACCTTAACGAAATTGTCCGGGCCGCCAACAAACTCGGCCACCCTAAGATTAGCGAGAGCTATTACGATGGCTTCTCTAGTGCCGCCGGTATGCAAAAACTCCGAGAAGAGGATATTATTATTAAATAGCGCAAGGGGGAAGTAAAGGTTGCTCGGTGTGCGAGAGTTGCTTGGGAGGAGCTCTCGGAGGCTGCTGCCGAGAGCGCAGGGCGCTTCGCACCTGTAAAGACAGGTTGCGAAGACGCCCGGTCCTCCAAAGTAACTCTCGTATGCCGGGTAATCTTTATTTATATCTTGCGCTATTTTAGTGATAAAATATACTTATGGATCTTTTGGCAGACATTGCGGAGGTAAAAGGCGTCGGCCCCAAAACGGCAGAGAATTTTCGCCGCGTGGGGATTAAGACAGTTGGCGATTTGCTATATTGTTTGCCACGAGTTTACGAAAATTACCAAACCACGACCAAAATTGAGGATTTACGTCCCGGCAACGTGGTGGTGCGTGGTAAAATTTCCGCTATGCACGTGATTCGCACTAGTCGGCGCAAGTTGACTTTGACGCAGGGAACGATTAGTGACGGAACTGGCTCGATTCGGACGGTTTGGTTCAATCAGCCTTACCGGGCTAAGCAATTTGACGAAAAACGTGAATATTATTTTACCGGCAAATACGAACTAAAAAACGGTCGTTATCAACTGATTTCGCCGTCGGCGGCGCTGGTGCAAGACGTGGAGAACAGCGCGAGTTCGGGTTTTCAGCCGGTCTATTCGGCCAAAAACGTCATCAAGCCGGCCATGTTCCAGAAACTGATGGAGAATTTGCGCCCGGATTTTGCCACAATTCCGGATTTGCTGCCTGAGGGCGAGGGGGCGCCAGATTTTGTCCGAGCCGGTGCGCGAGCGGATGCACTCTATAATTCGCATTTTCCGGAGTCGCCGGAGGATGCTGAGCGCGGCCATAATTACCTAGCTTACGAGGAATTATTTGAGCTGATTCTGGCAGCCAAGTTAAACAAGCACGAAAATCAGAAGCTAAAGTCGATTTCGCTGCCTTTTGAAGTGAAATTTACCGGGAATTTGGTGAAAAATTTGCCATTTAACCTGACTAATGCTCAGCGCAAGGCCACTTGGGAGATTTTGCAAGATTTGGAAAAAAGTACGCCGATGAACCGCCTTTTGCAGGGCGACGTAGGCTCTGGTAAAACTATCGTCGCTGCGTTGGCTGCTGCTCAAACTGCCCAAAACGGCCACCAGATCGCTTTGCTTGCTCCGACCGCTATTCTCGCCACTCAGCACTATGAGGGGTTAGTAGGGCTTTTTCAGCAGCTAGAAGCGATTTTGCGCGCCAAATTCGTTAAAAATAACGGAAAATCTAAGGCTAAAACTGACGAAAAACCTAGCCAGAAATCGGCTGCAAAATCAGCAAAAGCCTTTCACCTGCCTAAAATTGCACTTTTGACTGGTTCGACTAAGAATAAGGCGGCGCTTAAGCGGCAAATCGCGAACGGCGAGATTGATTTGGTGATTGGTACGCACGCGCTCCTGACCGATGATACGAATTTTCACTCGCTGGCGTTTTGTATTATTGACGAACAGCACCGTTTTGGTGTGAATCAGCGACAGAAATTGCTGCTCAAATCTCCCGATGGGCTGGCGCCGCACCTCTTGTCGATGACGGCGACGCCGATTCCGCGCTCTTTGCAGCTGACGCTGTTTGGCGATTTGGATGTGTCTCTCTTAAATGAGCTACCGCCAGGGCGTCAACCGATTACCACGCGGATTTTGAACGAAACCGAGCAAACCGACGAGCTATATCCGGCGATGCGCGAAATTTTGGCTAAGAAACAGCAGATTTATTGGATTTGCCAAGTGATTGAGGAAAAAAACGCCAGCACGGCCACCCCAGTTAAGAAGCAGGCTAAGAAGCTGGAGGAACTTTTCCCTCAGGTTAAAGTGGGGATTCTGCATGGCAAAATGAAACCGGACGAAAAAGACCAGATTATGGCCGAATTCGCCAGTAATAAAATTCAGATTTTGGTTTCGACTACTGTGGTTGAGGTCGGCGTGAACGTGCCAAACGCCAATATGATTATTATTCAGGACGCCGAAAATTACGGTTTGGCCCAGCTGCACCAGTTACGCGGACGCGTCGGGCGTGGCGACCAGCCAGCTAGTTGTTTCCTACTTACGACTGGTGAAGGTGCGCCATCGCGTCGGCTCAAAGAGATGGAAAAATCTACCGATGGCTTCCATTTGGCCGAGGTCGACCTGAAAATTCGTGGTCCAGGGGAAATTTACGGTTCGATGCAACATGGCGAACTGAATTTGCAAGTCGCTAATTTGACCGACACGGAACTTATTACGCGCGCCGGACATCACGCTGGGGAGTTTGCTAAGCACCCCGAAAATTTGCAAAACTATCCAGAGCTGGCCCGTAGAATCAGTAAGTACCAGCAGCTGACGACGTTGAACTAGTGGGCAAATTACATACCGACGCTCATCGTTGGGATTTAGAGCGAGTGCTAGGACTCCAGTAGTTGCTCACTATGGACTCTGATACGGCAGAGTTCATAGTCAATGGGGTTTATGGTCAGCAACAACGAAATATGTTATACTAGATTAGTTAATTATGTATTCTACAACTACTCTAGCGAAAAATTCCCGTTTCACTGGAAAACATCTTGGCACGCATCAACTGCTCGATCAGGCGGCGCGCAAAATTTTGGCGAAGCATTTGCCGGAGCAATATTATTTTCCGAGTGGCGATGAAATTTTGCAGTTTGAAGGGGCGCGTGGGCCAGATTGTCTGAAACGCAAAAGTCCGGACGACGACGACCCGACGCATATGTTTGACGAAGATGAAGGCAAAGAGTTGTACGCGCAGATTTATAGTCATTTTTATAATTTAGTGCAAGCCCTGAGGAGTGGGGATAAAATTCGGGCGAGTTTTGAGACGGCTTGGATGAGTCACAAAATTACCGATAGTCTGACCCCGGCGCACCATTTTCCGCTTTCAGAGGCGCGCGCGGAGCTGATGAGTAATAAGGAATTCGTGAAAGTTTTTGGCGAGCCGATTAAAGGCATCATGCATGGGCGCACTTTGCCAGAAACGGTGCGCAACAACTGGCTCTATTGGGGTGCCGGCGGTTATTTTTCTCAGCACGTGGCTTACGAATATGGCGTGGCGCTCATAGCGGCGACGATGCCAAAGAAACATTTTTTGCCAGAAATCGCCGACGAGGAATTTTACCAGGTCGATGTTAAGAAGGTGCTGCACGATTCGCTAATCAAAGTGCAGGCGGAGGGGATGTATAATCAGTTCCGCTGTAAGGGGTGGACGCAAGATTTGGCGCGGCACACTAGAGACATGTTGCTGCCAGAAATCGTCCGTGCGCTGAGTCTGGTCTATTACGCCGCCGCTGAAATGGCTTACGAGCTGAACGGTGTAGAATGGCACGACCTCTTAGGAAGCCCTAGGAGCGATTCTAGAACCGAAGAGCCGTCTGATAACGTTCATGCTAAAGGTGGCCCACAGAGGGCCCCAGAAAGCGCCAAAGGGCCAAAATCGCGCAAAAAAGGCTCTAATTTGCGCAAAAAAGGCGAAAATCATGAAAAATAGTAGTTTTGCGGTCGTCGGTGGTCAGTTTCGGGGAGCTAAATTGACGAGTCCGGACGATAGTCTAACTCATCCGATGGGCGCTCGCGAGAAAAACGCGTTATTTAATCGGTTGTCCGGCAGTTTAGACGGCGCAAAAGTTCTCGATGCTTACGCCGGTTCCGGCGCGCTCGCTCTCGAAGCCTTAAGTCGTGGCGCAAGGGAAGTAATCCTGGTAGAAAAATCCGCCAAAATCGCTCAAGTAGCTCGGCGGAATCTGGAACGCATTGCGCCAAATAGTCAGTGGCGAGTGGTGGTTGATGCGGTGGGTAAATTTGTCGAAGAGACCGAGGAAAAGTTTGACATTATCATCGCCGATCCGCCGTATGACAAGGTGAATTTGACAGAAAACGAAGGCTTAAGGAGTATTTTAGCGGAAAATGGACTTTTGGTGCTGTCTCATCCTGCCAATATGGACATTCCTACGCTTCGTGGTCTAGAAGTTGTTTCGAGCAAAATATATGCTGGGGCCGGGATTACGATTTATCAGGCGAGGATATAATTAAGACAATGGATACTAAAATTATTAATAATATCGCAGTTGTAAATAGCGACGAAATTATCATAAAAGATGCTGCCTCGGCGGTTGATTTTGTGATGGAAATAAAATACAGGACAAAATGTGATAAAATTGCGCTCAATAAATCAGCCATCACTGAAGATTTCTTTATTTTGAGCAGCGGCTTAGCTGGAGAGATTTTACAAAAGTTCGTCAATTATGATATTGGCTTTGCAATCTATGGCGATTTTTCTAAATATACTAGCAAACCTCTAAGAGATTTTATTTATGAAAGCAATCAAGGTAAAGATGTGTTCTTTGTTGCCAACGAGGATGAAGCAATAAAAATGTTAAATAAGTAGAAAGCCAAAAATCTCGTAATAAGGGGTCATTCTAATTTGCTCAACGCGCTGAGTAAATTAACTATTCTTCTTCCGCATCTTCTTCGGCAAGCGCATACAACTCGTCAAGTTTGGCCTGCAAAACATTCTTATCTATTAGCTCGGTTTCATATTTTGCTGCTAATGTCGCGCTCATGTCTTTGTCCATTGCACAAAAATGACATCAACCTGACTTTTTTATCAAAACTTTTGAAACCGCCAGCGCAGTATGTTACTATAGAAATATGAAGGGAGTTTTGCAAAATTTATCCAGACATCTTGTTTCGCTCGGCAGTTTTTTGTGGACAAATATTAAAACCACCTTTATACTAATCTTATGGTTAATTACTATAATCAAACCGTCAAAGAAACGCTCGAAATCTTCAACACCAATCCAGAAAAAGGATTAACGGAAGGCGAAGTCCTGCGCCGTCGACAACAGTACGGCAACAACGCTATCAAAGTTAAGGAAACACCACTGTGGCGGAAGATTTTGGCGCCGTTTATTGATGTTTTTATGGTGATTTTGATTATCGCACTAATTTTGTCAGCAGTTCAGGGTAACTGGCTAGAAGTGGGGACAATTGCCGTTATCATTATGGTGGACGCCGGGATTTATTATGTGCAAAGTTTTTCGACTGAGCGGATTTTGCGCTCTCTCAAGAATAGTACCGAGCATATGGTGGTTGTCCTAAGGAGTGGCAAAGAAAATGCTGTGAGCGTAGCCGAACTAGTGCCGGGCGACATTGTGATTCTCAGCGAAGGCGACCGGATTCCAGCCGACGGCAGGATTATTCAGGAGTCGGGAATTCTCACTAACGAGGCCATGCTGACTGGCGAATCGGAGAGTGTCGCTAAGGACGCCAAAGCAATTTCTGGGCAGAAAAAGGTTTATGAGCAGCGCAACATGGTTTTCTCCGGCAGTTTCGTGGTGACCGGCAGCGGCAAATTTATCGTAACAGCCACCGGCGATAATACTGAATACGGCAAGATTGCCTCGCTCGCCTCATCGGTTTCTGGTAATAGTCCAATTGCCGAAAAAATCGACCAGCTGGTTATCAAAATCGCCATTGCTGTAGTAATTGTGGCGATTCTGGCTCTGATTTTGCAGTTAATCGACGGCGTGAACTGGCTAGAAGCGACCGAGTTTACTCTGGCCATGATGGTGTCGGCGGTGCCAGAAGGCTTGCCAATTGCGATTTCGATCATCTTGGCACTTTGTGCGAAACGCATGGCGGAGAAGCAGGCCTTGATTAAAGAGCTAAAAGCCATTGAGACCATCGGTATCGTCACCACTATCGCCAGCGACAAAACTGGTACTCTCACCGCTAATAAACTTGAGCTACGTGAGTTTTGGCCGGTTGATTTGACGAAAAAGGAATTTTTGACTCGGCTGGCCGGCGCGACCTTGAGTGATGCGGCTCAGATTGAGAATGATCGGCGGCTTTTGGTGGATCCGCTGGATATTTGTATCGCGGAGTTTTTGACTCAAGAAGGCGTGTCCGTGCAAAAAACTACGCCGCTCAAATCATATGCTTTTGATCAGACGCTCAAGATGTCTGGGAATCTGTTTCAGAATGACGAGCAAAGTTTAACACTACGGATTAAAGGCGCGCCAGAAACCATCATTGCGCGTTCTAAACTCACTGCTAAGGAGCGTGACATGATAGCCGAGAAGCTGAACGAACTAGCTGGCAAAGGTTATAAAGTACTAGCGGTGGCTTCGGGTAAACTTAAGCACGAGATTAACGAGTTATATCGTCTGGATAAAGGAGAAATTTTTAGCTTTGAAGGGTTGTTTGCGGTGGCGGACGCCGTGCGACCGGAGGCAAAACCAGCCATCGCTGGAGCTGCGCGCATGGGTGTGCAAGTCAAGATGGTGACTGGTGATCATGCTGGTACGGCTTACGCTATTGGCAAGGAACTTGGCCTCGCAAAAACTTGTGAACAGGTGCTCGATTGTTCCAAATTAGGGAACGTTAGCGACGAAGATTTGGCGAGCATGGTGCGGAATGCGACGGTTTTTGCGCGTGTGACGCCAGAAGATAAATATCGCATCCTGAACGTGATGAAACAGTCAGAAATTTGCGCGATGACTGGGGATGGCGTGAATGACGTGCCGGCTCTGGTTGGGGCGCACGTGGGGATTGCGATGGGCGACAGTCCGAGCATCGTTCAAGATGCTAGCGACGTGGTGCTACTGGACAATAATTTCAAAAACATTATCGAAACCATCAAAGAAAGTCGCACGGTCCTCGCCAATATTCGGCGTATGTTAAGCTATCTCTTAGCGACCAACGCCGGCGAAGTTCTGACCACCCTGGCGTCGCTCATTTTGTTTGGTGGGCAAATGCTGACGCCGATTCAGATTCTTTGGATTAATCTGGTGACTGACTCACTACTGGTGATTCCGCTTGGGAACGAGCCGGCAGAAGGGCAAATTTTGCGTGCCAAACCTGAGCCAAAAGACGCCCCAATTCTTTCTAGCTATACCATCGTACGCATGGTGCTACTGGCAATTCTAATGGCGGTTATTACGGTGTCGACCTACGCGATTAGTTTGAGTGTGCTAGGCGATACGGCGCAAGCGAACACTTTGGCCTTCACGGCGCTCGTAGTGATGCAGTGGAGCGGTGCTTTGACCGCACGAGGGACTTTTGAGTCGCTCTGGCAACGCCTGAAAGTTGGTCATAAAAGTTTTTATCTGGCACTAGTGGCGGCTATTGTTCTGCAACTGCTGGCGTTATTTGGACCGCTCATCCCGATTGTTGGTGTCGTGCAAGTTCCGCTGCTGGCGCTATCCCTCACGGCTTTTGTCGCTTTTACGCTGCCGATTGTCGTTATTGAATTTTATAAAATTTCTTATGGACGAAAAGGCTAAGAGAGCGATATCAGCGAGGGGCTTGTTAGCTCTTGGTAGGCTTGCCAGCGTGCTGTAAGAATTTACTATTTTTTTAAAAAAATCCGCTTGCGGTTTGTAAAAGTGTGCTATAATAAAAATGTACTATTCCTAATATTAAATAACAACTATTGTTTTTATTTACATATATGACCCATAAAATGGACGCCATGAGGCTTTCCATGAGTGGGTGATTATGTAAATAGTTGTTTGCTTAGGAATAGTACACCCTCGTGGTGTCCATTTTTGTATGAATGGTTTTGCTTCGAGTTTTCTTCACCTCTGGCCAGGCGTGTTGAAAAGTAGTCACTGGAAGTTGGTTTCTGGTAGCCTATGAATGTTTTTGTACCTCTGAGATGGTTTGAGTTATGCCGTAGTAGTAGGACGTTAATGGTGTGACTCTTCTGGCGTTTGTCCTTGCTGGAATACTATCTTTGCATTCCTAGGGTTATTCTAGACTTACTTCCGGTGCTACGTTTAACCAACATCAATAGTTTATTGCGTAAGCAATGGAGGTAATCATATATATGGTCAAAAAGAGAAAACTAATTAACTATGGCGGCTTTGCGGCAGTTATGTGTCTGATGCTGCTAGGGATTGGGATGTGCTGTCCGTCGGTCGATTTAGTCGCCAACGCCGAAGGCGAACCTTTAACTCAATCTGCTCGGATGAAAGCTGAGACTTACGTGTATTCGTCACTGGCTTTGGCATTGTCGGATAATGTGGCGCTAGAAATCACGCCAACTTCGGGTGGAGTTTTTACCACTGGTGAAGCTACACTCAGTATTACTACTAATAACACGACGGGTTATTCGGTCTATATGAGTACTGGAGATAATACAAGTAGTCTGCACCCAGCTAATGGGCTGGTGGATACTAGTATCGAGCCAGTAGACGGTAGCATGAACGCCAGTAACTATACTAACCATCTGAACAAATGGGGCTATGCGCTGGATGATAATACGGATTACACTGCAATACCCAAGACAAATAGCGCACCAATTATCACGTCAGAAGAAATGGCGGCTAACGAACAATATAAACTCAACTTTGGTGTTGCTGTAGGACCAACCTTGCCTTCTGGCACATACTATAATTCCGTATTAGTCTCAGCGGTAGCTAATCCAATCGCCGTACATACTTTATCAGGCATTACGTATATGCAAGAAATGTCACCCTACGTCTGTGATTATTCCGATGTAGGAGAAACTAAACAGCTCATCGACATGCGTGACCAGAAAGCTTACTGGGTAGCTAAACTACCGGATAACAAATGTTGGATGACCCAGAACCTCGCCTTAGATCTCTCAACTGACAAAACTTACACGAGTGCCGATACGGACCTACCAAAAGGCGTCACCTATACGCCAACCAGTGGGACGAATGATTTTAAGTTCGGGCCAGACAATAAATCAAACAGCAACACAGAAGAGTATTCATGGAATATGGGCGAAGCGGTTGTAGTAACCCCACTTGTATCCAAACAATGTTCTAACTACAACACAAATACAGTAGGCCTCTCTGCCGTATTTGGCGATAATCTAGGTATAAAGTGTGCTAGCGTAGGAATAGCAGACGTATCAGGCGAGGACTGGACGGCGGATTTTGTCTCCAAAATGGGTAATTACTCGTACGACGCCGACACTAACAAAGTAACGACAGAACCAGATGAAACTGGAGCAACTTTCATTGCGGCAGACACCGCTAGCAAGACTTATGACGCGCATTATCTAATTGGGAACTACTATCAGGCTAGTGCAGCCACGGCTGGCCTAGTAAAAAATGTTAGTACTGTTAATGCTAACTCTGCTGGTTCGATTTGTCCGAGTGGGTGGCGATTACCAAATGGGGAAGCAGAGAGTGACCATGCTCCAATCGATACTAACGATTATTATCAACTGCTTCTAGGTCTGGGATACCCTAAGTTTACTACGCAATATACTAATCCGCTTGATGATGGCCTAGTGTCAGCAAAAAATCCCTTTGCCCCACCAGCTTACTTCGTGCATACCGGGTGGCTTCAAACTGCGTCAGGCTATTTACGGGATGTTGGTTACAGTACTCACTTTTGGTCTGGAACCGTTGTAGATAGATCAAATGACTATGCGGTTAACGCAAAAAATGCGAATCTTACCGTGACACATCCTGATGTTCGTTACGTCGGCATGCCAGTTCGTTGCCTTGCTCGCTAGCTGCTGTCTAAAATCACCATTTTTATCCACTAGCTAATAGAAAATAACAGGGGTAGTAGTAAAAAAATTACTGCCTAAAATCGATGATTTTAGGCAGTAATTCCATTTAAGTACACTTTGATTTTTTGGAAATAAATCGCTTAAGTGAGGTCTATATTTTAAAGAATATTAAAATATCAAGCGCAGTTCTTATTTTCTAGAATAATAAAAGGCTAAGCGAAGTCCATACTTTTTTGAGACTAAAGACTTGGCCCAAGCGGCGACAACGTGGTCTCAAAAAGTATGGACGAGCGCTTTACTCCTGCAAACAACGGAGAGAGAAACCGTCGTAACGAGAGTTTGGGCCATCTGACGGACGCACTTCTGGGGTATTAATGAAAACATAATATGCAATAGAAGCTGAAACATGGCTACGTGACCAAGTATAGCTATTAAAGGTTCTCCTCAAGAAACCGAAACCGTTTCCTATTACTATAATGCCGCTGCGCACGAAAATACAAAATTATCGTTTCATAATAAAAACATATTGACAAATGATAAATATGGGCTTAGAATGGGAGTAACTTAACGAAAGGAATTTCATGGTTCAGAAACAAGCGGCAAACAATTCGGGAGCGCTTTTGCTCAGGCTAACTCTAATCCTGGCAAAAATCGCCGAGGTTCTACACTGGTGTTTGGCCGGGGGTATGTTGATTAGTGCGCTTGTAGCTATTATTAAGCCAGATTCGTTTGCCAACTGGCTAAAAGGCACGGTTCTAAATGGCGAAACTAATTTATCCTGCTATGGTTTTGAGGCGGCGGTAGTGGGCGAAAATGGCTCCATTAATTCTGGAGCAGTGATATTCTTTACGCTGGGTAGCGTGGTGATGCTTTCGCTGATGGCGATGGTGTTTCGTAATGTTTACCTAATTCTTAAGACGGCCAAAGGTCAAACTTGGTTCGCCCAAGGTAATACGCCATTTCAGCAGAACATCGTGCGGATGTTTCGTGAAATCGGGATTTTTCTCATCTCCGTTTCTGTCATGACCTTAATTTCCGAAATCGTGGTGAACTTCACTGGCGGCGAGCTCAGCAGCGGTTTTAACTCATTAAGTTTCTTCATCGGCCTAGTTTTCTTGTGTATTTCAGAATTCTTTAATTATGGCACGCGTCTAGAGGAGGATTTGGATGGACTGGTCTAGCGATTCGACGAACGGCACAATTATCTTGCATCTCGACCGTTTGATGGTCGAGCGCAAGATTTCCTTGAACGAACTAGCCGAAAAGGTTGGTATTACTAATGCTAATCTTTCTAAGATTAAAAATAATCATATCACGGCGATTCGGTTTTCTACCCTCGCCGCGCTTTGTGAGATTCTGGATTGTCAGGTTGGGGATTTGATTGAGTATAAAGGTTCTATTATAAAACAGAAATCGTAAGTGCTATAATTAGATCAAGGCAAAAATTTTACGAACAGGTGTAATACTATGGATTTAAAGAAAATAGAAAAATTTATTGACCGACGAAAAGTTAGTTTCATCTGCTCTCTGGATGACGAAAATTATCCTAATGTGCGCGCCATGCTTAAACCTCGTAAGCGCGTTGGCGTGAGGGAATTTTATTTTTCTACCAACACTTCATCGGCTAAAGTTAAACAATATCAAAATAATCCTAAGGCAAGCATTTATTTTTATCGTAAAGGCCTAATTAAATATGTTGGGTTGATACTGAAGGGCACCATGGAAGTTCTGACCGACCAAGAGATTAAAAATTTGATCTGGCAACCTGGTGACACGATATATTACAAAAAAGGCGTAACCGATCCAGATTATTGCGTACTTAAATTTACCGCGACAAGCGGCCGATATTATTGTGATTTAAAAATTAAAGATTTTGAAATTAAATAGTTCCAAGAACGGTTCACCACTCGTGCGTGGTGAACCGTTCGCTTCGCTCACGGTTCGTCACCCAGCTTATGCCCAGACAAAGAATAGCCTAAACAAAAGTTCAGGCTATTCTTTGGTAGCGCCAGCTGGAATCGAACCAGCATTGTAGACTTAGAGGGTCTATGTC
>CAYNHE010000014.1:0-25970 GCA_964397215.1 uncultured Candidatus Saccharibacteria bacterium
ACCGCGAATTCTTACGAAAAAGCATGTTCTAGCCGGCAACAGTACCTGCTTGTTATACTTTTTCGTATAAAAAACGAATTCGCAAATTTTATTGTAAGTAGACACTATTATTATACCATACTTTTATAAACCGCAAGCGGATTTTCTATAAATTTTTCAACAATTTTCCCCACTCCTGCAAACAGCGGAGAGAGTAACCGATATAACGATTAGTCGGGCCATACGATGAACTAAGCCCAGAGGCATTAAAAGCAAGGTGATATGAACCTGTAGGTTGAATGCCAGTGTTTGACCAATAATTTCCATCATAACCTTGGCTTCTTAAAAACCCAAATCTGACAGAGACATAGCCGCTGCGCAGCCATCCATAAAACAGCTTACCTTTACCTCAAATAATAAATCTCGCAAGTATTCACTCCGCGCACATACCTCACTTCAGTCAGACCAGTGGCCTGCTGTACCACCGCTAGAGTTTTTCCTTGATCCATCACCCCACTCACGAACAAATACATCCCTTGAGACAAATCTTTCCCTGCCATAATTTGTTTCACTTCGGCAACCGTCGGCTCAATATCAAGCGCCAAATACGACTCTTCAAACGTCGCAAATGGCATAATATTATCTAGAAATCGATTATTTTCCGTCGTAATCAGATAGAGCACCGGAGCAGTGGTATTTTCGCTAAGCTCCATCATCAATGCCTCCTTGTCTCGATACAATAGCTCGATACGCATCGCCCCCATCATCAGTTGAATCGGCGCCAGCACCAGCATTAATAGCATCAAACCCCCAACTATCGCCTCGCCCACCTTCTCTGTTATCCGTGTACTTCTCAACGCAATATACACACCCAGGAACACCATCGCCGTCACCAAACCGGTCACCGGCATGATATATCTCAATTCAATAAACGGCGAGACTGCCGCCACGATCAAGAAATATCCCAGCGTCGGCCATAGCACAACATTCCATTTACCCAGTTGCTTGAACAACGACGTAGTCTGCTCTTGCTGTTTTACCTTTAGCCGACGCCAAATCGCACAGCCAACCATTATTAGCAACAAAACCGGCAGCAACCGATGGAACGCATTGTAATCCATCACTTCCACGTAGTGCCAAATCTGCCCCATTAGCTTAGGCAGGTTCAAGAAACTCATGAGCACTCCCTGCCCACGATAACCAAAGAACATGTGGTCAATCATATACGGCCAAACCACTAGCGCCACTCCCCCAGCCATCATCAACACACCAGTATAAGTCCAAAAATCTCGGTAGCGTTTCTCGGTCAAATATTTACTCACCATCACCACCCAGACTGGCGCTAGGAAAAACAAATAATAATATTGCGTCAGCACACCAAAAACCGCCGTTAACCCAATCGCCACCAATAACCGCAAATCGCGCTTAGAGCTTGCGTATAATTTTACATGCATCCACGCCGTCAAAGTCACAAACAGCGTCAGCAACATATACATTCTGATATAAGCAACCGCACTCACCGCAGCAATTGTTAGCCCAGCCACCGCAGTCAAAATTAATGCAAAAATTACAGTTTTTTGCTCGCTAAAGCGCGTTTTGTCCAGCAATTCTCTCATCAACAAGAAAAACACCACCGTGTTTGCCACAGCAATCAACATGTTCAAAATTATTCCTGGCCATTTAGAAAACTCCCTCGGCCCCATTTCTAACGCAGTTCTTAACAACAAATAGTAAAACGGCGGATGCACATCATCGCGTTGATTCCTATACACTGGAGTGTAGTCCCCTCGTTCATCATCTTGCACGGCCAAATAATCTTGGTAATATTCCCTATCGTGCCACTGATTATAAAAATCCGCTTCGTGCGTGATGTCAACCGCATGATACTGTGCCAAACCAAGCGAAAACGCCTCGTCCATGTGGATATAAGACTTGCCAAACCCTGCCAAAATATAGACAACGAGTTGCAATACAACCACCACCATAAGACCTAGCCTGGTCAAACGTTTAACATTCATAAACTTAGTTTAGCACAACTAACACATCCATGACAGAACAAAGTTTAGTGTGGTAGAACAAGGTTCTACGCCAGGTCGCTTGCTACGCGGTTCACCTCTTCCATCGTCGTAATCCCCGATAGCGCTTTTAGCATACCATCTTGGCGCATCGTCACCGTTCCCTTTTCCTTGGCGACGCGCATTACTTCAGCCGAAGTCGCATGACTGATAATCAACTTTTGGATATCTTCATCTACGGTAATGGCTTCATAGAGACCGGCACGTCCAGAATAACCACCTGGCGAAGCTTGATCATCGACACCCTTTACCAATGTATAACTACCTTGATTCGCCAACGGCAAATTCTCATAACCGAGATCCGCGCTCACGTTGGCCACTTCTTCAGCAGTTTGCGGCAAAAGCCCACCGACAATCTCATGGATTTCGTTAGTTTCCATCTCATTACTCTGGTACGCCGTACGCTTAGCCGCCACTCTTCGCACCAACCTCTGGCCAATCACCGTATTTAGCGTCGACGCGAGCAAGAATGGCTCAATACCCATATCAAGCAAGCGCGGCAAAATACCAGCCGCCGAGTTAGTGTGCAAGGTGCTAAACACCAAGTGACCAGTTAGCGAAGCCTGCACGGCCAAGTTCGCCGTTTCTGAGTCGCGAATCTCACCAACCATTACCACGTCCGGGTCCTGACGCAAAATACTCCTAAGTCCCGAAGCAAAAGTCAACCCAGCATCCACATTAACCTGAATCTGATTCACCCCATCCATCTTGTATTCGACCGGATCCTCAAGCGTGACAATGTTAATTTTCTCACTCTTAATCCGCTTGATTAGTGCATAGAGCGTAGTACTTTTACCAGAACCAGTTGGACCAGAGGTCAGAATCATACCATTTGGTCGAGAAATCCCTTCCAGTACCGATTGCAAAGCATGACCGGTCATACCCATACCTTCGATTTCCATGCTCGTACCGCTTTTATCCAACAAACGAATCACCACTTGCTCACCCCACACTACCGGCGAAATCGCAATACGCAAGTCAACTTCTTTATCGCCTACCATTACCGCGAACTGACCGTCCTGCGGAATACGGTGTTCATCGATTTTCAAATTTGACAAAATCTTGATACGCGATACCAGCGCCGGCTCAATCGCCTTAGGTAGTTCCATCACGCGACGAAGCACACCATCAATCCGACACCTAATCACAAGCGCATTCTCAAGTGGCTCGATATGCACATCGGAAGCTTTAGACTTAACTGCGTAATCAAGGATGCTCGTAAGCGCTTTAGAAATCGGCGAATCCTGCGTAATGGTCTTAACATTACTACTCGCCTGACGCTGTTTAACTTCTTGGTCAGTTGCTTTGACCGCCTGCTTAACGCCGGAAAAGTCGCCCTTATACTGTTTGAGAACCGCTTGGATTCCTTCGCTCGACGCCATCACTGGACGCACCGACTTATTAGTCAAAGTCGACAAATAGTCCACCGCCTGAACGTTACCCACGTCAAGCATCGCCACTACTAACTGACCGTTCACTTCGCCAAGTGGCGCCACCATGTTACGCTGAGCAACTTCGTAGTTCAAGAGAGCCAGAACATTCTGATCCATCTCAACATTCGTGAGATCAACATACGGCACCCCCATGATAATCGCCGAAGCATGGTTAATTGTTTCGTCGTTGACAATTCCCTTAGCCGTTAAAGCCGGCAAAAGCGGCTGCTTAGTCTGCGCAACTTCTTGCTGCACAGCCGTTACCGCGTCAACATCAACCAGCCCCTCGTTAATCAGGAGTTGTATAACCTTGGCCAGCCCATCCTTAGTCAAGAGAGCCATCCGCTATTCTCCATTGTCTTGCGGTTGCAAAAGTCCCGTCAAATACTCACGCTTTTCAGCATCACACTTCGTCTCACCGTCAATCGTCAAAATACACCGGTCGCTCTCAAGCAAAGCCTTAATCTGATCTTGGCTCGTCTCCACCGTTACCGTATCAACATCTTCTTTACCGCAAGCGATCAACTCAAATCGATCCAAAAGACCGTTATGGTCAATATCTTCACAATCACCCACGTAAACTTCAATCGTCGGGTTAATCGCCGAGCTGTTGAAAATTTCTGCGTCAGGAGTCGCCAAATCCGCCGAAATCACACTGCTCAGCTTCTTAAACTCAACTTTTGCATCGTCTGGATCACCCATAATCGCATTACAGAGGAAAAATGCCGCCAACGTACCAATACCAGCAATTAATATCAAGGTAAAAATGTCTGATTGTTTCATTTCTTCTTGCTCCCTGTGTTACTATTAGCGCGCAAAGTCTTATTGACTTCAATACTTGGCAAATCACCGAGGTAATAAGAATTGGCCTGAGCGTTGATACTAATTCCGCGGTTAGTCCATTCGACGTTTGCCGAAGTAATATCGACTTCCCTAATTGATTTCTCAAGATTGTTTAACACACTCATCACTACAGTATCAGCACCTTCCATACGGATAGTAGTTGGAATCACCTCAACGCCTGGAATAGTCGACGCTAGCACATCGTCACGCGGCACTAACCGATCTGGTTCCGTACCAGTCACGATGAAAATCTGGTTCAAACTCGCCATTAACGCCTCGGTGTTCTTCTGAGTTGGTAATGCATCGCCAACTACGCGTAGCGCCGAACAGACTTTCGACATTTGCATATATTGATCACGTTCTAGCTCGTCGTTCGACAGTTCATATAATTTGTTAAAATCAATTTTCGCGCCGGTTTCGTCATAACAATTCTCTGCGCGCTGACGTGCCACCGATTCAAGGTCTTCATTCTGAGCCATGTTGGACAGAATATTATAGCGCAAACTGTTCTTCACACTACTGAGCGAAGTCGTATTAGGATTACATTTCTCTAGTTCTTCGTCAGTTAAACGACCATTACCATCCGTGTCAACACAAATCCCCACGTTGCGTAACGTCTTATCGTAATCAGTAATCGCGTCATTTTTCTCGGTAATAATCACCGTGTTGAATTTAATATACTTAATCATGAAAATACTTAACACGATACAAGTACCAAGCACCAATGATGCACCAAGCACCTCAAGCATAGTCAACTGCTGCGCTTTAGAAATCTTACCACGCTTGCCGGTTTTTTCGTTGATATTGTTATTATTCATCCTTGTTCCCTCCCGTATTGGTTGAATTTAATAAACATTCGGCGTCGTTCGGGTCACAATCTTCAGCTTCTTGAGCAAACATACCACCGACCTGCAAGAACGAGTCGGTCACGTTCTGACCCATCGGCCCAATCGCAATCATGTGCTTATTCTGGAATTCAAAGAAATTCTTGGCTACATTCATCGTCGCACTGAACTTCAGGACCAAGTTATCACTCTCATCACGACCGTTAGACGAGCTAGTGATCGTTAGACCATCCGGAGCCAAGTCACAAGCATTCTCAGACGTCCACTTGGCTACGCCATCTCGCTGCGCAGTGCCCGAATATTCATAGCACCTACTATTAAAGTGTTCAATACCAGAAATCTGACCTTCAAGCGTCATATGACCACTATTATGCCATGCAGTAAACTGCGGTGTGCGCCAAATCTTCACTCGCTTCACCATAGTACGGTAATATTTCGCCTGTCCATCGACGTCTCTCTGCTCAACATCATCCACAGTCATCGCGCTGACATCAACCGTAACACTACCATCTTCATTAATCTTAATCTTAGCGCCTAGCTTTTCAAGAGCTTGGTTGTCAAGCTCTACTTCTTCGGACTCAACTTCGGCACCTTCGCTGTAGAACAAATCCACATCCGAACCTTCTGGAATCGCCGCTGTTTCACGATAAGCTTCGCAGCCGTTCTGGGACAAATCCCACCAAGCGTAATAACTCTCACCTGATTTGTAAGCATTACCATCCGCATCAGATTCTACAATACACCAAGTTGGGATGTCTTTGCCATTCACATCGACGAAGCGTCCATAATCGTATTTTGTCAAAGCGACGCCCTTCTTGAAACTCTCCAACACTCGATAGTCAATCAACGGAGAAACCCTTGCGTCAGCCTGACCTTCCATGCGTAAATTGTACTTTTCGAGATCGAGGCGCAAATCTGATAACTGTACGATATCCTCGCCCTTTGGTAAAATACTACCCAGCGCTCCAAACATACGCGAAGGCACAGTCTTGTTCTTGCCAATCTCTTCAAGCAAACCTAGCTGCGTCTGCAAAGTCACCAAGTCGTTCAATTCATCGTAAGAATTGAGTTTCGTAGACATGGTTTCAAGTTTCTTGTCCTGACTACTCATCGCAATATCTTGGCCAGATTTAATACCAAATAGCACCAAAACCACGCCAATCGATGCCGCACTTACCACAATACAAATGAACAAAACCAGGTTGCGAATCTTCTGAGCCTTAATCATTTGGGCTTTAATCTCTGGCACCAAGTTGATTTCGTAATCGGTCGCCACCGTTGTAATCAACTGAGTTGCTGGATCAGCTGGCTTACCAGTCACCTTGGCCATCAAATTATGCCAAACTTCTTTTATCTTGTCCATTAGTCATTGCTCCTTTCTGCGAGACCAATCGCCACCGCAAACTCACTCGCCACAGGCTTCAGCACTGTCTGTTGTTCTGGGCTAACCTTCACTAGCTGCCATGGATTACCTTGAGTGGTCGGTACATTAGTCTTGGCCTCAATATATTCTGCAATAAACGGAATCATCCCTGCAAAACCAGACAGAATAATTCCACCCACCGGAGCATTCATATACTCTGACTGGAAGAAACGTATGCTCTTGCCCAGTTCGCTAGCAAAACCCTGCAAAGTCGAGTCGAGCGCCTTAAATACTTGCCCCTCAACCTTATCCTGCGCCAAACCAAACTTCAGAATGAATTGTCTAGCCTGCTCTTCTTTCACGTTCAGAGCTGCAACTACAGTCCTAATCAAAACCGAAAATCCGCCCGGAATACTCCGCACTAGTCGAGGCACTCCTCGATACATCACCACGAGGTCAGTACTCCGCTCGCCAAGATCAATAATCAACCGCGCATCTTGCGCACCTACCGGCATCAACGCTCGCGCCATCGCCAAACTCTCCGGCTCTTGCGCCACCACATTGAGACCAAAACTCTCAATCATCTCCATTCGCGCCTCAGCATAAGTCACCGCTGTCGAAGAAATCAACACCTCAACCTTAGTTGGGTCATTCGGACAGACTCCTAGGCTTACATAGTCCACCGTTGCTTCGTCAAGTGGCATCGGAATATATTTATCAAGAGAATATTTGACTGTGTTCATCAGCTCGTCTTCTGGCTGGTTGTCAACCTTCACAATCGTTGTAAAAGTCTTGCCAGCTGGCATACCCACTGCGATATTCTTAGTCGTGATACCGGCCTGTTGCATCGCACCAAGAATCGTCTCCCCTAGACGTCGCGCGCCTGCCGCCGAACCATCCTCTAACACCTGACGATCTACCGGCACATACGCAAATTTTTGCAAATTCCAACCGCGTGCACCTTCACCAGAAAGTTGCACCAAACGAATTGCTGTCGTCCCAATATCTAATGCGAAGAAATCGCCCACGCCATGGATTAAACTCATGCTATTATTATAGTAGTTCTGTTTTGATTTTTCAAGCAGATTTTCAACAAATTTTGCCCCGAAATTACAAAAAACATAAAAACTATAAAAATGATGCAATTCTCGATGCGCCCTTTTCAATATCTTGCTAATTCATCACGTAAATCGTTAAATACATATTTGACATTAAAACTAGTTACGCAAACTCTTCCTACTCCTGCAAACAGCGGAGGGAGAAACCGGAATAATGATCCATCGGACTATTAGAAGGATACACTACGGCTAATCCAAAAAGAAGTCCCGATGCTTTGTCATTATAACCACTGCTGCTACTCGGCCAATATCGACCATGATAGCCAGCATACCTTAGATGGCCTATGATGGAATTTGCAAAGCCGCTGCGCAGCGGCCATCTATATATTAACGTTGGATTTTTGCGACACGCTAGTTCTAATGCAGATTACTGGTCAATTTCTGGAGGTCCTGTTGGTTCGGCTTACCATCTTCATTTTAATATGGTTGGAACCTACCCCATACTTGGCCCCGACGTTCGTTACACCGGTTTCTCTCTCCGCCGTTTGCAGGAGTATGGGTCGACGTGCGCAGCGGCTTTGCTAGTATCAATTACGGCTTTTTGTGGGGAGCTGGCATTCACAGTTTTTACTGGCCACAAAGTGGCGCGGAACATTTATCATTTTACCTTAATTTTAGTGATTTAGGAGTCAATGCATCAAACGGTCCGACTAATCGTTACGCCGGTTTCTCTCTCCGCTGTTTGCAGGAGTAAAGAAAAACTTCGCATCTCGCTACGCTTGATATCAAACCTGCCACTCCTGCGTGCCGAACCAATGTCGGTTGGACTCTCCAAGCATCTAAAAACCAGCGTTAAAGCGCTGGTTTTTAGATGGCGGAAGCAAGAGGATTCGAACCTCCGAAGCTTTTTACACTTACACGATTTCGAGTCGTGCGCCTTCAACCACTCGGCCATGCTTCCATCTCAAATTATACCATAAAAACTGGGAATTTCGTGAACTTCCCACACGAACTTCCCTACTCTTGCAAACAGCGGAGAGAGAAACCGGAATAACGAGGGTTCAGGTCGTACGACGGAATTACATCTAGGGTGCTAAAACCAAGATTGCAGGCAGATTCTATTTTTGCGCCACTACGAGACCAATAAAGACTACTATAACCTGCGTTCCTTAGAAAACCAACTCTCGAATGAGTGACGCCGCTGCGCATTTTTGTATTTTCCCTACTCCTACAAACAGCGAAGAGGGAAACCGAGGTAACGAACGTATGGACCATATGAGGAATATACACCACTAGCATTAAAAGCAAGGATGTAAGCGTTTTCAGACGTCACTCCGCTGTTTGACCAATAGAGCCCAAAGAGGCTCGCAAACCTAAGCATATCATTACTCAAAAGTATATTGCCGCTGCGCAAAAGCAACAATTTTATCCTAATAAAATCACCTACTTCTGCCTTAACGTTTTTGAAAAACGTTAACCTACTTTTCTTGCTCTACCCCTGTTATTACCACTTTGATGACCTCACGTTTTTGCAAAAACAGTAGGTGTGTTAGATGAGAAAAATCGATTTTTATCACCCACTACTTTATGAATAACAGAGGTGAAGCAGAAAATCTGGGTTATAAATTTGTAATTTTTCTCATCTACAGAAATTATGAAAATCCGTAATTTTGGCGTATTTTTAGCAAAATTTGGACCTAATCTTTGTTTCTAGCATCTATTGGGACCTATTTTTGCGCAGCGGCCTAACCAACGTAAAATTTGGATTGCTAAGGCGAGCTGGCCATAGCGGTCTTTACTGGTCGAATAGTGGAATTGACACCGGCAATGCTTATGGTGGCTATTTCGCAGCTTCAATAGTTTACCCTTCGGATGGTCCAGATGAACGTTACCGCGGTTTCTCTCTCCGCTGTTTGCAGGAGTAGAATGCATGCCCAAAATGTCATAAAACTATCTGTCACATACCCAAATATCTTGAAGCCTCGTTGATATTCTTATGTTACAATATCTTTAACAGTAATTGGAGAATCCATGAAAAAAATTTGTCTTTGCAGTAGCCTCAGTTTTCCTGACGAAGTTAACAAAATCGCTCAACAACTTACTGAACTTGGTTACGAAGTTTTGCTGCCTAATGGCATTATCAATCGCCTCATCGAACAAGACAATTTTGACCCAGTACGAGCCAAAATAGACACCGATTCCACCCATGCACACGTCGATAAAATCCGTCAAGCCGACGCCGTCCTCATCTGTAATTTTGATAAAAACAACATCAAAAACTACATCGGCGCCAATAGTTTTGCCGAAATGTTTTGCGCCGCTTATTTTAACAAGCCCATTTATACTCTCAACCATCTGCCAAACCAACCATACATCCACGATGAACTCATGAGCTTCGGCGCCACCGTCCTAAACGGCGACTTAAGCAAAATCCGACTATAGACCAATCTCAACAGCTGCTCCGCTACAACTTTCGCATTTTCCTGCGCAAATTTTCAACCAAATAGTCAAAACGATATCGCAACGGTTTAATTACTAAATCTTGCGCTGGCACGAACTCAACCACTGCGCCGCCAAAACCTTTTTTGAACACAGTCACCCCAGCATAACGGTGATTTTTTGCTCCTTCTGGCGCGATTCCCCACAGGTTAAAACGCTGCAAACCCTGCTCCCTAAAATCGCGCATAGCACGCCAAAGCATCCCGTACGCCCCTGGCAAAGTCCGCCCCAGGCTCGTCGAGGCCGCTTCAAAATATTCCGCTTCATCGCCATCAATCAGCATCAAACCATAGCAAATCCGTTCCCCGTCCTGAGAATCAGCCACATAAATCTGCGCGTTTTTACCAAAAGCCTCTCGCTCCGCCAGCAGCACTGCCAGACTAGGCGGCACAAAATTCTGCCGCCTAGCCGTCTCAAGTTGCACTTCGTGAAATTCCTTAAACAACTGCTCGGAATTCCCTTTCCAAACCTTGATTCCTAGTCGCTCCGCTCGACGCACTTCGTAGCGAGTCTGCTTGCGCATTTCTGCTAACAACTGTTCCTCAGTTTTGTTCAAATCAATCATCACCGTATGCTCAGCGTGTAGATGCATCGGCGCTTTTTTGAGTCCGAGATTTTCCATCAACTGCACATTTTCTGCCGTTTTTCTCAGCTGCGGCCGAATCCTGACAAAAACACAACGTTCTTCTACCGCTACTTGCCGAATCTTCCTTAGCATTTCTTCCCCCTGCGTTTGCCAGTCCATCAATGGACCACCTGGAATTTCCAAGTAGCGTCCGCGTCGAGCATTTTTGACAATTCCTACGCACCAAGTTTCAGTACTAGTCTCAATGGCGACAGCTCGATTCCCCATCAATTCATTAGCGTGCAACCAAGTTGACGACTGCAAAAAATTCGCTTCCGGATATTTTACCCGTGTTTTACGCCAAATCTCCTGCAACCTCGACCAATCACTCTCCCCCATCCTCTACCTCGTATTTTTGGATTATTTCGTAAACTAGCGCTAGTTTTTCTGGCTTATACCACAGCGGAATATTCACGATTTGCTCGGCCACACGCACTGTATTCGGACATTCTTTGTCTGGGAAATTAGCTTCTTTCTGGTAACGCTCTGGAGAAACCGGCGTGTCATACCAAATCTCGTTCAAATAAATTCCCTTCTGACGCAGCTCTTCTAATAATTCTCCGCGTCGCTCCACTAGTCGATAATCCCTTATCTTCTGTTTTTTCATTCCCTCAATCTGCGGTAAAACTAATCGCGCTTGCCAGTTTGGTAATTTTACATCGAGGTCTAATTCTGCATCAGCCGACCGCTGAATAAAGTGTAATTTAAGGAGCGCCGCTGTATAAAATTTCCCCAGCTTCAAATGCGTCCAGAATCGCATGTGTCGCCCAAACACCGGATACCATCGATCGCGCCATTGACCGGATTTTTTCGGCAAATGCGCCGGCTCATTTGGCATCACCAGCTGCTCGTTCCTTAGAATTAATGCTCCACCAGAAATCGTGTCAATCGCCTTGCCCTTACCAAAGGACAAAATCGTCGCATCCCCCACCGTGCCTACCTCTCGTTTGTCTGGGTAAACTTGCCCAGCCGCATGCGCTAAATCCTCAATGATAGCAATCTTTTTCCCTTTAATTATTCTTTCTATCTCCGTCAAATCCACCATCACGCCTAGCGTATTCTGGATAATAATTCCGCGAATCTCTGTATCGTTTTTCACTTTTTCAGCTAACTTTTGCAAATCATATTGCAAATTCTCTACCGCAATATCGCAAAATTCCGGCTCACATCCAGCCGCTTTCACTGCTCTGACCACTGCGATGCACGTGAGCCCAGGCACTAAAACTTTAGCTCCCTTAGGAACAGTTGCCACAATCGCCGCCGCCAGCGCCGAACGCCCACTATGATAAAGTCGCACGCGTTCCACGCTACTCTTGTACCTCTTGGCTAGAGCTTCTTTTAGTCTCTCAGCATCCCGACTATGCCCCCTCACGAACACTTGTTTCCAACTTCTTGTCCAACTGTAATTTGACGCTTGTCCAATAAAAATCATTTCTTGCTGTTCCCCTTCCGACTACTTACCCTGCGTCGTGCTTTCTCCAGACGACTGACTTTCTTGACCGAAGCCGAACTAATCACTCTTGGCGTCAAATCAGCCTGCTCAATCTCTAATTCCACTCCGTTCCCTTCCAATTCTTTCAGAATACCCTCTCCGCTAGGTTGCTTTTTTAGCGCTAGCGAAGCCGAACTACCAGCCACGTCATCACCTTTTATTGGACCAGATGCCTTCTTAAGCGTAGCCGAAGCTGACTTAGCCGCCGCATCCGTATCGGGTTTAACAACCGACTTGGCCTTCTTAAATCCTTGCGAAGCAGAAACTTCGCTTGCGTCAGTTTTCTTGGTCGCAATCTCACGCGCCTTAGGTTCATATTTGACGGCGGCACCCTCTTCTTCCGTAGCCTTAATTCCCTTGGTCAACTCCGAAGCCTTGCGCAAAACTAACTTGGTCGGCACATTGGCCACCACATTATTGCTGTCACCTTTGGTCGTTAACACTGGTTCTGGTGCCTTTTTCAGGGCGAGAGACGCCGACCCAGCCACCACATCAACCGGCTTGCGTTTAGGTGGATTTTTTAGCACGCGCAAAATCGCTTTGGCTAGCTCTTCTGGATAATAAATATACGGCGCATGACTCCATTTGGGGTAAATTTTTAGCGTGCTGTTTGGGATCTTTTCGTGCATCACTTCGGCTTGGCGTGGCGGCGTAACCTTATCAGCTTCACCCCAAAGAATCGAAGTCGGCACAATCACTTTGTTTAAATCCAGATTTTTATCAGAATCAAGCATGTTGGACAAAGTCTGTTTCATATTCTCAGGTGCGCGCGCGTAATCCGATGCACCAGTTAGTTTATGCCAAACTTTTGCAACGCCAGGGATTTTTTTCAAAAACCCAAGTCGCTTCGACACGAATCGCGAAATATCTCGCTTCGTCGATTGCTCATAAACCCCAGCACTATCTAACAAAATCAAATGGCTCAACTTGTTAGTTTTTTCGCTACAAAGATTCAGTAAAATCCGCCCACCATTGCTATGGCCGAGCGCTACCGCGCCATCAGGAATATTCTTATCCGCCCAATCCGCATATTCCTGAATGGTCCAAACTTTCTTAGATGGCGAAGTTAACCCTGGCACGTTCAACATTACAACCTTAATGCCGCTCTTGCGCAAGATTGCCAAAGTCTGCTTCCATGGTGCAGTAGTGTACGTCCAACCGTGTATAATATATAATACTGGTTTGCTCATGTTAGACCCCATTTCTTACGTCGTTTAATTGCAGCTTTGTCACGTCTTGGTAATTTGTCGGCGTCTGTTGGATTTTTTAATAATTTCTCAATCACCCACTCAAGATATTGACTCCCCTTGAAGAAAATCGTTTCCTTCCCCGTGATGTTATCTAATATATATTGCAAAGCAGCTTTTGGTCCAGCAAAACTCTCATATTTTACCTCAAGATTCTCCAGTTCAAGTGCGGTGTAACTGCCAGTACGACGTCCTACCAGAATAATTTTATCCGCCTTTACCTCAGCTAACATCTGCGCGAGCTTAGTATGTTCCTCCCCCTCTAACTTCCCCTGGTCAACAATATCACCAATCACCAGCCACTTTGGCCGCACGTCCATCGCCTTAGCCGTCTCCAGCATACTTTTCATGCTTATCATATGCGCATTATAACTACAATCTATAATATTTATCCCTTTCAGACCAGCAAAATACGAACACCGCCCCGGCGCAACTTTCATTCCAGCAAAATCATGTTTCAGTTCAATATCTAGATACCGCGCCAACCTCTGCAAAATCATCACCTGCGTCACCGCCTCTCTCGGCTGAGGCTCGGCAAAGGTGAATTTACTCTCCTTATCACCTGCCTTGATAACAAACTCCGCCTTCTCCGGCCAAACCTGATAACTCACCAAATCTTTCAGCCAAACCGCTTCTACCTCAGCCTCAACTCCCTCAACTGCTCGCTCCATCGCACGATTGTCACCATCGATAATCACCAACCTCTGCGTACTGCGCGGCAAAGTGGCAAATTCATTAGTAATCGCTTCATCTACGTTGTCAAACTTCCCTTCTGCCACCACTTGCTCAAACTGCACCGCGTGCGAACGTCCTAGCGACACCCAACAAGTCACCTCTGGGCACAACCAAGTTGCCAGAAACTCTGCCTCATGCGGTCGCTCACCGTCAATCTCAACTACGTAGAATTCTTCATCGTGTTTAGCCGTCATCGCCTTAAACGGCGTCATCAGGAAAAGCAAAACCCATTTTAACTTAGACCCCCGGATACCGTCCATCCCCATCAGATCAAAAGCAATCCCAAACGCCGAGTTAGCATCGTGCGAATAATGCGCGCGATTCCCCAACTCAAACTCCACCATATTCAGCATGGTCGTCTTACCAGCTGAACCAGTAATCGCAATAATCCGCGGCTGCCAACGTTTCAACACCAAATTAGCAAAAAACCGGAAATACCTCGCTGCCACGAAATAAAAACGTTTCTTAAACCTCGCAATTAACGTCATACCTCTATTATAACATATCTTAACGCAATATTTCTGTCGTTATAAAAAAGTTATGATAAATATCTAAGGATTTAATATTTTTTATAAAGACAAGTACGAACCACTAAGGTAACACCCCCAATAACGCATTTCAGCGTACGATGCAGCGAATCGGGAAACCAACGTATCGATGATTTTCACCAATCTTCGACGGATTTAACGAGCTACCAGTAAAATTAAGATAATATGCATATGCAGCACTACCGCCTGCGCTACTCGACCAGTAAAGCCCATCGACACCAGCACCCGTCAAATAACCAACATAAGTATGGACAATGCCACTACGAGCAAAATAAAGCAGAGCTTCTGCAATATTATAATTAACACCAGAAACTGAACCAGTCAAAGAACCAGTGCTCGCGTTTTTAGCCAAACCATATTGCCGCAACATATAAGGGTAAGACCCTTTATCGTCAAAAGTACTATCACCAGAAGTCGGCAATCTCCACCCCTTAGGGCAAATACTGCTAGAGGCATTAGCGTTTACGATATTCATGCCCGTATTAGCCGTTGCGGCATTGTATTGATAGTAATTCCCCACTAGATAATGAGCATCATACTCACCACCCTGAGATAAATCACCAAGGTTATTTGGCTTAACCGCAACTAATCCAGTATATTCGTAAGCATCGCTCCCTTCAACCGCTTTTAGCCCAACCTCACTAGCTAGTCCTGTACTTGCATTTTTGTCAGCATCATTACCAGCCGTCAACCAAATCGTACCGTCTTTTTGCGCTTGATAAGTAGGGCTCCAGTTATCTGTGCCGACATTCACAAAACCTTCACCAGAACAAAGTTCGAACAATTGCTGGTTGGATTTAAGCGAATAACTATTGCCGCCCGTACTACATGGACGCGTACGGAGCGGAGTTGCGACAAGAGTATTTTTCCAGGTACCCCAAGAATATTGAAAGGCATTATTATTGCTATTTACGTTGCTTCCATTAAATGCCGGAGATAACACATATGACCCGTCACTATTTTTTGTGGTACTCGATGTGTTATCAATCCTAGTATTACTTTTTGGCGTCCAGTTAGCTGTTATATCCGTATCCGCACTAGTTAAAGTCTTACTAGTTGATAAATCCAAGGCTAAATTTTGTGTCATCCAACAGTTCTCGTCAGCTAATTTGGCAACCCAGTATTTTTTACCGTCACGCGTGTCTACAAGTTGTTTAGTGAAGCCAACCGGTGTCTCTGCGCAAATTTCGCTAGTCATGTCTTGCATGTAATCTATATCGTATAAACTCGAAAGCGTCTTCGGGTTAGCCACAGCCGACACTAGCACAGAATTTGCATAAGTATTTGACGGCAAAGTCGCATCAACATTAACTCCAAAAGTTAAATCATATGTATCCGCCCTATCAACGTTTGCCGTCTCAGTTGTATAAATAATCTTGTTTTCAATATTGGGCACGGCATAATAAGTTAAAGTTTGAGCGTCAACGCTGTCGTTTGCTACTCCCATATTATAGCCCCATGTATTCCCCGAAAACTCTGTTCCAATAGTGCCATCAGCAACTGGAGCGATAGTTTCTTCCCCAGCAGGCATTCTCACTGGCACTAAGTTGTTAGAAGAACCTTGTGCTCTAAGATATATCGAATAGCCGGACATATGATTGGTTATAACGGTCATTCTAGATTTTCCGTAATTAAAAACTCCTGCCTCATCCGCAGTCGGCGTAATGTCTATACCCACTTCATCTTCTACACTAATTGCAACCGTGGCGCGTACGTTAGCCGTCAAATCCACCCCTGCCTCAACCTTCACTTCTTCAGCTGACGCAAAATTACCCATCGTTAAATTAGGCGTTAAGCATACAAACATTGCAAGAATCAAAATTCCACAACCACTGATACCTAGCATATTAAAGTTGATAAGTCGCTTTTTTCTCATTTGTACCTCCATTTTGCACCAAAAACAAACTACTGCGATACCTAGTATTCCCAGAATCGTGATCTTGATGCATGTATTTTTATTGACACCACCGATGTCGCCAATTGTGGTTAGTGTTAAAGTTTGTCCTACTACTCTAACTACCGAATATACCTACAAAAAGCGACACCGCATGGTGTCTAAGCCGTTAGCAACCACTTAATCAGCGATTACTTATGCGGTGCCGCTTAAGCGCGCTGATCAAGTGTGCATTCAAATCAATACCAAAAACTGGTTGCTTATTGCTTAGACAACTCTATTATATCATACTTTCGTAAACCGCAAGCGGATTTTTAGTAAAATATCGGCAATTTATCCTGCTCCTGCAAACAGCGGAGAGAGAAACCGTTGTAACGATCGTTCGGGCCGTCCGACGGGTACACCCCAGAGGTATAGAAGGCGAGGTGGTACGCATTAGTAGACGCAACGCCGCTACGCGACCAATAGTGGCCACCGAGGCCTGCGTCCCTCAAGAAACCGTAGCCCATGTTGGTGTAGCCGCTGCGCATCAAATTTATTCCTTAACGTTTTTTGAAAAACATTAACCTACTTGTCTTGCTTTACCCCTGTTACTGCCTTTTTAATGACCTCACGTTTTTACAAAAACAGTAGGAGAAAGACTAGCCATTTTGCGCGAAAATTATGAAAGCTTTGACAGGTTTTAGCGTTAATCCGTGCGCAGCGGCTTTACAAATGTAGATACTGGCTTCTTTAGATTTGCTGGCACTAATGGATTTTATCGGTCCAGAAACGGCGCTGACCCCATTAATCAGTATTATCTCATTTTTTACACTCCAGTAGTCGATCCGTCTTTTGGTCCGTTTCCTCGTTCCGACGGTTTCTCTCTCCGCTGTTTGCAGGAGTAAAAGCTTATTGCCGCGCGTTTATTAATAAAAATCCGCAAAAAAAGCCCAAAGTTAGTAGTTTCTTGGCATGAAGCGCATCTCTGATACAAAAATTTCGTGAATAAAACGCTCAAGGTTGGTGTTTTCTCTAACTGCAGCGCGTCTCTAGCATCAAAAAATTTCTTAACTAGAATGGAGCTAGGTTGCATTCTGCCGAGCGAAGCGCGTCTAATGACGAGCGAGCGCTGGCAGAACTTGCAAGATAGCCCATTATAGTAAGAAATTTACATTTTGATTTCTGCGTCAACCCCAGCCGGTAGCGACAGATTCTGCAACGAATCAATCGTCTTAGGGGTGGCATTGCTGATGTCAATCAAACGCTTATGAACTTTCATCTCAAATGCTTCACCGCCAGTTTTGTAGACGTGTGGCGACTTCACAACAGTAAAAGTCGAACGTTTGGTTGGCAGAGGTACTGGACCAGAAACGGTTGCACCAGTGCGAATTGCCGTATCAACAATTTGTTTTGCGCTCTGGTCGATGACTCGGTGGTCATAAGCCTTCAAGCGAATGCGAATTTTTAGGCCTTCAGATTTTGCGTCAGCCATAATTCCCTTTCTTACTTCATAATCTCAGATGACGTCTAGACGCGCCGTCCATGAGTTTTTGAAGTTAAATTATTTGTTAATATCTCCTTAAGTTTAGCATATTCTCACAAAAATTACAATAGTTAGACCCCATTATTTCATCGTCAACTCATAACTTTGCTCAAGCAAATCAAAAATCATCTCCGTCGGTACTTTTCCATTTAGTATAACCGTAATCCAATTCCGTTTATTCATGTGATAACCGGGTATAATTCCCGAATTAGCCGCCGCAAAATCCGCCGCCTCACCTTTCACGAAACGCAAATTTATCGCCTCGACTCGCTCACTCGAATCAAGACCTAATTTGTCGCCAACCACCGCCAGTAGCAACGCATACCACTTACGATTCTCTTGATGTCGCCAAATCGCATCCTCCGAATTCTCCCACAAAAACTCCAGCTCGTCGCCATAGTGATCCACCACAAAAGCTATAATTTCTTGCGCCTGCGCCGACTGAAAAATTTCTTCACCCATCATTCACCATATCCTTTCAATAATAACGCACGTTCCATTTCGGTTGCTCGTCTAAAAAGGCTCGCCAAATAACATCGCACATAAATTTGCGGCCTCCGAAACACGTTTACAAAACTCTTTTTGACACCCTTTAATTCTAGCGCCCTACTCACACTCACTGCTTCACGCGTTAAAACCGGAATCAAATTAAGCGCAACCGTAATCGTTAATACGGCCCCGTCAACGTCCATACCAAAGAACGCTAACGGTCGCATCATCAGACCCATTCCTTCCGCAAATTGACGCGGTGATAAAACTTGTGAAACATTATAAACCGCCAAAATCGCCAAAAACAATCTGACACCCACCATCACTGCCGTCCATTTATCGCTAAAAATTAAATTGCAAAGCACCACAAAAATCACAAAACCTAAGTTCTTTAGCAAAAACTTCAGGCACTTACTCAAAGCGCTTTTGCTATGATTAAGCAAAAGCGTAATTATCATTAGAGCAGCAAAAATCATCGTCATCACCCACCCATCATTTATAAAAAAGATCACCGTACAAAAAACCACCAGCATTAAAAGTATCATCATTGCACCTAGCGCCGATTTTTGTTTCATGCTAATTTCTCCTCGATTTCTGCCATCGATTTTGCGCCCCATTTGTGTGCCAAACGCAAAGTTAACGGTACTTCTAAACCATATTCTTCTAGAAGTTCCGGTTCTTTCAATAACTCATCTCGCGAAATCCGTAGCACTTTCCGCTGATGAATTACCAAAATCTCATCCGCATAAATTAACTCGTCAAGATTATTTGTAATCATCATTACGCCGAGCCCTTTGTGCGCTAACTTTTGCATTATTTGATAAACGGACTTTTTGCCTTCTTGATCGAGCTGCGAAGTCGCCTCGTCAAAAATTAAATAATCCGGCTCCGATACTAACATCGTCGCAATCGCAATTCGTTGGCGCTGCCCACCAGACAAATTCTGCGGATCACTGTCAATAAATTCCGCCATGCCAACTTCGCTCAAAGTTGCAAAAATGCGTTTTTCGTAATCCCCCTGCACTTGTAAATTTTGCAAAACAAACAACAACTCGTCTCTAACTGAATTGAACAGAATCTGATGATCAGGATTTTGTAGTACCAAACCAATTTTGGCACGCAAGTCTCGCACGTGAGTGTGGCGAGAAACTTTTAAATCATCCAGCCAAATCCCGCCTTTGTATTTTTTTGTTAGCCCAGCAAGTGCATTAGCTAAGGTCGATTTACCACTACCGTTTTTGCCAATTAAGGCCACAATTTTACCGGCCGGAATCTCCAAATCTACTTCATCAAAAATCTTCTGCGCGTACTTAATTGAAAACTTTTGAATCTTTATCATCTGTTATTTTGACCTTTTTAATTATCTTCGTTTTCGTCGTCGCGAGTATCAATTACCATAAGTTGATTAAACTTTTTCTGAAAAATCTTTGCAATAACCATAATCAGAATAAACTGAATCGGCGCCATCACTAGTTGCTTAGCAATGCGCACTGGCACAATTATGCTAGCCGCCGTGGCGCTGGTGATAAAAATCCACAGAGTGTTTAACGCCCCATTCAAAATCACCGACCAAATTAAAATGCAGATCACGAGTCGTAAAACAAATTTTTTATTAATCTCTACACCATTTTTGTTATAAAGCAGTAGCCCAGCACTAAGACCTTTAAGCAGTGCCGTCAAAGTGTAACCAATGAAAAAACTGCCGCTCGGAAACAGAATCGCACCAATCAAATCCGCCACCACCGCAACAAAAGTACTGCCCTTCCAACCAAGTAGCATGCCAGCTAGCATAATTGGCAAAAACGCGAAATTAATCGTAATAATCGGCGTCCGAATTGCGATAAATCGCGATAGCACAATTGTCGAAGCCAGCAGAACCGCCGTAAGAATTACCCTGCGCGCACGCGACATAGAAGACGGTTCGTTCAACTCTTGGTTTTTAACTTCTTTTGGACGTTTCTCCAGTTTGTTCGACTTTTGGTTTTGAAATTCTTTTGGACGTTTTTCCAATTCGTTCGTTTTTTGGTTTTGGAATTCTTTTGGACTTTTTTCCATCACTTTCCCTTCTCTCCGCTATGCAAAACAAGTCCCAAACTAAGATTTGTTATAGCGGAATGCGAACTAAAATCAGCAGAAACAAATTCTATGTTCCCTTGCTCAGCGCACAACTTCCCGTTACGCTGGACTTGACTATTTTAGCTCTACTCTATACTTTTATACACCTATATTACCACACTTTTATAAAATTTAACATTCACATTTTCACCTCTTTTAACCAGTTGTGGTATAATCTTAACAAGATTATGAGCCAAAAAGAAGCAAAAGCCAGACTAAAAATTAATAAGCTCCTAGAAGAAGCCG
Source organism: uncultured Candidatus Saccharibacteria bacterium (assembly GCA_964397215.1). Lineage (GTDB taxonomy): Bacteria > Patescibacteriota > Saccharimonadia > Saccharimonadales > Saccharimonadaceae > Nanosyncoccus. The sequence goes on from CAYNHE010000014.1 coordinate 21,012, forward strand.
GCTGGAGGCTACTAGATAGTGATGCTGGCCCAGCCAACGTTGACGTAGAGAACAAAGTTAATCTCGGTGAAGATTTTGAGCATACGCAAAATGGTTTTATCGACTATTTGTTACTAGATAACCGCCAGAAACCAATCGCCGTGCTAGAAGCAAAACGCGAAAGCATTCCTCCACTATCCGCCAAAGAACAAGCTCGCGATTACGCCAATTCAATCCACGTTCGATATGTAATCCTCAGCAACGGCAATACACATTATCTTTGGGATATGCAATTTGGCAACCCAGAACCAATCAGTAGTTTCCCTACGCTGGAATCGCTTGAAGAAGATAAAAAATGGGTTCCCGACATCAAGGCATTAGCACGAGAAGAAATCACTTCAACATATATCGCCGAATCGCAAATGCCAAATCTCAAAGAACAACCAGACTATATCGACGAGACCAAACAAAAAACATTTATTATCAAAAACAAACTCAAAATTCTACGTAACTACCAAGTACGCGCCATACAAGCAGTCCAAAAATCCGCAGATAATGGCAACACACGATTTCTATTGGAAATGGCCACTGGAACCGGCAAAACACTAACCTGCTCAGCAATTATCAAACTTTTCCTCAAAACTGGCAACGCCAATCGCGTCCTCTTCTTAGTAGATCGCATTGAACTTGAGAACCAAGCCAAGAAAGCGTTCAACCAAACCATCGGTAAAGATTATATAATTAAGGTTTATAAAGAAGATCGCGATAATTGGCGCACCGCCGATGTAGTAATCAGTACCGTCCAATCATTACAAGCTTCCGGACATTACAAAACTTTCAGCCCCAATGACTTCGACCTCATTATTTCTGACGAAGCCCATAGGTCAATCGGCGGTAACGCACGAGCAGTATTTGAATACTTCACCGGATATAAAATTGGCTTAACGGCTACACCAAAAGATTTTCTTAAAAATGCAGCCCAAGATCAAAATAGCGAAAAAGAATTCGAAAGGCGCGAACTTCTAGATACATACCGTACGTTCGGGTGCGAATCTGGACAACCAACCTTTCGTTACGATCTCAAAGATGGCGTTAACGACCCCGAAGGACCATTCCTCGTTAATCCAATCATTATTGACACGCGCACAGAAGTCACTGCGCAGCTACTTGCCGATGAAGGCTATGCAGTGCACCGGATAATAAACGACGAAGACATCGATGAAGTGTACGGAGCAAGAGACTTCGAGAAAAAATTTTTCAACAACGAAACAAATCAAGTGCTCTGTGAAACTTTCATGAAATACGCCGCCAAAGATCCAATCAGTGGAGAAATTGGAAAAACAATTATTTTTGCAGTTAGTCAGAAACATGCGGAAAAAATCGTCCAGATTCTCAATTTATTAGCAATGCAAAAATACCCAGATAAATATAACTCCGATTTTGCCATCCAAATTACGAGCAGCGTTCGAGATGCTCAACACTTCGCCATTCAGTTTTCCGAAAACAATCTTCGCGGACAAACACAATGGTTGCCAGATTACGAAAGCAGCAGAGCGCGAGTAGCGGTAACTGTCGGAATGATGACTACCGGATATGATTGCTCAGATTTACTCAACATAGTCTTTATGCGGCCGGTCTTTAGTCCATCAGATTTCATCCAAATGAAAGGACGCGGAACTCGCCTACACACCTTTAAGTGGACTGATTACGAAAACGCCGAGAGAAAACTAGAAGTACAAAAAGAAAATTTTCAAATCTTAGATTTTTTTGCCGTTTGTGAGTATTTCGAAGAAAAGTACGACTACAACGCACCGCTTATTATACCGAAACAAAAGGAGCAACCGGTTGGAATTGTTCCTTCAATGACGCCAGGAAGCAGTCAATGGGAAGGTCACACAATCGTAATAAATGAACCATTCGAATTAGACAAACCAGATAGCGTCCAAACAATCGGTCAAACTATTGTGGGGCGCGAAGGTATGAAAATCGATCGCGAAATGTTTCGTAGTTTCCAAGACGAAGTAAAATCCAATCACGAATTCACAGATTTATATAACAACGGACATTTGGAGGAAGCACTTAATTATCTCAAGACAAATATTCTTGGGGAAGATAAACCAAACTTCTTTATGACCCCAGAAAAAATTCGAAAAATATTTAATCTTGATCGAAGATTAGAACTACGTGAGATTCTCGACCTTATCATGAAGAATAAAGAACCTCTCACCAAAGATGAATATATCAAGCAAAAATTCGACGAATTCGTCAGTGATAAAAACCTAGGTGAAGAGTTAGTAGGAGCCGAATATAATGATTCCTTTGAATTATTTGACGCTTACATTACCAATAGAAAAATCGCAGAAGCAATCGACAACAAAACATACGGAGCACTTGAAGGCTTTGGTTCTCTTTCGATTAATCAATTGGTACAGTTGGGACCAAAGAGAATTGAACAAATTGTCAGATATATTCAAGATTATATTAACGTGGAAAAACTAAGGGTAAAGGACTAAAAATGAATTACGCTCAATTCAAACATATCATAGATCAAGCAAGGGACATCTTAATGGGCAAACTACCTAGCCCGATCGCTCAGGTTGATGCAATTTCATATGCTCTTATCTATAAATTTATGTCAGACACTGATGATAAATCAGCCGCTTTGGGCGGAAAACGCGTGTATTTTTCGGACGACTTCGAAAAATATGGGTGGCATAATCTTATGAGCCCATCCGTTTCTGGCAGCGATAGAGTAATTCTGTACAGAAACGCTCTAGAAAATATGAGTCGCAATCCAAACATTCCACCACTTTTCCGTGAAATTTTCAATGGTGCAACCCTTAATTTTACCGACCCAAACACTCTCAACCTATTCTTGCACGAAATGGATAAAATTAACCAAGAGTCAGGAGACTCCATCGGCGACGCATATGAATACTTACTTTCAACACTTGGATCACAAGGTGGACTAGGACAATTCCGCACGCCACGTCATATCATCAATATGATGGTAGAAATTCTCAATCCAGATAAAACAGATAAAATTCTCGACCCCGCCTGTGGTACTGCTGGCTTCCTTATCTCAGCATTCAATCATATCAAAAAGAATCATATCGATAAAGAACGTCTCAGTAGCGAAGACATCGAAAAAATTCACCATAATTTTTACGGCTTCGACATCGAACCAAATATGACCAGAATCGCAAGAGTCAACCTCTTTCTGCACGGCTTCAAAGCACCAAATATCATTGAACACGACACCCTAAGCTCGGAAGACTATTGGGACGATCGTTACGATGTTATTATCGCGAATCCACCATTCATGACACCAAAAGGAGGCATCTCACCACACAAGAAATTTAGTATTTCCTCAAGTCGCGCCGAATTACTATTCGTAGATTATATTGCAAGTCATCTCAAACCTAATGGTCGAGCAGCAGTCATCGTTCCAGATGGGGTTCTCTTTGGTAGCAGTTCTGGACATAAAATCTTACGTAAACAACTCGTCGAGAATCTTAACCTAATAGCCGTTATCTCCATGCCATCTGGAGTCTTCAAGCCATACGCCGGTGTTTCTACCGCTATTCTAATATTTTCCAAATCAAACAATATGAAAACCGACAAAATTTGGTTTTATGACATGAAAACTGATGGCTTCAGCCTAGATGATAAACGCTCTCCACTCAAAGAAAGTGACATCCCAGATATCTTAAACCGCTATAAGCATCTAGAAGACGAGAAAGATCGCAAACGCACTGAACAATCCTTCTTTGTCGGCAAAGACGAAATCGCTAAAAATAATTACGACCTGTCAATTAACAAATACAAGGAAGTTGAGTATGAAAAAGTTGAATACCCACCTACCAGCGAAATTCTTGCCGATATCGAAAAACTCAATCAAGAAATAGTCGATAATCTTGCTGAACTCAAAAAATTATTAAACACAACAAATTCGGATTTATAAAAATGAAAGTATCCGAGTTATATACTTACGCACCAAAGTCAAAAATCAAAGCGAGGCAAGCAAATCCAAACGGAAAATACCAGTTTTATGCTTCCAGCCCAGACGAAAATCGGCGTTGCGATAACTTTATATACGATACGCCTGCTATCATAATGGGAACTGGCGGTAGCGCAACTCTCCACTATTATGATGGCAAGTTCGCAACTTCAACAGATTGCTTAACGTTAATACCAAATAAAAAAGTTATGCCGAAATACCTATACTATTTCTTCCTTGGAAATCTTAACATTCTAGAAGCAGGGTTTAAGGGCGCAGGATTAAAGCATACTAGTAAGAATTATATTGACAATATAGAAATTTCGGTTCTTCCAGACTTAGACCAACAAGGCAAAACTGTAGAGTTATTTGATAGATTAAGCCATATTATTGATCGGAAAAGATGGCAGATTAATCAACTTGACACCCTCACCAAAGCCCGATTTGTCGAGATGTTTGTAAATAAAAATAATGAGAAAATACCCATCAAAGACGCTGTTGAGCTAATTAATGGACGTGCGTTTAAACCGACAGACTGGTCAACTAATGGACTCCCTATCATCCGCATTCAAAACTTGAACAACAACAGTGCACCATTTAATTATTTTAGTGGTGTATATGACAGAAAGCATTATGTACAGAGTGGAGAACTATTATTCTCATGGTCAGGCACTCCAGGCACGTCATTTGGCGCTTTTATTTGGAACAGAGTTCCTGGCATCTTAAACCAACACATTTTTAGGGTTCTACCAAGAACAAACCTAGACTTAAACTTTTTACGTTATGCGTTAAACGCTCAGCTCGCAATTATCATTTCAAAGGCACACGGCGGCGTTGGCCTTAAACATATTACAAAAAACGAACTCGAAAAAGTACTAATCCCCAATCCAAACGCGCAATTACAACACCAATTTTCTAGTTTTGTTTCTCAAGTCGACAAATCAAAATTTGCCATACAAAAATCATTAGATAAGACTCAG
>CAYNHE010000015.1:0-23474 GCA_964397215.1 uncultured Candidatus Saccharibacteria bacterium
GCAAGAACGAGCGAATACCGACGCTATCAGAGGCGGCTAAATCGCCACCAGACACAACCGGAAAGCCCAAAATGGTCAGATACTCACCTTGAAGCCGAGAATGCCCCAGAACAGGCTCTAAACAGCCCACAGCGCCATTCTATCAGGGGCGGTATAGTTCCAGTAATGGTTCATAGTATTGGTGCGGGGCTCAAAACCAGAACTAGCCCACCGACTAATGATTTTGGTGAGCTAGTATGTTGTGAACCATATTGCAACTCCACGACAAACAAGGTGGAGTGGGTCGAGCGAGAGATGTATGGCAAACCAGTTCTCCATCGTTGTAATTTGGAGAAGTGGGAAGAGCTGGTGAGAGCTAGGGTTATGAGGTGAAATACCAAACGCAGATTGCGACAAAAACACCAAATAAAATGAGCGACAGAATAAAACAAACCACAATGACGGCAAAAGCTCCATTGCTAACCTCTCGGTTAGGGTGTTTGGCGGCATCTTTACCCATTTCGTAGTACCACCAAGGATTGAAAGGTGAGTTGTTTGACATCTTGTTCCTATTTTACATCAAGTGGTTTGATTTGAGGTTGTTGTGTCGCTTACAGAGCATCTGACAATTTTCTAGGGTAGTCTTACCGCCTTTACTCCAAGGCACTATATGGTCAGCCTCCATCTCTGCAATCTCATATTTTTCGCCTATATGCTCTCCATCTTGCTCTTGGTCGCAATAAGGGCAATGACCATTTTGCCGTTCATAAATCGTGCGCTTTGTGGCATTATCGAAAGTTCGTAAACTAAGGGATTTTTCTTGACCGTATAGGACATACTCGTAGATGCCAGTCTTTGACTGGACTTCATCGTCCGCCATCAGGGTTTTTACTTGCTCCTCTAAGCTATTAGCGTCAAAATCCTGCCCTCTAAAATCATCATAGAACTTGCCCCAATCTAGCCCTTTCATCTCGGAGCGATAGACGGGGAACACCGACCGTACCCAAGCGACAATGCTTTCGAAGTACTGCCAGAGCTCGCTAGCATTAGCATCTCGCCGGTGTTCTGCCATATACTCTTTTACATCGCCTTTGCTAATCCATTTTAGTACCTTAGCTAGGTAGTCCTGACGCTCGACCGAGCCTTTCATATAATCTTTGCCTAAGCCGTAAGCGGCACAATTTGGCTTACTAAAATGTCGGCGCGCATCAGTCAGCCATTCACCTGTATAGGTGGCATTGAGCATCTCCTGCTCGTTGAGGGCTAGCCCATTGATATTGATAGTGCGAAACCAGTCATAGATTTCATTTTCTGTGCCGTCGCAGATGCAGACTTCTAGTGGGTAGTTAAGGATTTGTTCCTGCTCGTCTTCTGGCAAAGTGTCAAAATACATTTTCTCGCCATTCTGGTTGATGATAGCAAACTTATGGTCAAGATAGCGACAAACGGAGAGGGTGCGCTGTTGCCCATCAAGAAGGTCGAAATGGTCACCATTGATAACCCAATACATAATATTGAGAGGTCGTTCGTGGACTACCGTGTCAATCACCTTGCGCTGGCGTTCATCGTCATAGATAAACTCACGCTGGTATTTTGGCCGAATATCAAGCTTGCCACCAAAACCAACAACACCATCCCAGTCGTGGTCTTGGTATCCGTCGAACAGTTGTCTAATAGTGATTTTTTGCCTGGTGGTGTTCATTTGCTCTCCTTTCGCTTAATTAAAACTCTATCGTATAAACGATAGAGCACTCCATCCACATCGTCTGCTGTGTAATAGGTATCTTTTTTGCCAGCAGTGTATTTCACGAACTCATCAACACTACTAAAGAACAGCTCGGCACCAGTATTTACCTTGGACCCAAGTGTAGTCCTGCCAGTCTTAATGCTATGCTGAATGGCATTCCGGTAGCGTTTAGTAGGGTGCGAGCGCGTGTCGAACTCTTCTCTCCCTGATGCTATGCCTAGGATTTCAAATTGCTCTGGGTTGTAGCTATCAAGGAATGTGATGGGTACACCCATCACGCCAAAATAATCTTTTGGAATAGATTTAACTTTATTGACTTCGACGGCATCATAATTGTCATAATGCGGAAATTTCTCTGGTGTGTACTCTTCATACAAAATCATATCTTCGTGACGTTTGATAGTATCAAGGTTCGTCCACCAGCGACAAAGCCCTGACATATTGGTGGTTTCAGTACCATCAGGCCTAACGAACTTATTTGGCACGGTGTAGCCAAGCCACACTTCGTTATTAGCTAGAAGTGGAAAGACCTCCTTGTAGGTGATAGCATTTTTGTTGCCAATAACCAAAAACTTCTTATGGTATTGTATTAGCTGCTGGACATACTCACGAAAAAGCGAAAATGGAGGATTAGTGCAAACAATGTCAGCTTCCTTAAGGAGCTCAATACACTCTGCACTCCGAAAATCACCTCCCTCTTGAAGGTCTATCTTCTCGCACCTGTCCTTGCCTGTAATTTCTATGCGGTAGCCCACTCGGTGCATCGGGTCTAGCCACGCTTGCGAGAAAAGGTCAGACTTCACATAGCGAGTGCAAATGAGCTTCTTCAAACCATAGTGGTCAAAGTTTAGCTTAAAAAAATCCGAGAACGCACTCTCAGCAGGGTCATCGCAATTACAGTACACGACCTTTCCTCGAAACTGGTCTCGGTAGTGATTCAGCTCTGCTTGAATATCGTCATAACGAGTGTAAAACTCATTATCCTTGGCTTTCTTAGCCTTATCTAATGATGTGTTTGCCATAGTAGTTTACCAACCGTTAGTCGGGCGCTACTTTTGGAAAATCAAACAAAAGAAGCGACCATTTGCTATTAGTTGGTAAACTACAACTCTTACTTAAAGCAGAGCGAGCAAATGGCCGCAAACTTCCTACTTTAAGTAAAAATTGAATTGTAGTTTACCGTTTCTTATTATATCACAAAACAAGTCATTTTGTAAGATGTGAACTCTGCATTTTAAGATGTTTGTTCACATAAGACTAAGAAAACCAGCCCTTTTACCAAATGTGAAAAAACACTACGGCTTTTTCGTGCTACGATAAAACCACAAGACTTGCTCGACATATTGACCGAACGAGCAACTAATCTTGACGACATCTTCGGCGACGTAAGCCAGCATACCAACTCTCTCGGTCAGGAGGTGCTGAAGATGTCGAAAGAAGACTCTAGCCTTTCCAAAACAAAAACTTTCCCAAAATACAATCTGAAGCCAATTATCTCTGTCAAAGAGGCAAGGAAGCTTCTTGGCGAAAAGGTTTCCGACCAGCTGTCGGACGAAGAGGTCGGCAGACTTATTGATGATATGGATTTCCTGGCCAATAGGTTACTAGAGACAAAATCCGTTCCACGAAACGAAAAGGTGATATAATATAGATATGGAAACCGTCAGAAAAAAGGCTTTTGCTTACAGAAGAGTGTCTACTGAAGAACAAGTCGATGGAGCATCACTAGATACGCAAACGGAGTTGATAAAACGATATGCTAGGACGCATAACATCGAGATTGTATCTTGGTTCGAAGACCCAGGCATTTCCGCTAAAGCTGCACGCAACCGACCGGGGGTACAAAGCTTACTTAAAGAGGCTAGGAAGCGCAAAGGTGAAATTGACCATCTGCTTGTTTATAATGTGAGCCGTATCTCTAGAAATGCCGAATCTTATTATTCGGAAATAGGGGGAGAGCTGGCTGGGTATGGTATAACTTTGCGTTCGACGCTCGAAAACATTGACGAAACTCCACAGGGTAAGCTGATGTTAAATCTATCACTTGCGGTTCATCAGTTTGACAATGATATTAAGGCTCAGCAAACTCAAGATACTATGGCGACATACGTATCTGAAGATGGCTGGTGGATGAGTAGGGCTCCTCTTGGTTTTAAGATTGAACAAGTTCCAACTGGCACTAAAGATAGGCACGGCAAGCCCAAAACACATTCAAAACTAGTGCCAGACAATACTGACGGACTAGCCGATAAGCTCACAGCCTTGCTTACACGATTCTCCGAGGGCGATTTGGATTCTACGCAATTATTGAAGCTTGCTCATAAGATGGAGATACGCAGCCGCAAAGGTAAGCTATTGCCGAAAACCACCCTCGATGGTATTTTAGTCAAACCAGTCTATGCAGGTTGGCACAGTTCTGATACGATGACAAAAAATGAACTCGTTAAAATGAACTTCGATGGGCTCATCTCGCTAGAAGTTTACGAAAAGAACCAAAGGGTCCTCAGACGTAATTCTCGACCCCACGAGGAGAGCGATAATTCGCTATACCCTCTCCATAAAACCATCTGTTGTGCCATCTGCGGAGCTGAAATGACGGACGAAGAAAGAGAAGTAAGATTTACGAAAGGCAAACTTCCATATTTGCGCTCTAGCGCCCCTACAAGCGGTTCAGGCAAACGCACGCCACGTTATAGCTGTAAATGCAAAGGGCACGGCTCAGCGTCAGCCTCAGAAGTTCACCAAACTTTTGAAGATTACCTTAAACAAATTACGCCCGAGGAAGGCACTATTAAACTCTTTAAGGAGGTAGTCAAGCGCACAGCGCTGAAAGAACTAGGTAATATCAATAAGCAGATTGATAGCCTTGAATTAAAGAGCAAAGAGATTAGAGACGATAAAATCAACGCATACAAGAAAATGCTCAAGGATGATGATTGCTGCAAGGAAGATAAGCAGGAAGTTCTAAAATCTTATGATGAAGACCGTCGCAAAGTCGAGGAAGAGCTAGAAAAACTAAAACAAATTCAGCTCCTTCGTGAGGCCGACATTGAGTATGTCTGCAACTTTATGAAAAACCCTACCAAACTTTGGCGTGATGGCGACTTAGAGACAAGACAAGCCATTCAGAAGATGATTTTTCCAAAAGGCATTTTCTTCGACCTCAAGCACAAAAAGTGTGGAACCAGCGAAATTAGCCCTCTCTTCTCTATAAACATTATCAAAAAAGCACCTAACGGCGCTAATTTGAACAATATGGGGTGGGATACTGGGATCGAACCAGTGACCTTCTGGACCACAATCAGACGCTCTAACCATCTGAGCTAATCCCACCAAGTCTGCACTTATTATAGCACGTTTTCTCCTAATTGGAAGGCCAAAACTCGTCGAAACTAATTGGAGAGCCAAAACCTACCCGAAACTCACCAAAACTAATTGGCAGGCCGAAACCCACTGGAACTCACTAAAACCAATCAAGACTCGTCGAAACCCACCCAAACTCACCAAAGTCCCCAGACTCTCCAAAAGTTCCGCCATTTTGTGCTAAAAGCATTGTATAATTTGAGTTTATATGGTATAATGGCAGCACATGTTAGGTTTGCATTTTTTTGCATGTCTAAAGTAAATTTAACATTTTTAAATAGATTATGTAACCATATTAAATAATATATTAGGAGGGATAACAATATGGGAGAAGGAAAAAGATCCACAACGTCATTTTTGAGCGCAGCAGGCTGGTACGCTACCATCGCCATGGTGCTCGCAGCAGTACTGGTATTTTTATGGACAGGATCTGCAATTGCGAGAATAATCCATGCTGGACTTGACACACAGGCTGGCACGCCACAAATGATGGTATTATGGGAGGTGGTTGACAGCGTTTTTGTGCTGACCCCAATCATTTTTGGCTTTCTTTTAGCGGTCACCTTGCTTGTGGGGGTAATCGAAGTCAAGACGCTGAAAGTCATCAGTGCAGTCACTTTGGAAAACCAGACGGTAGTTATTTCGCCCGATGGTCAGCCCTTGCACAGCGTGCAAATTTCAACTGGCACACACGTGGCGTCCGCCGAACGAACTTCTGGTACGCCACCGGCACTTATCGCTACGCCACCCGAATCCGTAGCCTTGGCAGAAACTGACCAAAGTCAGACTCCGGCCGAATCGGATTTAACCGCCATCTCTGCCACGAGCGACGCAACGCTCGCCAAAGAGCCTCAGGGCAGGAAACATCAAATTTCGCGCCCATGTCTGGCGTGGCATCACTTTTGGCTCAAAGTCCGTGATGCATGCGATTCGTCCGACTCCATCTTCGAATTCATCGTTTTGCTTTTTAGCCGTGATTATGATCCGGATGATGATGAGACTGGTGAGTGGACTGACGAAGAAACTGAAAGAGCGATTGAACCGATTTCGCGAGACAATTTTCTCAGAACGTCGGTTGCAAGTCAAAATACGCAAGCAATGCTCCGGTCGGTCAACGAGCAGCTGATTGACTTGGATAGCGACTCGTCACTTCAGGAAGAGGAAAATCTTCATCTGGAGAGCGAGCAGCAAACAATCGAGGCCGAACTTGACCAGGCTGAGGCAAAGATTAACGCGGCAAAAACCAGCGCCGCTAATCTCAGCTCGGCTAAACTCGACTCGGCCAGCAACACCAATAACCCGACGGAGACACCGCAGACGCCAGAGGCCGATGTGGTTTCTGGTAACACCGGCGAAATCGTTAAATCCATCGATGCGGCGTTTGAGCAAAACGCTCCGTTAGATGGCATTGAACAAATCGTCGATGACTGTCGCAAAGACACTGGCGAAGCCGTGACTCACATTTTCGACCAGACCAAGAACGACCCTGATGACCAGCAAACATCGCTGGCGAATCACCTCAGTAACTATAATGTCACCGGCGAGGAGTTCCGCAAAGCTCAGACTACCATCGCAACGATGAACGCCGAGCTCGAAGAAGCCGGTTTTGACCCGTTATGGGTAGGGGATGATGAACTGCTAACCTTGCTCAGAATGGATCATGAGGCCGAGGAAGTAGCGCAGTCAGAAACAGGGGTTGAATACGCGGCACAGGCAGAACTGACGTCCGCCGAAACAGTACAAACGAACCTCGAAACCACTACTGAAGCTATATCTAAGGCTGAGGCAATTCCTGCTTCGTTTGAGGACCGGACGCCCATCACTAGCCTGACCAAACCGCCGGTATTTGACGCCGAAACCGCCAGAGTACTTGAGCTGATAATGCAAGTCATGGATTTCATGATTAAGCATAACATTCACAGCGTGAAAGATTTTATGCTTCATGTCAAGACATCCAACACTCAGGTCGCTCTATCAGAAACCGTAAATCAGGTGGACGAGGAAACTTTGGACCAGTTATGCTTGCAGCATCAAGTTAAATTGGCTACGGTAGAATCTGCGCTTATTGTCAACTATCCTGATCAGGAAAACATGACTTTAAGAGAAGCGGTTGCTCTCGAAGACCAAATGCTCAAGCATCGCGCTATTGCCCACAATTTGGGGTTATTCCCCGAAGAACTGGACTATGCGCTGGGTTATTTACGGGCTAAGCTCGTAGATGTCAGTACGCCTGACGATATTAAATCTATCTGGAGCGTCACCTCTATTGCGATAGTCGCTACTGGCTTGCGCGATGGTTATGACCCTAGTGCTTGCGTACGGCCCAAAGAGGCTAACGTGGCTAAATTTCTGGAAGAAGCCAACCAACCAGACGTCATCGTCGAAGTGGTTAACGCTGGCGCTGATGCTAAAGTCTTCCAGTTTCCAGGCACGAATGGCCGGGAAAATAACCAAAATGACGCGGTCAGCCCGATGGTAGCCGGAACCGGTTATCTCCCCAAAATTTCGGGGTACGGCAATATTCAGACCCCTAGTTGGGCAAAAGGCGGCTGGGGTAGACGCTGATCCTACTAACCCACACGACCAAATCAATATGTAATCTATTTCGCAAATTATCACAACGCACCGGTGTCAAGCTGGTGCGTTTTTGCTGCCACTAACCCAAATAAATGCCACCAGTCCAAACGTCACTAACCCAAATAAATGCCACCAGCCCAAACGCCACCAGCCCAAACGCCACCAACCAGCAAACCGTACATTACTCAGCAATTCCGCGCCACACGCCAACTCGTTCTTGCTAAACTCTCCAACCACCACCCTACATCTTGACTTTTGAGCAGAAGTGTGCTACAATGAGAGTAGGAGCCTTGCAAAAGGCTGTATTTGGGATGTTTTTGATGTTACGAATTGATTAGGTGAGCATTCTATGCTAGCTTAACTCGTAACAGAATAACGAAAATACAGGGAAGAAACTTAAAAGGAGGAATAGAAATATGGGTTTGAAAAAAGAATTACAAGCGGCATTGGACCGGCCCGTATCGAAAGATAGGGTGTACGTATTGAGGCACGACAATCTTGTGCAAACTGCATACCTGATGGCGCGTGACATTTTACCGACCGAAGGGCCGGACGGAGTGATTGATGTTTTAGAAAAAACCGACAAAAATCACTTCGAACAGAAGACCGTGGTCGTCAAGAAATATTGCTACAACACGGTCAGGATGCAGGAGCAATATTGTTTCCCGAAAAACGGTCGACTTGACCAAACATCGAGGCGATTTGCTTGGGCAGAATTCTGTGACTATGTCCAGAATATCGCTCAGGAAGACTCACCCGATGCTGCTGCCGAGCAACTGCGCGAGCAAGTTGAGAACGGTGAGCTGGTGCGCGTCTACAGAATCAGTGATAGCAGAGGTGTTTGGACTAGAGATGGCGACATTGGCAAATTCGTAAAGTACTTAGATATTTTGCGTATGCTGATGCACGAGAATTTTATCGGTTCGAGTCATCGGGTTCTTGGCAACAAAATTACTATTCCATTTGTACCAGTCTATGGTCTAACGATTTATAATGAGTTGGACCTACAGGATTTCGTTGATGCCCATGTGGCGCGGAGTCAGCGGCGGAGTTTCGCTCAAGACTTTTTTCACGAGACTGGCGAAACGGTAGACGTCTGGGATGATACGATCTGGGATGAGAAGAATATGTTGTTGATTCGTGATCCTAGCGGTCAGTTAACTCCAGCTATCTCGAACGACAAGGAAGTCCGGGATGGCATAGAGTCTGACGCGATGGTGTGGTCGGACCCACTGTTGACCAATCCGGTCAAAGACCGTCCGTATCTCGAACAGCCGACTTATCAGAATCTAATCAAATGTCTGGCTAATCAGAACGTTTGGGACCAGATCAAGACCTTCCGGAGGCTGTACGAGCAGACGATAATGGCGTTCGTGATTTCGCTCAATGCGATTAAAAACGCCCATCCTGAAGAATGGCAGAAATACGTGCTGCTGCAGGAAATCATTGACCGGATGCCTAAGACCATTCTGAATTATATTTTGTACAAGATGAATTTGACGGATGCGCAGGCGTATAACCTGTTCCACCCGGATAACATCCCGTACAAGTATCGACGGATTCTGGCGCATCTGTTTGGTAAAGAAAAGCTGCAGGATTTCCGCAAACATCTTTTAACCAAGGAATTGCGAAATTCGGTGAAAAATTTCATTACCAAGAAAGGCGGATCTCTGTCAAAGGAACAGCTGCAACTGTTGATGGAGTTTGTCGGTCAGATGAAGAGTGATTTTGAGGCAATCGATTTGGAAGAATATTGCCGTCAGCACTCTGAAGAACTGAAAAAGGAACCGGACACCGCAGAATCATCTGGGGAAACGGCTGAGAGTTTCGGCGAAACCACTTCTGGCGCCGACGAGACCGACAAAGGTAACAAGCAGCGAGGTGGCAAAGCCGCCGACGAAGACGAAGCCGAGAATGACATCGCGGCTCAGGATGACTTTGTCTGGAAGGCTATGGTGGCCGCAGCCGATGAAAATATCAAAACTACTATTAACCGGCAGGCAAAATCCGGCTCTCGTGGTCAGTTCAAAGGCTCCAAGAAAGGTAACGGCCAGAACAGCCGAAAAGGTAACGGTCAAAACGGCCAAAATGGCAATAACCAGAACAGCCAGAACGATAATAACCGGAAAGGCGGCAATCGCAAGGGTAACAACCAGCAGCGGAATAATGGCCAGAATAACGGTCAGAAAAAAGGTAGCCAGCAGCAGGGTAACAGCCAGCAGAATGGTAACCAAAACCGCTAAAACAGCAATATTTACCAGTAGTTGCCGAGCCTTAATTGCGATAACTCTTGCCTGATTTACCGAAATTCATCGCAACTTACCAGAATTCACATTTCTATTAGCACATCTTACTCCTCTAAGGACCACCTTAGGGGAGTTTTTCTTGGCCCAAAAACACCAATTTTGGCCAAATCCATGGCTAAACCTCTTGCAAAATCGCCAAAACCACCAAAACTATCATTGCAAAATACCAAAAACATTGCAAAATCTACTAAAATACACCGTATTTTACACAATAAATTATAATATAAAGCAAGTAATTTGTGTAAATTTTGGCAAAAAATCTACGCCAAACCACGCCAAAATTCGTGCAAAATCTACGCAAAATTCCATTTTATAACACAAAAACCATAAAAATAATAAAAACCATAACAGGTATAATTTTAAGCAAAATCGTAATTCTATAAAATATCGTTAAATATTGTCAAAAATAACAGAGGTAACTTTTATTCATTGCGCTCATGTATAATTATGATAAAACTATTGACTTTTGAAGGTATGTGTGCTACAATGGAAACAGTCGGTGCGGCATGCGCTAAGCATGATCGTATAGAGGTCCATTGACAACCGAATCGTCTCAGATACGATTATGGCCATGATTTATCAAATTAGACAAACATTCGTTGCCTTACAGGCATTAGGCCAGAATGCGTATCTGTTATAGATAAAATAGATTCAATATAGATGCGGCGAAATCGTCGCGGTTAGTAGTATTAGAGCTAACCGCTCTATCGATCTAGCCAAAGTTACCGATAATACACACTCATTGAATAAAAAAGGAGGGAAGAGTTATGAGTAAGTATTATTTTATCGTACCATGTGCCGTTTTGGCACTGGTTTTGGCAGTAAGCTCAGTCTTACTGTTCAAGCAGAAAAAACCCAAGAAATGGGTGCGTGCCTCTGGGGCAGCGTCCGCGCTCTGTATAGCGCTGGCGATCATTGTCGCAGTGGTGTCTGCATTAAGCCCCTTAGGGCAGGCTAACGCAGCTACGGGAACTGCCGGGTCTCCGGACCTTGACGAACCGCAGGTGATGAACCTGATTGTGACGTCAGGAACGACCGGCGGTGGCTTTGAAAGCCAGCAGTTATCTGAAGGCGCGCAGGTTGACGACAAGGGTATTCTACCCAATGTTGACGACTTCGCTGACGAGATGCGTCAGGCCAAGTATGGCTGGATTACATCTTGGCTGGACCGCGCGAATTATTCCGTTGCGGACCGTTACAGAATGGAGGCCATGAAATATTCCTTGGGGCGCGAGTTTCAGGATGCGGTGGACTTTCCTATCTGGTTTCAGACGCCGTGGCTGATGGGTCAGATGGGTTTCGACCATGCCAACAACGGTAAGGTCGACTTATCCATGAGTAACGTGTCAGTTGAAGAACTGCGCGCTAAGATGGATGAGTGGTCCGCACTGTATTCGGAGAAGCTGGACGATGAACAGAAGAAGCAGGTCAACGAGATGTTTAAGCAGATGGCTTATCAGACCGATGACCCTATCGAGCTGTTCTACAGGTTCAACCTTACGGTCGACTTCTTAACGAAGCCAATCGTGTTGGATGCATACCTGAGGATGTGGAACACCATGCCGGCGTTCTCTACCAACAACGAATGGATTTCTAAGGAATACCTTCCGTTGGTAGATAAGGCGTTTACGCCCGATGAGGACGACAAATACCCTGGGTTTACGATATTTTTCGAGTATCCCAGTGGTCATGACGGGCAGCCGGGTTGGATGCAGCCCACAGCGAACGATTATTTCCGGTTCGCAACCAATGCAGCTAATATTTTGGAATGCTGCACGTGGGATGGTGTGCATCAGTGGACCAGCAAGACAAACTGGCCCATGAAGAACTCCGGCGAGGACTTGGAACGGCGATGCTACGAGGAAACTGACCCTAAGAATCAGGTTACCGAACGGGCTGGGATTTTCTATACCCAGACTAAGTACGGTAAGACGGCTGGAATGTTTGGCGTAGACGAGCACGATCGTCGTGCAGAGACTTACGTTTTTGAAAAACGCTCTACGCCCGACGAGAAGCCCACGCCTACGCCAGTTGCTCAGTCGACTCCCAAGTCGACTCCCAAGTCGACGCCTAAGGCGACTTCGCAGGTGATTCAGACGTCCACTAATACGTCACAACCCACTGTGCAGCCGACTACACCTCCCACCACTCCTCCGACTACACCTCCCACTACCCCCCCGACTCCTCCTCCGGAACAGCACGAGGAGGGTAAGGATTCTCAGTTCTCTACCAACAATGACGGAGTGAGCGATCAGGGAACTGGTTCGAACCAGCAGGGAGACGACAAAGGATCTGAGCAGGATCAGCAGGCCGCTGAAGATGCTCTGAGGAAAGAAGCCGAAGAGGCTGCCCGAAAAGAAGCAGAAGAGGCTGCCCGAAAAGAAGCAGAAGAGGCTGCTCGAAAAGAAGCTGAAGAAGCTGCTCGCAAAGAAGCTGAGGAGGCCGCTCGTAGAGAAGCCGCAAAGAACCTTGAGAAGGAAAAAGAGCAGGGTGTGAGTCAAGAGGTCGGCAAGGTTGATGACAACAACAAACAGGAGCCTGAGGGAGAAAAGGCGGAAGATAAGGCAGCCAACACAGAGGCCGGTAATAATCAGAACGTGAATACCGGTGACACTGGAAAAGGAGGGATGTAGACCCAGCAATCTATTTATCTCGCAGTTTATTCTTTCGGAGCGGACATTTGTCTGCTCCGGAGAGCCGAGATTACGCAAAATAGTGTTTGAGACGATTCGGTTGAAAGGTGGATTTTAACAAAATGGACCAGTAAATATTAACTTTAAGCAATATATTAGTTTAATTAACGGATAATAAATAATTAATAATTAATAATTAATAATTAATAATTAATAATTAATAATTAATAATTAATCTTAAAGGAGATTATTATGAAAAAAGCATTTAAGGCTACTCTTGCGGTAGTGGCAGGTCTTGCTACTATTGCTAACGTAGCAATTCCATCGCTTGCTCAGGCTTATGCTCCTAAGCGCGATGAATACACCAAAGCAAAAATTAACGAAGCATACAACAAATATCTAAATAACCCAAATGATCCTGATGGTTGGGCACCAAATAAAATTGTCTTCAACTCTATCAGTGATAGCGTAATCGGTCACGAGTTCAACTTCGTTGGTGCTCGCGAGTGTGTCCTCCGCAACGATGGTCGCTGTGAAGGCGTAGCTGGTAAGAATGTTTGGAAAGGTAATGATATTACCGTTGAGGATGGTAAGACTTACATCGTACGTCTTTATGTCCACAACAACAACCCATACGGTGTTACCGACGCTGAGAACCCAACTGCCGAAGAGCGCAAGAACTCTGATGCTGGTACTGCAGAGAACGTGAGGGTCGCATTCCACGTGCCTTCAGAATCTGCTGAAACCGTCACGGTAAATGGTTTTATTCGCACTACAAGCGGTGAATACGACTCTTACCTTGACTACGTCAACTTCAAGAGCAACACTGGCAACCCATTCCATTTGGAATATGTTTACGGTTCTGCTCTCTTGGAGAACAACGGTATCGGTAAGAACGGTGGTGTTAAACTTCCTAACGAAGCTGTGAACACTGTTAACGGTACTCCTATTGGTTACGACGCTCTTGATGGTCGTGTCCCTGGTTGTTACCAGTTCGATAACTTCGTAACTATTCAAGTGAAAGCGGTCTTTGACTATGACTTCTTTGTTGAGAAAGAAGTTCGTCTCCACGATAGTGAAGATAAATCTTGGCACAAAGCTGTAGAAGCTAAAGTTGGTGATAAGGTTGACTTCTTGCTAACTTATCGCAATACTAGCGAGTTCGTCCAGAACAACGTTGTTCTTAAGGATATTTTGCCAACCAACTTGAAGTATGTTAAAGGCTCAACTTTCATTAAGAACTCCAACTATCCAAATGGTCTCACGATTGCTGAGGACAACTTGGTAGATAATGGTATTAAAATTGGTCACTATGGTCCAAACGCAGCTGCTTACGTCAGGCTTACTGCCGAAGTAGTAGACAACAGTTTGGCTTGTGGTGCAAACTCGCTCAACAACTGGGTACACGCTGGTGTCGGTTACACCAACAAACAGGATAGTGCTACTGTTCATGTTATGAAAGAATGTGTCAATCCTGAACCAACTCCAGAACCAACCCCAGAAGAGCCAGAAAAACCGACTAAACTTCCTAACACTGGTCCAGAGGCAATTGCAGGTGGTGTGATTGCTACCGGCTCAATCGCAACCGCTGCTGGTTACTACGTAGTCAGCCGTCGTCAGTTGCGTAAGTAAAGTTTGACCGCACCACTTGAGGTCTAAAAGTCCCTAGAGTAATCTGGGGACTTTTTGGTGCTTGCTATGTTATAATCAAGGTATGACTACGCAAAAAATCCTCCAGCTCAACGTTTGGCTAGGCAAAATCGAAGGCAATCTCCAACGGTTTCTTGCCCAGAACCATTTTGACATTATTTGTATGCAAGAAGTGATGTTTTCAGAAGATTGCGCGGAACATTTGGGGCGACTTTGTTTCGACGCTGCGCGAATTATTAAGGCGAGCGGCATGCCGTACCATTTCTTTTCGCCAAATTTCAGCTACAAAATGGCAAATGGCGAAGCACAAGTCGGGAACCTCATCTTAAGTCGAACTCCTTTTGCTGGGACGCAGAGTGAATTTGCTTCGGGCAGTTTCTTGCAGAACGCCATCCTGGGCCAAACCGTGCAAGACGCTTGGAATTTTCAGATGGCGCGACTGGAGAATGGTCTAATTGTTATCAATCACCACGGCTATTGGCAGCCGAACCCTCTTGGCAACGAAGACAGTGTTAAATCCATGCAAAACGTTGCTGATTTCGTGAAACCACTAGCGGCGGAATTTCCATTGGTAATGTGCGGAGATCTGAATATCGAATACAATTCGCCGGCCATGCGACCGCTGGATTTTTTGACTGATTTAACGGCCGAGCACAAGATTGATAACACGCTCTCCGGTCTCAAATACGATGGCAAAGTCGCCTGCGACCATATTTTGCTCAATGATAAAATCAAAGCCTCGGACTTCACTGTTCGTCCCGAACTGGTTTCCGATCATTTTGCCGTAGAGGCCACCATTGAGTTCTAAGTATTTGCTATTGAGCAAAAGATGATAAAATCGCAGCGTTGTGGTATAATTATTCTGCGCAGAGAGTACAAAATTTTGCGTGCCCGTAGCTCAGTCTGTCCGAGGCGCTTGTCGCCGAGTAGATAAGATACAGAGCGCTTTGCGCCTATCCGCTGAGCGGTGTGGTGCAAATAGTAAACACTCCAATTGGAGCGGTATGTACAAATATATAATACAATTTTGTGCCCGTAGCTCAGTGGATAGAGCACCAGTTTCCGGAACTGGGTGTCGCACGTTCGATCCGTGTCGGGCATACCAGAGCAAAATGTGGAATTATATAATTCCACATTTTGCTCTGGTGTTATGTTTTCTGGAGACACGGAGCGAACGTCTTTTTATAAAAAGACGTTCGTAGACGGTAGGAGACGAGTAAAGAAGTCAACTATAGTTGACTTCTTTTGAGGCGACGCTCCGTCGCTGAGATGAGCGAAGCGAATTGAAGTTCCGTGTCGGGCATACCATAGAAAATACCAGAACTAATGCTCTGGTATTTTCTATGGTGAACTGGCGCACTAAAATTGCTTTAGCAATTTTGTTTTGCTAGCGCAAAACGCTCCTATCGTCGCAGTTCGCCATCCCTCACCGGCAATTTCTCAAGAAGAAAAATAAGCGCCTAGTGGCTTTCTTTTTCTTCTCTCGAAATTTTGGTGAGTCGGGTGGGGCTCAGAAATTGTTCCGCAATTTCTTCCCACAGTCGCAGCGTCCAGGAAGAAAGTAAACTTTCTTTCTGTCCTACAGCCGCTCCTGCGTGTCGAACCCAGCGCTGACGCGCTTCGGGTTCTCGCCCCACTCTATACCCATAAAAAGCAAATAAGTAGAACCAAAGTTCTACTTATTTGCTTGGTGAGTCGGGTGGGGCTCGAACCCACGACACTCTGCTTAAGAGGCAGATGCTCTAACCGGCTGAGCTACCGACCCATTAATCTGACGTTACCTTGATACGTTTTGGTGATTAAACAACCAAAATCCACTCGATAACACTACTTATTATACCACTTTCTGAAAAAAGTAAAACCCCTATTTATGTCAACAAAAATCCCCGACCTAAGCGAGGAGAATTTGCGGTGTGGTGGATTATTACTAACTAATCCACCACACCTTTAGCACTAAAAGTACACGTAGCCTTATGGCTTGGAATTAAACACAACCCAGAGAAGTATAACTCCCAGGCGACGTATTTCGGCGTTGAACATAGTTTGGTTCGCCTCAACCCTCCGTCTGCACCGCGTTAGCGAAAGTTTCTGCTGTCATACCCTCGGTGATGGGCGCTTGTTCTGTAGTAGGTGATTGACTCGCGTCGGTAGGGTTTTCTTTAGTGCTGTGGAATAAGTCTTCCTCAGTTAATCCTGACCGTTCCTGAGTCCAGCCCTGCTTTTCGAAAATCTTCGGAATCAGGTCGACGACAAGAGGCACCAGACCCGCTGCCTCGGTTAACGAATCGCCAGAACGACTCACGACCGCCAAGACCCCAGCACGCTCCTTAGTCAGCAATTCAGTTAGTACCGGCTCCAATAAGGCGTTGGGATTTTTCTCGAGTTGTTTGGCCGCCTTTTTGCTAATTTTGCCTAACCAATCCTCAAGGGCCTTCGTGACTAGGCAGAGTGTAAGTACGCTTTGGATATTTTTCTTGTATCCCAGCGAGATTCCTGGCAGCAAACGGTGATAGATTACTTCACTGGTCTGGCGCCCAGAATCATTTTCGGTTAGGAGTGAAGAATCAATCAATTTTGCAACTAACTGTCTCGCCAGATAACCTTCTTGGCTTTGAAATTCTCTCCATCGCCTAGCGATAGTCTGTTCTACTCTGTCGATTGCATCACTAAGTTGCTTGGATGTAGCACTAGTTGCCCAAGATCTGTACTCATCGTGGTAAGGACTAAAATTTAGCAACTCTTCACTTATGCAGGAATCCTTCAGTAGTTCTTCATCCTCGCCAATCAGACCACGCAGCACTCGTTGCTTACGGCTGATTTCGCTTTGTAATTTGCTAAAACAAAAAATTCTCTTCAAACACATAATTTCCCTCCTTGTTATCAAAATGCTTGTTTGAAATAGTCGTCTTTCCACTACAGATAAAACCATCCGGGTGGTCTATCTCTATACTAGCACGAATCTGCAGAAAAGTCAATAGATAAACATAAGCATTATGAAATTTGCAATAGAATCATTTCTCTTCGCAAAAACATACTTAGGCAAAATCCATCTCAAATCCACCTGTTACGGTCAAGAGTAGTGTATAATAAAGATATGGAAAGATTAATCAACTACTTTATCCCAGAGAACTATCAACTAAATCTCAAAATTGACCGCAAGGCTGGCACGCTGGCTGGCGAGGTGAAAATCCTCGGCGAAGTACGCGAGGAAACGATTAAACTGCACGCGGTGGATATGCAGATTCAGGATGTTTGGTATAGAGTGGATGATGACATGGAAACAGAGCCTGCCGAGTTTCGCTATGATGGCCAGACTCTTGAGATTCCGCTTGACCCAGCTCTGAAGGGGTTGAAAACCGAAATCGTAGTTGAATATTCTACCAAACTTAATGAGAATATGGAGGGCTGCTATCTTTCGACTTACGAATATGAGGGGCACGAGGAGCGCATCGCGACCACTCAATTTGAGTCGCACTACGCCAGGGAAGCGTTTCCTTGTATTGATGAACCAGCCGCCAAGGCGACGTTCGATCTTGATTTTGAGATCCTTGATCTCGAAGACGGCGATATGGTGATTTCTAACATGCCACTCTTGAATGACGATGACGGACATTTTCTCTTTGACACGACGCCATGGATGTCGACTTACTTACTTGCTTGGACGGTGGGCAAATTTCACGTCGTGCGTGGTGCTACGAAACAGGGAACGGAAGTAGCCTCGTATTGCGCGCTTAACCAGGATCCTTTAGCACTACATTTTGCCAACGAAGTTGCGATTCGCTCGCTCGAGTATTACAATGAGAAATTTGCTACAGATTATCCTCTGCCTAAATTAGATCAGGTAGCCTTGCCGGATTTTGAGGCAGGTGCTATGGAGAACTGGGGATTAGTAACTTATCGCGAAAGTTGTTTACTAGCCGCGCCAGATTCTTCGCTGGATGTCAAAAAATCCGTCACCACAACCGTGACGCACGAACTCTCACACCAGTGGTTTGGTAATCTGGTGACTATGGCTTGGTGGGATGATTTGTGGCTGAACGAATCTTTTGCTAGCGTCATGGAATATTATGCGGCGGATGCCCTATATCCAGAGTTCAAGATTTGGCAAGATTTCTTCACTGGCAGTTGCTTGTCGGCACTCAAACGTGATGCCATCCCAGGAGTGCAATCTGTCAAACAAGCCGTGAATGATCCAGCCGAAATCGCCACGCTTTTTGACGGTGCGATTGTTTATGCTAAGGGCGCACGCCTGATTTATATGCTAATTCGTGAGATGGGCGAGGAAAAATTCGACCAGGGTATCAAAGATTATTTCGCTAAGCACCAATATCAGAACACAATTGGTGACAACCTCTGGGAGGCTCTGCAGCCTTACGCGAATTTCAATGTCAAAGAGTTTATGCATGCCTGGATTTCGCAGTCAGGTTATCCAGAATTATACGATCATCATACCAAGCAACGTCGGTTCATGATTACTGGTCAGACCGACGACTCGCACTGGCCACTACCAGAGGTGATGGACGACATGTCGGGGCATTATTTGATTAATTTGGATCAGCAAGAGTATAAGAACAAACTTGACCAGTTCTCGAATCTTAGTGAGGCTGAGAAACTGCGTGTTCTGATTGACCGTATGATGCTCGCTAAAACCGAGGCAGTGGCGTCGGCTTCACTTCTTGACCTTTTGCCGATTTTTAAAGCAGAAGACGATGCGGCGGCGTGGACGATTTTTGGCACTATTGTGAGTGACCTGAAACTTTTCTGTCCACCAGATTCAGATAACGCGAAGATGTACAAACAAGTGCTCAGGGAGACTTTTTCGGAATTATTTGCGGCTATCGACTATGGCACGATTGAAGAAAGTGATACCTTGAATCGTCGAGCCCTCTTACTCGGGCTGGCAATTTATGCTGAAGACGAGGCGACACTTGAGAAATGTAATAGTTTATACGATAAATCAGTCGAAAAAATCGACGCCGAGTTGCGCGTGGCGGTTCTCGCTGCGGCGCTAAAACTGCGTGAAGATGAAGTTTTTGCTGAACTGTTCAAGCAGTATAAGATGGCCGTGAATCCAGAGATTAAATCCGATTTGCTCTATGTGCTGGCTAGCCATACTGAACACCCTGCCAACCTCAAAGTAATGCTCGAACTTCTCGACCAGCCTAAGATTGTGCGTCCGCAGGATCACCTCTATTTATATATTTATCTCTTGCGTAATCACTACGCTCGTTCTGAGGCGCTCGACTGGCTACTTGGCCACTGGCAGTACGTCATCGAGTTGACTGGCGAAAAAACCATCGCTGATTACATCTGTCTCACTGGGCGCACGCTGGCAAATCCAGTCGACGCCATAAAATTCTACGATTTCTTTGATCCGATGCAGGATGATCCGATTATTGCGCGTGATCTTAAAATGGCTCACATCGAAATTGACGCCAAGATCCAATTGATTGAAACTGACACTGCGGCTGTTACGAATAAACTTACCGCTCTCGCGGAGGAGCAATAATTATGCCGATTATTGCCGGCGGAGTAATCGAAAAAGACGGCAAATATCTTCTTGTACAAGAGGCGCAGCGTAAGTTTCGCGGCCTCTGGAACGTGCCGTCTGGCCACGTTGAACCCGATGAGCTGCTCACAGAGGCCGCTATCCGCGAGGTTAAAGAAGAAACTGGCCTCGATGTCGAACTAACTGGCGTCTGCCAAATTGGCACCCATCTCTTTCCCGGTGAAGCCTTCGCTCTGATTATGTTTACGACGCGAGTGCTTGGAGGCGAAGTAACCGTTGATCACAGTGAAATTCTCGACGCTCGCTGGTTCACCTACGATGAAGCAGCTGCTCTTGGCAATCAATTGCGCGGTAAAGACCGTATTTTGCACGTTCTGGGGAATGTCGAAAAGGGTCTGGTCGCGCCAATGGATTTGGTGAAAGTTTACGAATTTTGTAAACCGGTGGTAGAGGATTAAGGATAACAAGTCAAAACAATAGAATAAAGTAGTTATCTACATTGTAGAGCAACCCCGAAGAAACCATTCTCCTATTGACTTTTTAATAAAAATATGCTACAATGGAAGTATGGGGATTCATTCCTCATGCAAAAATCGTATTTAGCTGAGCTAAATAGAGCCAACTAGTTGGCTCTAGAATGGCGTGTCTAAATCGTGTAGTTTAAGAAGTTAGTTGCATGAAAATAGAACAAGGAGGGAATTCTATGAGTAGAATCAAAGCAAGAGACTATCAGGAGGAATGCTTAAAGGCTTTGGATGATGTCGTTTCTGAGGGCAAGAAGCGCGCCTTAGTGGTCATGGCTAGTGGTTTGGGTAAGACTTTAACTTCGGCTTTTGCACTGGAGCAATTCTTTGCTGAGCATGAGTTTGGCAGGATTTTAATTCTCTGCCATTCCGAAGCCATTCTTAGCCAGTCTAAGGAAAAGTATAAGGAGTATTTCGGCGACGAGTATAGTTATGGTATGTATACTGGAGTCGAAAAGACCACACGTCAGACTGATTTTCTTTTTGCAACGTTTCAAACCATGAAAGAACATCGTAAGGAGTTCGACAAAAGAGCGTTTAGCTATATCGTAGTTGACGAAGCGCATCATAGTCACGCGCGTACCTATTTTCCCACCATTCGTTATTTCGAGCCGGATTTTCTGCTTGGACTAACAGCGACACCAGATCGTTTAGACGGTCAAAACATTGAGGAAATTTATGGCGCACCAGTTTACGAATTGGATTACGTGGCTGCGACTCAGCGCGGTCTGACCTGCCCTTGTGATTATCAATTAGTACTCGATGATATATCGCAGGAAAAATTGGACGAATATCTCAATGGTAACGAGAAAATGTCTATCGCGCAGCTCAACCGCACGATTTTTGTACCGAAGCGCGACGAGGAGATTGTGCGTCTAATTCGGAAATATTCTGCCGAACAGCAAGATCCCAAGACGCTGATTTTCTGTAAAACCATCGAGCACGCCCGTAAGATCGCTAAAATCATGGGCGATGATGCTGTGCTAGTCCATAACCGGCAGAGTCGGCTGGCTAACGGCGCAGCGCTTGAGGCGTTCCGTGAAGGCAAAATTCGCACAATCCTTTCTATTCAGATGCTGAACGAGGGGATTGACGTGCCGGATGCTAATGTGATTGTATTCTTGCGTGATACCTGGTCGGAAAATATCTTTTTCCAGCAGCTTGGGCGAGGCACGCGTCTATTCCCTGGTAAAGAGATAGTGAAGGTATTGGACTTCGTCGGCAACTGTGAACGTCTTCAGATGACTCTGGAGTTAGAGCAGGATATCAACGGGCATCATGGCAAAATCAGCAATACTGAGTATCCTCACGGAGCCGGCGATGCTGACTCGCGCGAAAAGTTCACGTTGAATATTGCTACGCCGGAGTTTAAGACGAAGATGGTGGATATTGTAGAACTTCTTAGTAAACAATATTGGGACATCGATAGTATTATCGGTTTTCTGCAGAGACTTAGTATAGAATTAGGCAGAAACCCACACATTAGTGATTTGAGGACTTATGACGGTGCGCCTAGTATTCAGACAATTATACGTCGTTGCGGTAGTTTTAATAGTGCGATTGATCTTGCTGGTTTGACACCTTTCTCTAGTCTGTCGTCCGAACATGCCATTCAACTGCTGAAAGAGAATTCAATTGACGGTTTACTTCCTCGTCGCAGTTTCTTTGATGGCAACCCAGAACTACCATGGAGTAGCACTATCCTGCGAGCACTAGGAGTAAACCAATGGGCGGATGTATCCAGAATCACAGGTTTAAAATTGATTGATTTAAGTGGCAATACGCTTTCGGAAGATGAATGCGATGAAGTAGCGAAATACCATCTCAGTCTATACTATGAGGAAAGCCTTATAGCTATGCACTGGCTTACGGTTGTCGAGATAGACCAGAACAAAAAACTTAAAAGTTCAGGATTCTTCTTGAAACGCTTTAAAACCATACATAATGTGCGTAGTAAAGCACTTGAGTTATGCTGCTCCTCAGAAGATGAGTTGGAGATATTGACGGAGAACGGTAAACTTGAAAGTCGTAAGGGAACTGGTCCATCAAGTATTCGGGTAAGTAGGGAATATATTCTTACGGGCATTAAACGACTTACGGGAGAATTAAGGCATAGGCCTACTATGCGTGAGATCGACAATTGTGAATATCTCCCCACATACTCCTGCATACGTACAAGGGTCGGAAATCTTCAAAAACTTTATGAAATCTGTGAGGTAGATAAGATTTTATTAGGTATGGGGATTCAAGTGTGTACTCTTCGCAGAACTAAAGAACCAAAAAAACGTCGCTTCATCTTTCAGATATTGCCAGATGGAACGCCGCATTTGTTGGAAAAAGAGAAGCAACTGATGCAAGACTATGTGCGTAAGGTTGGTCGGAGATTAAAAAAACGCGACCTCTGTAAGCAAAACGGACTCCCTAGTGAAGCGAGTTTTAGACACTATAATTTAAATATGGATGATGTCAACTCTATGATTGGTGCCGATGTAATTCTTGCAGAATTAAACAACTAACTGACCCACCCCACACCAAAACCTAGCAATAGGGAGTAGGTGTGGGCGTTTTTTGTGTGGGCACCTCAGCTATTCGTCAGACGCATATTCAGCATCATTTATTAATTTGACATATCCCACGGAATTATCCATAAAAGGTATTGACTTTTATCGTAAGGTGTGCTACAATGGAAGTATAAGGTTAGCAAAGTTATAACCTTTGTCGAAATAAAAATGTCAAAATCATGTAGAATATACCACTTAAGGTTAAAGTTCTACCTCTGAAGAAACTATGTAAAGCAGTTAACTTGATGCTGGCTTTACCTCTGTTATTTAATCGAAACCACCGATTTTTATAAAAAAGTCGAAAAATCTTCAAAAAAGGTGTTGACTTTCGTAAGTTGGTGCGCTATACTGAGTAACAGTTAAACAAGTTGCGAAGAGCAACCTCTGGAAGAAAGATAGAAAGCGAGGAAACTATCACTGGTACAACAGATTTATTAATCTGGAATATTGTGTGGCTTCCGAACGGATTTCGAGTTTAACAATTTGAGACAACGATTAGAATTGTAAGACGGTCTAGTAGTTGAATTCAAATTTCGATTACTAGTTAAGTCAATGCATAAAAAGGTACAGAAGGGCACTAATAGTGGATGCCTTGACAATCAATACCGATGAAGGACGTAGGACT